>JBGQCL010000037.1:0-45286 GCA_041495365.1 Kofleriaceae bacterium | reverse complement strand
CACGGCGGCGGGGCTGCACTACGCGCACGAGCGGCGCGGGCCGGACAAGCGGCCGCTCGGCATCGTGCACCGCGACATCTCGCCGTCGAACATCCTGGTTGGCTACGACGGCTCGATCAAGGTCGTCGACTTCGGGATCGCCAAGGCGTCGGCGCGCCAGGAGACCCGGTCGAGCAGCCTCAAGGGCAAGATCTCGTACATGTCCCCCGAGCAGTGCAAGGGCGCCGAGGTCGATCGGCGCAGCGACGTGTACTCGCTCGGGGTCGTGCTCTACGAGCTGGCGACCACGACCCGGCTGTTCAAGGGCGAGAGTGACTACCTGGTGATGGACCAGATCGTCAACGGCCGGGTCACGCTGCCGCAGGTCCGCCGGCCCGAGCTGCCCAACGAGCTGTCGGCGATCATCATGCGCGCGATCGCGCCCGATGCCGAGCGCCGGTACTTCACGGCCGACGAGCTTCGCGTGGCGCTCGATCAGTTCGCCGCCAAGGCGAGCCTGACCACGTCGACCTCGGCGATCTCGACGTACATGCGGAAGATGTTCGGCGAGAGGCCCGAGCCGTGGCTGGAGCTCGAGGGCCAGGACTTCGACTCGTTCGAAGAAGTCGGAGAGCCGCCCGCCACCGAGTCCGCGCCGGGCAAGAGCTGGACCGAGCTGCCGCCGGGCGAGGACTTCCGCCGCAGCACGAGCTCGATCCCGCGGCAGAGCGGCGCGATCGCGGTGATCGCCGGAAGCGCCACGTCCGAGACCTCGCGGTCGCAGGTGTCGCAGGTGTCGCGGCTGAGCGGCGCGCCGCCGCCGACCGATTCCAAGATGGGCTGGGAGAGCCAGCAGCGGGCCGCCGCGCCGCGCGGGCTCACGCCGGTCAAGATCGTGATGATCTGCGCGCCGGTGGTCGTGCTGCTGGTGATCGCGATCTGGCGGCTCGCCGGGACTGGCAGCTCGACCTCGCCCGTGGCGACCGCGACCGCACCGCCGCCGTCCCAGTCCGCCGCGGCGGCCGCGCCGGTGGTGACCCCGATTCCGGAGCCGCCCCGGCCCCCGGCGGAGACGCCGGAAACCCCGGAGCCGGCCGCGCAGGCCAAGGCGGAGCCGGCGACCCGGCGCACGTCCTCGTCCGGGGCCGCGCCCTCGTCCGCGCCCTCGCCGTCGAGGCGGACGTCGAACGCGAAGATCAGCGAGACGACGGCATCCCCTGCGATCGTCACCAAGACCGAGGCGCCGACCCCGCCGCCGCCCACCGCATCCGCGCCGCTGCAGAGCCCGGCGGTGACGCTCGCGCCGGTTGCGCCTCCGCTGCCACTGCCATCATCGCCCTCATTGCCCTCATCGCCCTCATTGCCCTCATTGCCCTCATTGCCCTCGGCGACGGCATCCCCGGTGGCATCGCCCTCGGCGACGTCCCCGCCCGCACCGGCCGCGGCGCCGCCTGCGCCGGCCTCCACCCAGACCGTGGCGTCGACCGTGCTCGACGCCAACCGGACCTCCGGCGACAAGGAGATCCTCCCCGACGAGACCACCCAGAGCGAGATCGCCCGCTCGGGCATGGACTCGATCAACGGCAGCTTCAAGGTCTGCGTCACCGAGGACGGGTCGATCAACACGGTGAGCGTGATCAAGAGCACCAGCTTCCCGTCCTACGACTTCAAGATCCAGAGCACGATCCGCAAGACGTGGCACTACCGCCCGATCATCGTGAGCGGCAAGGCGACGCCCGTGTGCACGGCGGTCCGCTTCGTCTATCGCCAGAGGTGATCGCCGGCCGATTCGCGGGTCGATCTGCCGGTCAGGCGCGCAGCACGCGCGCGATCGCGACGTCGAGCCGGCTGCGCGCGACGTCGAGCACCCGGTCGAGTGCGGGGCTGCGCTCGGGCGCCAGCCGCGCCGCCAGGCCGCGCCGGGTCTCGCGCAGCAGGCGCTCGCGGATCCGGCCGAGCCGGCGAACCACGGCCGCCCGGTGGGTGAAGAACATCTCGGCGAGCTGGTCCGCACCGAGCCCGTGGAGGTAGTGGAAGCAGATCAGATTCCGGTCGCACAGGGGGAGGCCGTCGAGGCTCTCGATCAGCGCGTCGCGGAACGCGGCCTCGACGCTGGTGCCCAGCTCCGGCTGGCTCTGCCGCTCGGCGACCTGCGGGGTCCAGGCCAGGGACGACGAGGCCATCATGTCGGTGCAACGCGGCGGCGGGGCGGTTTGTTCCGTGGCCGGGGTGGCGCCGCGAGCCCCAGCCGCTACGCGAGCTTCCGGTACAGCGTGCGGCGATCGATGCCGAGGATCCGGGCGGCGCGCGACACGTTGCCGTCGCAGGTGTCGAGCACGCGGCGGATGTAGCCGCGCTCGACCTCGGCGAGCGGAAGCTGGCGCTCCGCGGCGCTGGCCAGCAGGTCGCCGGTCGGGTCGGGCGGCGCGCGCGACGGCAGGTCGCGGACGTCCTCCAGCACGATGGTGTCGTGATCGGTCAGCGCGACCGCGCGTTCGACCACGTTGGCCAGCTCGCGCACGTTGCCGGGCCAGTCGTGGCGGACCAGCCAGCGCATCGCCTCGTCGGTGATGCCGATCGGGCCGGCGCCGCCGCGCGCCGCCCGGGCGAGCAGCGCGTTGACCAGCTCGGGGATGTCGCCGGCGCGCTCGCGCAGCGGCGGCATCTCGATCCGGATCACGTTGAGCCGGAAGAACAGGTCGAGCCGGAACTGGCCGGCGTGCACCGCATCATCGATCGCGCGGTTGGTCGCCGCGATCACCCGGACGTCGATCGCGACCTCGCCGCCGCCGACCGGCCGGACCCGCGACGACTCGAGGACCTGGAGCAGCTTGCTCTGGACGTCGAGCGGCATCTCGGCGATCTCGTCGAGGAAGATCGTGCCCTGTGAGGCCTCGACGAACAGGCCGTCGCGCGACTCGCGGGCGTCGGTGAACGCGCCGCGCCGGACCCCGAACAGCTCGGCCTCGACCAGGCCGCTCGGCAGCGCCGCGCAGTTGACGTGGACGAACGGCCCGGGGCCGCGCGTGCCGCGATCGTGGATCCAGCGCGCGAGCGCGCCCTTGCCGCTGCCGCTCTCGCCGGTGATCAGCACGCTGGCCATCGCGCGCGAGGCGCGGCGCGCGATGTCCAGCACCCGGACCATCGCCGGGCTCGACGCGATCAGGCTGCCGCGGTCGTCGCCGAGCTCGCGGCGCAGCCGGACGATCTCGCGCCGCATCGTGCGCTCGCGCAGCGCGCGCTCGACCGCGAGCAGCAGCGCCGGGATCTTGAACGGCTTGGTCACGAAGTCGCACGCGCCGCCGCGCACCGCCTGGACCGCGAGCTCGATGCTGCCGAACGCCGTGATCATCAGGACCAGCTGGCCGGGCTTGCGCTCGAGCAGCTCGGCCAGCAGCGCGGTGCCGCGCAGCTCGGGCATCTCGACGTCGCTGATCACGATGTCGAAGTCCTCGGCGACCGCGCGCTCGATCCCGGCGCGCGCCGAGCTCTCGCCGGCCGCGCGGTAGTGCGGCGCGAGCTCCTCGACGAGCAGCTCGACGACCGCGGGGTCATCGTCGATCACGAGGATCCTGGCTGGCTCGGCCATCCGGCGCCTAGCGTACCCCGGGCGGGCGCGCTGGAAAGCCGACGATGAACTCGGCGCCGCGCTCCGAGCTCGCCGTGATCGTCCCGCCGTGATCGGTGACGATCGCCCGGACGACCGCGAGCCCCAGGCCGGTGCCGCCCTCGGACGCGCGGGTGGTGAAGAACGGCTCGAACAGCCGGCCCTGCATCTCGGGCGGGATCCCCGGGCCGGTGTCGCGTACGATCAGCCGGACCTGCGCGAGCTCGGGCGCGGCCTCGATCCCGACCGTGATCCGGCCGCCGCTCGGCGTCGCGGCCAGCGAGTTGCGCACCAGGTTGAGCACGATCTGCTGCAGCTGGTCCTCGTCGGCCTCGATCACGTGGTCGCCGTCGTCGACCGCCAGGTCGAGCGCGACGCCGCGGCGGCGGGCCTCGCCGTCGAGCAGCTCGAGCACCGCCCGGACCGGCCGGGCGAGGTCGCGCGGCGCGTTCACCGCCGGGCGGCGCCGGCCGAACGACAGCAGCTGGTCGACGATCCGCGTGATCCGCGCGGTCTGCTCGACGAGGATCTCGGCCTGGCGGCGGGTCTCGGGGTCCGCGCTGCGGGTCGCCAGGGCCGAGCCGCGGGCCGACAGCACCTGGAGCGGCGAGCCGATCTCGTGGGCCAGCCCGGCCGACAGCTGGCCGATCGTGACCATCTTGTCGATGCCCTGCAGGCCGCGCTCCAGCCGGAGCCGCGCCTCGGTCTCCTGATCGATGCGCTGGCGGGCCTCGGCCAGCGTATCGACCATCGCGTTGAACTCGTCGACCAGCGCGCCGATCTCGTCGTGGCGCGCCAGCGGGACCGGCGACCGGAAGTCCCCGGCGCGGACGTGGCTGATCCCATCGAGCACGGTGGCGAGCGGGCGGGTGATGTAGGCGGTGCCGAGCAGCACGCCCGCGGCCAGCGTGACCGCGACGAATGCGACCACGACGACGATCAGGCGCCAGCGCGTGCGCGCGAGGTCGGCGCGCACGTCGTCGGTGACCCGGGCCACGACGATCGCGCCGATCACCTCGCCGCTGTCGGCGGTCAGCGGCGCGGCATACACGAACCGGCGATCGTCGAGCACCACGCTCTCGTGCGCGGTCAGCGCGGCGCGCCGGGACAGCGCCTCGATCGCAGCCTCGGCCGCGGGGCCGGCCGGATCGCCCTTGGAGCGCGCGATCTCGCGGCCGTCGACGTCGTGGACGTGTACGAAGATCTTGGGCTCCAGCGGCTCGAGCGCGCGCAGCGTCTCGTCGATGTCGGCCCGCTGGCGGTCGCGCAGCGCGTTGCCGAGCGAGGTCGCCAGCGAGCGGCCGAGGGTCAGGACCTCGCGCTCCGTCGCGCTGTCCAGGTCATCGACCTCCCAGCCGTATGCGAACACCGCGTAGCCGCCGACCAGGAGCAGGCCCAGCAGCGTCAGCGCGATCGTGAACCGCAGTCGAATCGACATGGTCCTCCCCACACGACTGCCTCATGTGAGGCAAAAATGCCTATCCCAGCTCGCGTTAAACAAAGATGAAGCCGCCGGCTCCGTCGGTGTACCACGGCGGCCCGCTGGCACGGCGCGTGGAGCACGGCGCTGCGTGCACGCGATCCGATGCTTGCTCCTGGTGTGCGTGGTGGCCTGCTCCCCGGCGGCCGGCGAGACGGTCTCGTTCTCTCCACCGACGTCGACGCCCCGGCCCGACGGGAGCGTGCGGCTGGCCAAGGAGTCCCGGCCGTACGTGGCCACCGAGAAGGTCGCGCTCGGCGCGGCGTCGCCGGTCGTGCTGGCGCCGGCCCGGGTCGCATTCCGCGACGGCGCGGTGTCGCAGGTCAACCTGCCGATCACCGGGCGGATCACCGCGATCCACGTCAAGACCGGCGATCGGGTCAAGGCGGGGGATCCGCTCGTGACGATCTCGTCGCCGGACGCCGCCGCGGCCCGCGCCCAGCTCGCCGCCGCGACCGCCGAGCACGACGCCGCGGTCCAGGAGACCGCGCGCCAGGACGCGATGGCCAGGTCGGGCGTCGGGGTCGACAGCGAGCGGGTCACCGCGCAGGCGCATCTCCGCCAGAGCGAGGCCGAGCTTGCGCGCACCCAGACCACGGTGGCGATCCTCGGCGGCGGCGCCGGGCCGACCGTCGTGCTGCGCGCGCCGATCGACGGCATCGTGATCGCGCGCCACGCCAGCGTCGGGGCGGTCGCCCAGCCCGGCGGCGATTCGCTGATCGAGATCGGCAACCCGAGCTCGCTGTGGGTGGTCGCCGAGGTGTTCGAGCGCGATCTCGCCGAGGTCCACGACGGCGCCGCGGTCGACATCGAGCTGCCGACCCGCGTCGCTACGGCCGGCCACGTCGTGTCGGTCGGCTCGGCGCTGACCGGGGCGCTGCGCACCGCGCCGGTGTACATCGCGTTCGACGAGATCTCCGGGGCCGCCGGCGGGTCGGTCCGCGCCGGGATGTTCGCGCGCGCTGCGATCAAGGCGCCGGCCGGCAAGACCATCGTGCTGCCGGCCGAGGCGGTGCTGGTCGAGGACGGCAAGACCTACGTGGTGTACGTCCGGATCGGCGACGACCGGTTCGCGCCGCACAAGGTCGAGGTCGGCCGATCGATCGACGGCCACGTCGAGGTGCTGAGCGGCGTGGCGCCCGGGGACGAGGTCGTGACCCGGGGCGCGCTCCTGATCGAGGGCGCGGCCGAGCAGCTGCTGTGATCCCGCGGGGCATGCCGGCATGCTGAAGCACGTCATCGATCTCTGCGTGTCGCGGCGGCTCGCCGTGGTCGCGTTCACCCTCGGCATCGCGGCGTACGGCTTCACCGCGTACCAGGATACGCCGATCGAGGCGTTCCCCGACGTCACCAACTACCAGGTCAACGTCATCACCAAGGCGCCCGGGCTCGCGCCCGAGGAGATCGAAAAGCAGGTTGCGTTGCCGCTCGAGCGCGCGCTCAACGGTACGCCGGGCATGATCTCGATGCGCTCGGAGAGCCTGTTCGGCCTGTCGCTGATCTACCAGACGTTCGACGACGACGTCGACGCGTTCAAGGCCCGCGCGCTGGTCACCGAGCGGGTCGCCGCCGCCGCCAGCGACCTGCCACCGGGCGCCAGCGCCGAGCTCGCGCCCGAGTACACCCCGCTCGGCGAGATCTACCAGTACCGGCTGGCCAGCGATCGCCACTCGCTGCACCAGCTGCGCTCCGAGCAGGAGTGGGTGGTGGCGACCCAGTTCCGCCAGGTCCCGGGCGTCGCCGACGTCGTCGGGTTCGGCGGCTTCCTGCCCGAGGTCCACGTCGAGGTCGATCCGGCGCGTCTGCTCGCCTACGGCCTGACCCTGGTGGACGTCCGCACCGCGCTCGCCAGGTCCAACGTCAACGTCGGCGGCGGGTTCCTGCGCCACGGCGACCAGGAGATGGTGGTGCGCGGCGTCGGCTATCTCGGGTCGGCGTCCGACATCCAGAACATCGTGCTGACCAGCAAGGCCGGCACGCCGATCACGGTCGGCGACGTGGCGCGCGTGCTGCTGTCCGGCGTGCCGCGGCGCGGCGCGGCCGGGCTCGACGGCACCCGCGAGATCATCGAGGGCTTCGTGCTGCTCCGCCGCGGCGAGAACCCGTCGCTGGTGCTCGACGGCGTCCACGCCAAGGTCGCCGAGCTCAACGCCAAGATCCTGCCGCGCGGCATGGTGATCGAGCCGTTCTACGACCGCACCACGCTGGTCGAGCACACGCTCGGCACCGTGCACCACAACCTGCTGTTCGGCGGCCTGTTGATCCTCGGCGTGGTCTGGCTGTTCCTGCGCACGATCCGCGGCTCGCTGATCGTCGCGTCGGTGATCCCGATCGCCTTGCTCGCCGCGTTCATCGGCCTGCGCGCGATCCACCTGCCGGCAAACCTGATCTCGATGGGGGCGATCGACTTCGGGATCCTGGTCGACGGCGCGGTGATCCTGGTCGAGAACGTGATCCACCTCGCCCGCGAGCGCCGGCCGTCGTCGCGGCGCGACATGCTCGGCATCGTCGGCCACGCCGCGTTCGACGTGTCGAGCCCGACGTTCTATTCGATGGCGATCATCATCGCCGCGCTGATCCCGGTGTTCACCCTGCAGCGGGTCGAGGGCCGGATCTTCCGCCCGCTCGCGCTGACCTACACGTTCGCGCTGGTCGGCGCGCTGGTCCTCGCGCTCACCCTGGTCCCGGCGCTGTGCGCCGCCGCGCTCGGCCCGCGCGACGCCGCCGCCCGCGATCCGAGGTCGATCGAGTGGCTGCGCGGCGCCTACCGCCGCGCGCTCCGCGCGATCCTCGGCCGGCGCTGGATCGCGCTGGCGATCGCGGCCGGCCTGGTGCTCGGCGGGGCGCTCGGCGCGCGGCGGCTCGGCCTGGAGTTCCTGCCCGAGCTCGACGAGGGCGACCTGGTGATCTTCGTCGAGATGCCGCCGAGCGTCGCGCTCGCCCGCGGCTCGGACATCCTGCTCGACGTCCGGCGCCGGCTGCTCACGTTCCCCGAGGTCGCGGCCACGCTGTCCGAGCAGGGCCACCCCGAGGACGGCACCGACGACGAGGGCGTCAACATGAGCGAGACGTTCGTCCGCCTGAGGCCCGAGGACCAGTGGCGCCACGGCCTGACCCGGGACGCGCTGGTCGAGCAGATGCGCGCCTCGCTGACCGAGATCCCGGGCGTCCAGTACAACTTCTCGCAGCCGATCAAGGACAACGTCGAGGAGGCGGTGTCCGGCGTGCGCGGCAAGGTCGTGCTCAAGATCTTCGGCAACGACCTCGAGAAGATGCGGAGCTCGCTCGAGGCCGCCAAGGCCGCGCTCGCCGGCGTGCCCGGGATCGTCGACCTCGACCTCTACCGCGACTCGATGGTGCCGCAGCTCCAGATCGTGCTCGACCGCGCCGCGCTGGCGCGCGCCGGGATCGCGGTCGACGACGCCCAGGACGTCGTCGAGACCGCGCTCGCCGGCAAGATCGCGACCAGCATGTGGAAGGACGATCGCCTGGTCCCGATCCGGGTCGGCCTGCCCGCGCCGGAGCGCTCCGACCCCGAGCGGATCGCCGCGCTGATGGTGCCGACCGGCGACGGCGGCCCCGTGCCGCTGCGCGAGGTCGCAAGGCTCGGCATCGCCCAGGGCCGCGCCACCATCAACCACGAGGCCAACAGCCGGTTCATGGCGCTCAAGTTCAACGTCGAGGGCCGCGACGTCGGCTCGGTGGTCGCCGAGGCCCAGGCGCTGGTCGGCGGCCCGGGCGCGAAGGTCCGGCCGCCCGACGGCCACTACTTCGTGTGGGGCGGCGAGTTCGAGAACCAGCAGCGTGCGATGGCGCGGCTGCGCGTCGTCGTCCCGGTCGCGCTCCTGATCGTCCTCGTGCTGCTGTACAGCGCGCTGGGCTCGGCGCGCAGCGCGCTCGCCGTGATCGCGACCGCGCCGTTCGCGCTGACCGGCGGCGTGTTCGCGCTGCTGATCGCCGGCATCCCGCTGTCGGTCAGCGCCGCGGTCGGCTTCATCGCGCTGCTCGGCCAGGTCTCGCTCGCCGGCCTGCTCGTGGTGTCGGCGGTCGAGACCCGGCGGACCGCGGGCGCCGCGCTCGGCGACGCGCTGGTCGACGGGCCGGTCGCGCGGTTCCGCGCCCTGGTCATGGCCGCGCTGCTCGCGATCCTCGGCCTGACCCCGATGGCGGTGTCGCACGCCGTCGGCAGCGAGACCCAGCGGCCGTTCGCCGTCGTGATCATCGGCGGCATGGTGACGACCTTGCTCGTCGCGCTCACCGTGCTGCCGGTGGTTCACCAGCTGTTCACCCGCAAGCGGCTCGGCACGCCGGCCCAGGATGATCAGCCGTGAGGGCGACGCTCGCGTTCATCGCCGCCGCCGCCGTTGCTGCTGCCGCCGCCGCCGGCGGTGGCGCGGCCGCCCAGCCCGCCGCTCCCGAGGTCGGTGGCGTCCCGGCCGAGGTGACCGCCGACCAGGCCGTCGCGCTCTACCGCGAGCGCAGCCCCCGGCTCGCGGCCAGCTGCGCCGCGATCGACGTCACCGCCGCCGACCTCGTCGACGCCGCGATCCATCCCAACCCGACGCTGTCGCTCAACACCACCAACATCGTCCAGGGCCAGGACACCTTCGGCCACTCGCAGGAGCTGGTCGGCCTCGACGTCCCGATCCTGATCGGCGGCCAGCGCGGCCACCGGACCCGCGCCGCCGAGGCCCGGGTCGCCGCCCGGCGCGCCGGCGTCGACGCCGATCAGGCGAAGGCCGAGATCGAGATCCGCCGCCGGTTCCTCGCGCTCGCCGCCGCGCAGCGCAAGGCCGCCGCGCTGGCCACCGCGCTCGACGACGCCCGCGCCGTGCGCGCGATCGTCGCCGGCCGCCAGCAGGCCGGCGCCAAGAGCCCCTACGAGCTCGAGCGCACCGATCTCGCGCTCGCCGCGCTCGCCAGCCGGCACGGCGAGGCGCTGACCGACGCCACCGCCGCGTCCGGCGCGCTCGCCGCCGCGGCCGGCATCTCCGGCTGGCAGCCGCGCGCCGCCGGTCCGTTCGAGCCGCCCGCCGCGCCGGCCGCCGCCGCGGCCCCGGGCGCAGACCACCCCGATCTCGTCGCCGGCGCCGCCGCGCTCGCCGCCGCGCGCCGCGACGAGGCCACCGCCCACGCCGACGCAGTGCCGACCCCGAGCTTCCAGCTCCAGAGCTTCGGCACCACGGATCCCCAGGGCATCGCCGTCACGGTCGGCGTCGCGATCCCGCTGCCGCTGTTCGATCGCAACCAGGGCGCCGTCGCCCGCGCCCGCGCCCAGCAGCGCGCCGCCGAGCTCGACCACCGCGCCACCGGCGCCGAGCTCACCACCGAGCTCGCCCGCGCCACCGCGGTCGAGGCCGCCCGGTGCGACGCGGTCACCCGGTTCCGCGCCGACGCGATCGAGCGCCTGCCCCGCGTCCGCGCGATGGCCGAGGCGTCCTACCGCAGCGGGCAGGGCGGCATCGTCGAGCTGCTCGACGCGCTCGACGCGATCACCGAGGCCCGCCTGCGTGAGATCGAGCTGATCGCCGCCGCGCTCGCCGCCGCGCTCGATGTGCGTGCAGCCGCCCACGGTCGCTAGTACGATGGGTTCATGGCGATCTGCCGCGACTGCAACGACGAGGTGACCAAGCTCGTTTCCGTCAAGGTCGGAGGCAAGGCGCGCAAGGTGTGCGCCGACTGCGCCGACCGCCTCCGCGAGGAGGGCGAGGTCGCCGAGGCCAGCGAGGGCGTGATCCAGGGGATGATGGGCTACAAGGGCCGCCGCTGATCGATCGGGTCGGCGGGTGTTCGGATCTCACGCCGGATCTCGCGCCAATCGGAGCGGCAGTGTCGTGAAATCACCGGTGCCGTCGCCCCATCCCTCGGACCTGGGTGCGTCCGGTCCGGGTCACGATGACGAAGCACACCATCCTGTTTCTGGCCGCCCATCCGAGCGGGATCGATCCGCGCGCCCTCGACCGCGAGGCACGCTCGATCCGAGCGGAGCTGAAGCGCAGCGGCTATCGGGATCGCTTCGAGTTCGAGACCCGGTGGGCCGCGGAGCCGCTGGATCTGCTGCGCGAGCTGTGCGGCCTCAAGCCTACGGTGGTCCATTTCAGCGGCCGCGGCAGCCCTGACGGTCTCCTGTTCCAGACCGCGGAGGGCCGCGCTCAGGTCGTCTCACCCGCAGCGATCGCCGAGACGTTCGGCGCCGCGGGCGGCTCGGTCAAGCTGGTCGTCCTGAGCGCGTGCTACAGCCAGGCATTCGCCGAGGCGTTGCTCGCGCATGTCGAGTGTGTCGTGGGAATGGGTGGGTCGATCCGCGACGATGCGGCGAGGAGCTTCGCGAGCGGCTTCTACGGCGCCCTCGGCGAGAACGAGTCGGTCGAGGCGGCGTACCGACATGGGTGCGCCGCGATCAACCTGACCGGTCTGTCCGACATCGAACGTCCGCAGCTCAACGTCCGCACGGGGGTCGATGCCACCCAGCCCTTTCCGCCCGAGGCGGTTCAGCCGGAGCGCGTCGAGCTGCGGTGTCCGTATCCGGGAATGCGGCCGTACTCGGCGGATGACGCGGCGCACTTTCACGGTCGCAGCACGGAGATCGAGGACTTGCTGTTCCGGCTGCGCCGCGGCGAGCGCGAGATCTACGTCATCGGCCCGGCCGGATCCGGCAAGTCGTCGATGGTGGCCGCGGGGCTCTTGCCCCGCCTCGCCCGCGGTGCGCCGAGGTTCGTCGTCTGCGCGATGCGGCCTGGCGAGCATCCGACGCTACACCTGCGGGAAGCCCTCGAGGCCTCCGATGGAGAGCTCGGTACACCCGGGAACGCGATCGCGGCCTTGCTCGCGCATCGCGCCGCCGGCGCGTCCGTGCTGATCGTGATCGATCAGCTCGAAGAGCTGTTCACGCAGGTGACCACCGAGGAGCGCGCGGCGTTCCTGACCTCGTTGCAACACCTGCGAGCCGAGCCCCGCTGCGTGGTCATCTTCACCTTGCGCGCCGACTTCTTCAGCGAGTTCATGAACAGTCCGCTGTGGCGGGACCACCTCTCGCGCGTCGAGGTCGGCGCGCTGCGCCGCGAAGCGCTGCGCGAGGCGATCGTACAGCCGGCGCACGATCTCGGCGTGACCGTCGAGCCCGAGCTGGTCGAGCGCTTGCTCGCCGAGGCCGCCTCCGAGCCGGGGATCCTGCCGCTCCTGCAGGAGACCCTGGTCCAGCTCTGGGAGCGGCGCCGGGACCAGCGGCTCGTGCTCGCCGACTACCTGCTGCCGGGTGACGGCACCCGAAGCGGGTTGGCGGTCGCCCTCTCGCGCACCGCCGACGTCACCCTGCGCGCGCTGGATCCGGCGCGGGTCCCGCTCGCCCGCCGGATCTTGCTCCGGCTGATCAGCTTCGGCGAAGGTCGCGCCGACACCCGGCGCCAGCAGCCGCGCTCGAAGCTGCGCGCCGCCGATGATGATCCCGTCGACTTCCATGCGGTCCTGCAGCACCTGATCGACCATCGTCTGCTCACCACGGATGACGCCGCCGATGGCGGAGAGCCGCGCGTCGATCTCGCACACGAGGTCATGATCACCGCCTGGCGGAACCTGGCAAGCTGGCTCGAGGACGTGCGCGAGCACGAGCAACGGCGCCGCCGGCTCGAAGCCGACGCCGCTCGGTGGGTGGAGCATGGACGCGGCGCGGGCGGCCTGCTCGACCCGGTCATGCTCGCCG
Source organism: Kofleriaceae bacterium (assembly GCA_041495365.1). Lineage (GTDB taxonomy): Bacteria > Myxococcota_A > Polyangia > Haliangiales > Haliangiaceae > JABFXX01. The sequence goes on along the minus strand of JBGQCL010000037.1, from coordinate 32,521 downwards.
AGGCGGAAGCGTGGCGAGACACGGACGCCGCGCGCGAGCTCGGCGAGAGTGCCGATGTCGCGGAGTGGGTCGCGGCCAGCAGGGCTGCGCTGGCCAAGGCGGTAGAGACTCGCCTCAACCAGGCTCGCTGGCTCGCCGGAGCCGCCGGAGTGGGACTGATCCTGCTGCTGGCAGTGATCGCGGTGACCGCGATCTGGGTCGCTCGCACCCAGGAACAGGAGCTCGAGCGCGATGTGCTGGCAACGAACGCGTACGCGGCGCACGCCCTCGCCGGTGGCGTCGCCTTCCGGCTGCGCGAGGAGGTCGACGCGACGGTGGCGATCGCCGCCGATCCAGCCGTCGTCCGGGCGCTCCACACCTTCGACGTGGCGGCGCTCGAGCAGTGGCGCATGACCACTCGGTTCGACACCGTCGCCCTGTACGACCGATCCGGCATCGGGCGCGTCCAGGCCTCACCCGCGACGTTTCGCAATCGCAACCTGGGCAAGGACTACTCGTGGCGGGACTACTTCCGAGGCGCACGCCGGCTGGGTGAGGCCGGCCTGCGAGCCGGCTACATCTCGCGCGCAGTGCTCTCCGAGACTGAAAACATCTGGGTATTCGGCATTGCGGCGCCGGTCTACGACGAGGGCACGTGGTCCGGCGTGTTGCTGATCACGGCCGGCACCGACGCCGCCCTGGGGCAACAGCGCCTGGATCGCGCGAGCGATGACGGTCCCATGGCGGTCATCGTGGCACCGCGAGACCGTTCACGAGCCACGACAGAGGGCGAGGGTGACTATGTCGTCATCCTGCACGACGGACTCACCCACGGGGCAGGGATCGCGATGGACTCGCCGCGGCTGCGCGAGCTCCGTGCAACCCGCACGGAGCGGAACCAGCTGCGCTGGATCGATCCCGACCCGATCACCGACGACGAACATCACGATCCCGTGCCGGGATTCGAGGGCCGTTGGCTCGCCGGCTTCGCGCCGGTGGGCGATACCGGGTTCGTCGTGATCGTCCAGACTCGCCACGATGCGGCCCTCAAGCCGAACACGCGGCTGTCGCGCCGGCTCGCCTGGTGGGGCAGCGCCGTCATTCTCCTGTGGCTCGCTGCGTGCTGCACCTTTCTATGGGGCTTTGTCCGCCGCCGTCGGTCTCTCGCGATCGGCACCGCTCCGCAGAGATCGTCGTAAGATCGCTCGCACAGCAGAGCCACCCGGGCCGGAGCGATAACGACAGCGGAGGTCGTGCGGCAGCTCGTGGAAGCCGTGACGCGCGGTCGGGGTCACTGGCGCCGCGCATGCGGTCGACGCGCGCATGCGACGATCATGCGAGACCGTCGGCGGTGGCCAGGTGCCCTACGATCCGCCCGTAGTCGACCGGCGTACCGTCCCACGGACCGGCGATGGTGCTGGCGTCGATCGCGAGCGGCTCGTTCGCCGCCCGGATCCGCGGCCAGCCGAGGTCTGGCGTCGCAGGGCGCTGCGGCACCGCGGCCACCGGCCGGCCCTGCGGATCGCGGAATCGAGGCCGCTGATCCGGCCCGAGCTCGACCGTGTATCCAAGCTCGTGGACGTGGCGATGGTGGAGACTGCATACCAGTACGGCATTCGAAAGGCGGGTCTCGCCGCCATCGGCCCAGTGCTTGATGTGATGACCTTCCAGGAACAGGCGGTTGGTGCAGCCGGGGTAGGTGCACGAGCGGTCGCGCCGGTGCAGCGCTCGCCGCAGCGCGCCTGCGATCGTTCGCTGCTTGCGACCGACCGACAGCGGCGCGCCCTGGTCATCCTCGCGGATCTCGACGACACCCGCGTCGCAGCTCAGCCGGCGCACCGCGTCGCGGGACAGGAACGATTCGCCGAGCTCTCCGACCTCGACGGGATCGGCGTGTTCGTCGCGCAGCACGCTCGCGGGGACCGTGAGCGTGACCACGATCGGCGAGCGATCCGGCCGGTCGCCGCGCAGGTAACCCTGGGCAAGCTCGACGAGCGCGTCGGCACGGTTGAAGGCCTTTCTGGCCGCCGCCGCGCGATCGCGGAGCACGCTGGCCTCGTGCCGAGCGGGCAGTTCTCCCCGAGGCTCGACCTCGTGCTGGCCCGGCGCGGGGGCCGGCGAGTCGCCCGCCTCCGCGTCCGTGTCGGCAGCGATCGGCTCGGTCCTGCGCCATGCATCGACCTCGTCCAGCAGGTGGTCCAGCAGCGAGCGTCCTGCGAGCGCCGCGGCGGACGGCAGCCCCGGCGCGCGCACCTCGCAGCACACAGCAGAGTCGCCGGCTTGTGTGGGTCCGGTCCACGCGGTCCGTTCCCCCGCCGTGCACCCGACGGTCGGGGAACCAGTCCACTGGGTCCCGCCTTCGACCGAGCACGCGACCGTCGAGGAACCGGTCCACGTGGTCCGGCCCGTGACCCGGTCCCCCACCGAGATGCCTGCAGCAGCACGGCATGGCGCGGCCGCCGGCGGCGATTCCGCGGAATCAGACGCCGCCTCGGGTGATTCCATGTCATCAGTCCCGACAAGCTCCGCGGAATCCAGGTGCCCGGCGGGTGCGATTGCAGCAGCACGGCATGGCGCGGCCGCCGGCGGCGATTCCGCGAAATCAGACGCCGCCTGGTGTGATTCCGCGTCAGCAGTCCGGGCAAGCTCCGCGGAATCCAGGTGCCCGGTGGGTGCGCTTGCAGCACGGCATGGCGCAGCTGCCGCCGGCGATTCCGAGGAATCAGACGCCGCCTGGGGTGATTCCACGTCAGCAGCCCGAGCAGCTTCCGCGGAATCCAGGTGCCCGGTGGGTGCGCTTGCAGCACGGCATGGCGCAGCTGCCGCCGGCGCTTCGGCGGAATCAGACACCGCCTGGGGGGATTCCGCGTCAGCAGTCCGGGCAGATTCCGCGGAATCCGGGCGCGCAGTCCCGCCAGTCATCGTGGCCGCTGCCGCCGCCTCGCGAGCCAGCCGCCTCGCCGCATGGTCGAGCATGGTCCAGACGAGCTCCGCCTCCTCGGGGTGGAGAACGGCCTCGATCTTGACCATGCCGTCCTCGAGGTCGCGCCGGCGGACGTAGCGGCGCTGCTCGTCGATCTCAGGGTGCGACTCCTGACCGTGCCGCTGCACGAGTGCGTACTTGCGGCACAGCTTCTCGAGCTGCGAGGCGGTCATCAGCCGCGCGTGGTCGAGCAGCAGCGCCTCGTTCTGCGGCGTCGCGACGCGCAGCAGCGCGCGGACCTTCGAGTACGACAGCTCGCCGCGCCGCAACGCATCGTCGATCTGCGCGAACTCGGCCAGCTTGCGCGCGACGCGCATGTGGTCGCGCGCCGTCACCGGATCCCAGCCGACTCGCCAGGCCAGCCAGTCCGCGCACGTCTCCGCGCCCTGGGCACGCCAGCCACCGCGCGCATCGAACGCGCGCAGGTCGGTGAGCAGCCGATGCATCGCGGCATCGAGGTGGGCCGCTTGCTCGGCGATCCGCTCGCCCAGTTGCTCCAGCTCGCCATCCATGACGACCTTCTATCATCTGACTCTGACATCTCACCGCGGCCGCGTCTCGATGCCATCGGTTGCAATGAGGATGACTGTGTCATTGTCTGCAGGTAGATGTCGCGGAATGCATACGATTGGCCAATCTTGTTGTGACTCGTCACGGGACGGCTCGTCGAGCACCATGCGGCGCTCGGTGGCACGATCGGCCGTGCCGGTCCATCCGGGGCGCGCTGCAGGGTCGTTGCTCGGGACCCGCCTCACGAGCGAGCTCGCCGTGCCGCTGCGCTCGGTGCGTCGCGTGCGGGACCGACGCGCTCAGTGTCGGCTCGCTCACCTTGCTGGTGTGGCAGCTGCCGGCAAGCTTCGATCATGCTCGAGAGACTTCCGTCTGCCGTCGGTCGCGCGCTGCGGCGCGTGCGCCCCGGTGTCGATCGCTTCATCTGCCGCAGCAGCGTCGTGCGCTCGGCGCTGCCGGTGATCGAGGTGACCAGCCCGGCGTTTGGCGATCAACAACCGCTCCCGGTGCGCACCACCGCCGACGGCGAGGGCATGCCGCCGCCGCTCGCGTGGGGCGACGTCCCCGAAGGAACGCGGTCGATCGCGCTGCTGGTCGAGGACGCCGACAGCCCCACGCCAGCGCCGCTGGTCCACGCGATCGGCTGGCACATCGAGCCCGCGCTGCGCCAGCTGGCCGAGGGCGAGCTCTCGCCCGGTGACCATCACTTCTCGCTCGGCATCAACTCGTTCCTGCGCCTGGGCTGGCTGCCGCCGGACCCGCCGCCCGGCCACGGTCTGCACCGCTCCGGGTTCCAGGTCTTCGCTCTCGACCACGATCCCGAGCATCGGGGTGATGCCGGGGCGGAGCACGCTGATCCGGGCGCTGCGTGGCCACACGCTCGCCTACGGCCTGCTGATCGGCACCTACGAGCGCTGATCGACCGCGCGCCGATCGACGCGCCCGAGACCTCCGAGGCCGGCGCGCGGCAAGTCGCGACTCGCAATCGCGCCAACCGGACCGCCGCGTATCTCGCCGGCGGCGACGCGGCCAGCGTCAGCGCCGGGGTCGCGGACGCGCGCGGCGCAACTCGACGAACTCCGCCGAGCGCACGACATCGGAGTTGATCACCGTGGCACGCCGGCCGTCGGTGGCATGCGACGACATGCCGGGGCGCTCGTCGAGCGCGCCGGGGCCGTGAGGTAGGCGCCCCAGCGCAGCACCCGGGCATCGCGGCCGGCGACCGGCTCGTCACCGGCGATCGCCTCGGCCGTCCAGGCGTCGCGCGGAGCTACTCGCGGTTCATCGTCGGCGCGAGCGACGGGTGATTCGCCTCCGGATGGACCGTGGTGGGTTTTGCCGGTCCAGCGCGCTTGCCAGCCCGAGACCGCTCGCGCGCAGGGGTGCGCATGCGTGCATTCGCGCGGCGGAACCGGGAGATGGTGATGCGAAACATGGCAGGAGTCGTGATGGCAGCGTGGTTGCCGTCGGTGCGTGCGCGGGAGACGAGCTCGCGCGGCAGGACATCGAGACCCAGATCGAACCCCAGCAGGTGGCGGCCCCGGCGCGGTTCGCGCGCGCGCCCGTGACCGGGCCGATCCACACGGCGGTGGTGCCGCGCGCGGCCAACCCGGCGGCGATGACGGTGGTCGCCGTGCTCGGCGGCCCGTCGGTCGCCGACCTGCAGGAGGCGGCGGCGCGCAAGCTGACGCGCGCCGAGAAGGCGGCGATCGAGGCCCAGCGGTCGCCGAGCAGGCGGCGCCGCGCGCGCAGATCGAGGCGGCGGGGGGGGTGCGGTGCTCGCCCCCTCGATCGGCGTCACCCCTGAGAGCCCGCGCTTCAGCTACACCGCGTCGGCATTCGACCTGCTGAGCGCCGACAGCGATACCTTCGCCGGTGTCGCGCGGTACAACGCGTTCCACAGCGCCGTCATCGATGCCGAATTCCTCACGCTGCCGCCCGGCGATTCCAGCTTGTTCGCGATCATCGTCGATCCTGCCGAGCTCGCCCTGACGCCGGCCCGGGGCTGGATGGTGATCAGCGAGGACAACAAGAACGGCCCGGCCGAGGCGGAGCTGCTCGAGCTTCCGGCCGAATAACGGTCGCGCAGGCTGTCCAGCGACGCGCGATGCGGCGGCGATGCTACGACGGCGAGGGATCTTCAGGGCCAAGCCGATCGATCTTGCGCCACAACGCGTCGAGATCGATCGAGAGCCCGTCGCACCCTGGAGTTTTCGGGAGCTTGCCTTCGGTGGCCCCGAGCACGTGCACGTATCGGCCATCGGTCCCGAGCTCGAAGATCTCGAAGGTGCGCGCCGCAGGGTCCAGCATCCAGTAGTACCGCACGCCGAAGGCGGCGTAGTCCGCGAGCTTGGCGATCCGGTCGCGGCGCTGATCCGCGTAGGATGGCGACACGACCTCGACGGCGATGTCTGGTGGGATCGTGACGGGTCCGCGTCGCGGGAGCGCAGGACGGCCAGGGAAGAACACGCTGACATCGGGCTTGCGACCGCGCAGGTTCGACAGCGCGTACTTGACCTCCGAACCGAATACGAGCCCGCCAAGGCCACCCATCCAGGCATCCAGTAACGTGATGAGCCACACGACGGCCGTTTCGTGGGTCAGGTCGGCCACTTCTTCCTCCTCCAAGACTCCATCGCAGAGCTCGCCCGGCTCGTCTTCCGGCATGGCCGCCCACTCGTGGACGGTCATTCGTCCGGGGCTCGTGGTGCTGGCCATCTGCTGCATGTGCGGAAGCATATCATGCAGCGCTCTCGACGGGAGCGACCGCATCGACCTCACGCCACGCCGAGCAGCGCCCCGGCAAAGCTCACCGCGGCGGCGCCGCCGAGGATCCACAGCGTATCGATCCGCTTCGACAGCAGCACGGGCAGGGCGACGGCGGCGATCGCGATGGTCAGCGGCGAGTCGAGCGCCTCGCGGCCGATCGGGACGGCGGCGAGCACGAGGAGGGCGGCGCTGACGATCACGACGCACTGGAGCATCGAGCGGACCCGCGGGTGCTGGGCGCGCTTGCCGAGGTAGCCGACCAGCAGGATCACGGCGAGCGCGGGGGCGGCCATCGCGAGCCAGCCGGCGACCGCGCCGGGCACGCCGTCGGCCATGTAGCCGACCGAGACGACGTAGACCCCGACCGGGCCGGGCGTGGTCCGCGAGATCACGATCGACTGGTCGAGCTGGTCGTCGCTGATCCAGTGGCGGTGCTCGACGAGCTCGGCGCGGATCTCGGGCAGCGAGGCCAGGCCGGCGAACGAGGTGAAGGTGCTCCTGGCGAAGATCCAGAGCAGGACCAGGAACCGGATCATCGCGGCTCCGCGCCGGGCGGCTCCGGGCTGCGCGGCGGCACGGGCCACGCGACGCCGGCGAGCGCGGCGAGCAGGAGGATCTCGACCGGGGACCGGTGGAGGCCGAGGGACAGCGCGGCGGCGGCCGGGGCGACGGCGAGCGCCTTGCGCGGCGCGGACCGGGCGTGCGGCTCGGCGAACACCCAGGCGGTCGACAGCATGATCGCGACGGCGGCGGCGAGCGCGCCGCGCAGCGCGGCGGCAAACAGGGCGCTGGCGTGGAGCTCGCCGTAGAACACGGTCGCTGCGACGGCGAGGATCGAGCACGGGATCGACGCGGCGAGCAGTGCGATCAGGGCGCCGGGCCAGCCGCGGGTGGTCCACCCGGCCGCGGTGCAGAACGCGAGCAGGTTGGTGCCCGGGGTGAGCCGCGACAGCGCATAGCCGAGGTCGAACTCGGCGGCATCGAGCCACGCGTGGCGGTCGACGAGGTGCCGGCGCAGCACGGCAGTGGTGGCGCTGCCGCCGCCGAACGTGGAGTTGGCGTGGCGCGCGAACACGCGCGCGATCGTCGCCAGGCTCGGGGCGGGCCGTTGCCCGGCGCGGTCAGCTGGGTCCACCATCGCGCGAGCGTCGCCGACGGGCGCGGCGCGGTCAATGCGGGCCCGGCGACCGGGCGTCAGAACTGGTGGGGCGGCACCAGGCGGCAGCGCCCGAAGTTGCCGCAGACCAGGTCGGCCTTGCAGCTCGGGTCGTTGCTGGTCATCTGGATGCAGGTCACGCCCGCGCAACGCTGCTGGCGCTCGACCATGAAGTCCGCGATCGCATCCTGCCGGATCGCCAACCGCTTGCCGCCCTCGTCGCACCGGCAGCACGCATCGACCACGTCGCAGTCGTGCAGCGAGATGCAGCTGTCGGGTGGCTGGGGCAGCTGGTGGCTGTCCTCCATCGACGGCTCCTCGATGACGGGGCCGCGCGAGCCGCAGCCGATCGAGCCGGACGCAGCCAGCGCGCCGAGGCTGAGCGCCACGGTGCCGAGCCAGCGGAATGCCGCCGCCGTCATCGCCGGAACCCCCGGGCGCCGGGGAACCGGGCCTCATCGCCGAGCTCGTCGGCGATCCGCAACAGCTGATTGTACTTGGCGACCCGGTCGGAGCGCGACGCCGAGCCGGTCTTGATCTGGCCGGCGTTGGTCGCGACCGCGAGATCGGCGATGAAGGCGTCCTCGGTCTCACCCGAGCGGTGCGAGATGATCGCGGTGTAGCGCGCGTGCTGGGCCATGCGGACGGCGTCGAGCGTCTCGGTCAGGCTGCCGACCTGGTTGACCTTGACCAGGATCGAATTGGCGATCCCGCCGGTGATGCCGCGCTCCAGCCGGGCGGTCTGGGTGACGAACAGGTCGTCGCCCACGATCTGGAGCTTGCTGCCGAGCCGGTCGGTCAGCACCTTCCAGCCCGCCCAGTCGTCCTCGGCGAGGCCGTCCTCGATCGAGACCAGCGGGTACCTGGCGGCCCAGCCGGCGTAGAGCTCGACCATCTCGGCGGCGGTGCGCGGCTTGCCGTCGTAGTCGTAGATCTGCTTGGCCTTGTCGAAGAACTCGGAGGCCGCGACGTCGAGCGCGAGGAAGATCTGCTCGCCCGCGACGTAGCCGGCCTTGCCGATCGCCTCGAGGACGAGGGCGATCGCGTCGTCGGCGCTGTCCAGGCTGGGCGCGAAGCCGCCCTCGTCGCCGACGTTGGTCGCCTTGCCGCGCGCGGCGAGCAGCTTCTTCAGGTGGTGGAAGGTCTCGACACCGGCGCGCAGCGCGTCCTCGAACCGCTCGAAGCCGGCCGGGACGATCATGAACTCCTGGATGTCGAGGTTGTTGTCGGCATGGGCGCCACCGTTGATGATGTTCATCTGCGGCACCGGGAGGGTCACGGCGCCGACGCCGCCGAGGTAGCGGTACAACGGCAGGTCGTGGGCGCGCGCGGCGGCCCGCGCGGTGGCCATCGAGACCGCGAGGATCGCGTTGGCGCCGAGCTGGGTCTTGAGCGGCGTGCCGTCGAGCGCGAGCAGCGCGGAGTCGACCGCGGCCTGGTCGGTGGCGTCCATGCCGATCAGGGTCGGCGCGATCACGTCGCGGACGTGGTCGACGGCCTTCAGCACGCCCTTGCCGAGGAACCGGGCGGCGTCACCGTCGCGCAGCTCCAGGGCCTCGTGCTCGCCGGTCGATGCCCCCGACGGGACGATCGCACGGCCGAGCGCGCCGCCGTCGAGCCCGACCTCGGCCTCGACGGTGGGGTTGCCACGGGAATCCAGGACCTCGCGGGCATGGAGCCAGACGATCTCGATCATCGTTGCGAATACTACGCCCGGGCGCATAGCGGGGCACTCCGCCGCACCCAGATCTTGGCGCGCCGCAGGCGATATCGGCGATTCGCCGGTCGAGCGCTCCCGCCCCGGTGTGCGCCGCGTGCCGCGACGGACCGGCACGGCGAGCCACGGCGATCCACGGCGAGCCGAGGTCCGGCCGGACGTGCGACGATGGCGGGCATGACGATGAAGACGACGGTGGTGCCCGGGCCGCTCCGGGACGCTGCGCCGCCGGTGGCGCCGCACCGGGGGCGGCCATGACGCGGACGATCGGGGTCGCGCTGCTCGGGCTCGGCAACGTCGGCGGCGGGGTGATCAAGCTGCTCGAGGACAACGCCGCGGCGATCGCCGCCCGGCTGGGCGCCAAGCTCGAGGTCCGCGCGATCGCGGTGCGCGACGTCGACAAGGCCGACCGGGTGGTCGACGTCGACCGCCGGCTGCTGACGGTCGACGTCGACGCCGCGGTCCGGCGCGACGACGTCGAGATCGTGTGCGAGCTGATCGGCGGCATCACGTTGGCGCGCCACGTCACGCTCGCCGCGATCGCGGCCGGCAAGCACGTGGTGACCGCGAACAAGGCGGTGCTCGCCGAGCACGGGGCCGAGGTGTTCAGCGCCGCGGAGCGCGCCGGGGTCAACGTCTACTACGAGGCCGCGGTGTGCGGCGGCGTGCCGGTGATCCGGGTGCTGCGCGAGGGCCTGGCGTCGGACCGCGTCGAGTCGCTGCACGGCATCGTCAACGGCACGTCGAACTACATCCTCACCGAGATGGCGCGCAGCCGGCGCGACTTCGCCGACATCCTGCGCGACGCCCAGGCGCTGGGCTACGCGGAGGCCGACCCGACGCTCGACGTCGGCGGCGGCGACGCCGCGCACAAGCTCGCGATCCTGGTCAACCTGTGCTTCGGCACGATCATCGACGTCGCGGCGATCCCGACCAGCGGGATCGACATCGTCGAGCCGATCGACCTCGACTACGCCGACCAGTGGGGCTACGTGATCAAGCCGCTGGTGATCGCGCGCGCCCACGGCGACCCGGTCAGCGGGCCGATCGAGGCGCGCGTCCACCCGGCGCTGATCCCGGAGAGCTGGCTGCTCGCCGACGTCGGCGGCGCGAAGAACGCGCTGTACGTCCAGAGCTACGCGCTGGGCCCGTCGCTGTACTACGGCGCGGGGGCCGGCATGCTGCCGACCGCGATGGCGGTGGTCTCGGACATGATCGAGATCGGGCGCAACATCTTCGCGCGCGTCGCCGGCGCGCCGCGCCCGACCCGCCCGCGCCCGGCGCAGCCCCGCCCGGTGATGGCGCTCGGCGACATCCGGACGCGCTACTACCTGCGGTTCGGCGTGCACGACAAGCCGGGCGTGCTCGGTCAGCTGATGACCATCCTCGGCGCGCACCACATCTCGATCGCGCAGGTCGTCCAGGACGGCCGGGCCGCGGGCAACGAGCCGGTGTGGGTCGTGGTGGTCACCCACGAGGCCACCGAGCGCGACGTCCGCGCCGCGCTGGCCGAGATCGACACGCTCGACGTCGTGCGTCAGCCGGCGCGGCTGATCCGGATCGCCGGCGAGGTGACGGCTTCGTGACGACCCTGCACGGCGGCATCCTGCGCCACGAGGTCCGCGTGATCTTCGGCGACACCGACCAGATGGGCGTCGTGTACTACGCGAACTACCTGCGGTACTTCGAGGGCGCCCGCGCGGCGTACTGGCGGGCACTCGGCCGGAGCTACAAGGACCTGGAGGCCTGGGGCGTCGCGCTGCCGGTGGTCGAGGCCCACTGCCATTACCGCCGGCCGGCTCACTACGAGGACGTGCTCGGCGTCGACGTCCGGGTCAGCGAGCTGCGCGGCGCATCGCTCCGCTTCGCCTACGAGATCCATCGCGGCCACGAGCGGGTCGCCGACGGGACCACCCGGCATGCGGTGCTCGGCAAGGACGGCCGGCTGCGTGCGCTGCCGCCCGAGCTGCGCGACGCGATCCCGCGGATCGGCTGACCGGCGCGCGGATCCGCCCGGTGCGCCGGCCGGCGACGGTGACCGGTGAGATCGACGCGAGTCGCGGGACGCGATTGATCGGGCAGCGGCAGCGGGGGTACACCTTGTCACATGCAAGACCGCAACCTCGCGCTCGAAGTCGTCCGCATCACCGAAGCGGCGGCGCTGGCGTCGGCCCGCCTGATGGGCCGCGGCGATCGCAAGCTCGCCGATCACGTCGCGGTCGAGGCGATGCGGGTCGCGTTCGACGCGATCGACATCCGCGGCACCGTGGTGATCGGCGAGGGCGAGCGCGACGAGGCGCCGATGCTGTTCATCGGCGAGCGCGTCGGCGCGGGCTGGCGCGGCGACGGCGATGGCTCACCGCGCGTGGATATCGCGGTCGATCCGCTGGAGGGCACCAACCTGTGCGCGACCGGCGCACCCGACGCGATCAGCGTGATCGCGATCGCCGATGACGGCCAGTTCCTCAACGCCCCGGACACCTACATGCAGAAGATCGCGGTCGGCCCCGAGGCGCGCGGCGTGATCGACCTGCGCGAGTCGGCGACCTGGAATCTCCAGCGGATCGCCCGGGCCAAGGGCAAGAAGGTCGAGGACTGCACGGCGGTGATCCTCGACCGCGATCGCCACAAGGACCTGATCGCCGAGGTCCGCCAGGTCGGCGCCCGGATCCGGCTGATCGGCGACGGCGACGTGTCCGGCGCGGTGATGACCGCGAATCCGGACTCCGGCATCGACGTGCTGTTCGGCACCGGCGGGGCGCCCGAGGGCGTGATCGCCGCGGCGGCGCTCAAGTGCGTCGGCGGCGAGCTCCAGGGCCGGCTGCGGTTCCGCAACGACGAGGAGCGGGCGCGCGCCGTGCGGATGGGGGTCAAGAGCGAGGACACGATCTACGCGACCGACGACCTCGCGCGGGGCGACGTCATGTTCGCCGCCACGGGCGTCACCAAGGGCTATCTGCTCGACGGCGTTCGGTTCTTCGGCGACAGCGCGAAGACCGAATCGATCGTCATGCGGTCGAAGTCGGGCACCGTGCGCGTGATCAACGCGACCCACCACTTCCATACCAAGCCCAAGTACTCGTGGGCGACCGGCCTGGAGCCCTGACATCCGTCCCGGATTGCCCCGGGCGCGACGCCACGCGCTCGTGACGGACCCGCGACGGCGTTGCCGCCGGGCAGGTCATCCATGGGGCCGCGCGCGCGGCAGTCGGCGACCGGGCGGGGTCGACGATAGGTTTGAGGTAACCCCGACAGGAATCGCGCGCATGAGGAACGGATCCTGGGAGCTGCCGTCGCCGCGCTCGCTGCCGCCTGCAGCGGAGGCGTCGCCGCCGTCGCCCGGCCAGCCTGCGAGTGAGCGCGTCATTCACGAGATCCTGCGGCGCATCGCAGCTGCGACGTCCCGCCGGCGGGCGTTCGACACACGACGCGGACGGCCTGGTTCATTCCTTGGTCAGCATCGACGTCAGGTCGACGTCCTTGACGACGCTGGCGGGATTGCAGTGGTAGCCGACCTTCGAGGCGAGCGTCAGGGTCGCCTTGAGCGAGGTCGTGGCGCACACCTGTGCGTTGGCAGTGGTCGACGCCGTGATCACGGCGGACGCGGCGCTCAGGTTCTGCGCCTGGAGGTTCGCTGAACGGCTCAGATGGGCCGTGAAGACGGGCGTCGTGCCACTGACCGTCGCGTTCGCTGCGTCGGCGGCGGTCAGCGAGACCGATCCGCTCGCGTTGATGTGCGTGGCCTCCAGCATGGCCGTGCTGTCGCTCGTGATCGTCAGGCTGTTCGTGGCTGTGATGCTGGCGACCTTGGCCATGGCCGAGCTGCTGCTCTCGACCGAGACGTCGTCTCCGGACACGGCGCTGGCGATCGCAGTGGCAGCAGTCTCTGCTTTGAGCGCGCGGAGCGCGTGCGCGGAGACCGTGACGAGCAGCGGGATCCTTGCCGAGAAGCTCGTGTTCGACGGCAGATCCACGATCAGCTCGCTGCCCGACACCGTGGTGCGCACCACAGAGACCAGGTTGCTGTCTCCGCTGACCTGCACGGACTGTGGCTGATCGGCGGCGAGGGTGATCATGGCGGTCAGCGCGTCCGACACCGTGATCGCATCGAACGCGCCGACCTGGCGCTCCTCGGTCTTGCTCTGGCCATTGCCCGCGATCCCGATGGTGCCGAGACCGAAGCAGGCTTGCCCAGCGAGCGAAAGAACGATGAGACCGGAGTTGCGGTAAAAGTTCGTGTGCATACGGACCTCGATAGGAAGAGCGTTGTGTTCACTGGGTTGTCGGCCGTCGCGCCTGATTCAACGCGAGCAGGATTCCGACTCCGTTCGGCCGGATCATAGCACCGAGGCGAGCAATCGAAAGCCTTTTCTGGATTCTACCGAGCTCTACCGAGCTATGATGTACTCCGGACATTGGCAGGAAGTCACGGCCTCCGCGTCGGCGGGGATCGAACCTACCGGGCGGGATGCAAGTGACTTGAATTGAATAGTTTCTGGATTGCCGACCCTGTTCTCTCGAAAAAAACGCAAAGCGCCGCTCACAAAGGAACAGTGCCGTCTCTATTCCTTCGAGTGCACCAGAGATCGCTGGGCACGAGAGGCGTACATACCGACCCCGACCAGCTCGCCCGGTGCTGAAGCGACACGTGCTGAAGCGACACGTGCTGAAGCGACACGTGCTGAAGCGACACATGGGTGATCGCGGTCCACAGGTTGGCTTGTCAAGGAGTTCAACATGCGTAATGACGGAAACGAAGATACGACGATTTACAAGGTAGTCATCAACCACGAGGAGCAGTACTCGATCTGGCCCGCTCATCGCGCGAACGCACCCGGCTGGCGCGACGGTGGCAAGCAGGGCAACAAGGCGGACTGTCTCGAGTTCATCAAGACGGTGTGGACCGATATGAGGCCGCTGAGTCTGCGCAGGGCGATGGAGGCTACGGTCGCAGGGTAATCGCCTCGCGTCTCCGTGTGGAGTCCAGTCGAGAAATCGAATCTTTGAGCTTCCCGAGCCGTCTTGTCGGCCGTGTCGACGGTCGCCTTGATGGTCATTCGACTGGCAGTGCCGTGGGACTGGCTCTGTGCCTCCTGATGGCATGCGCAGCCGTACGCCTTCACACGTCCGGAGGTGTCTCGGGCTCGCGGCGCTCCGCGACCTACCGGCCGCGCCGACGATCAGGGGGGTACGATGAGCAATTTCGTGAGACCGTGTCCACAGCCGAACCCGTCGCTTCGCATGATCGCGTTCCATCATGCAGGTGGGTCCGCCGCGATGTACCAGCGGATGAGCGCCTGGCTGCCGGCCGATTGGGAGCTGCTCGTCCTCGACCTTCCGGGTCGCGGTAAGCGGCACGCCGAGGAGCCGATCTGCACCCTGCCGGCACTCCTCGAGCGCGTCGTGGAGGATGTCTGCCCGTGGCTCGACGCACCCGTGGCGTTCTTCGGTCACAGCCTCGGCGCGATCCTCGCCGCGGAGGTGGGGCGCGCATGCGAACACCTCGGCGCGCCACCGGTGTGGGTCGGCATCTCGGGGCGCGTGGCACCGAGCTGTCATGCGCGGATCCCCCGCCTGAGCTCGATGGACGATGCATCGCTGCTCGATGGGCTGATCACGCTCGGCGGAACCCCCGAGCGCATCCGCGAGATGCCCGAGCTGCGCAAGCGCCTCCTGCGCATCGTGCGCAGCGATATCGGGCTGCTCGAATCCTACGAGCCTGTGCCCGGCCGCGCGGCGCTCGGTTGCCCGGTGACCGCGTTCGCCGGCATGGCCGACGAGTGGGCTCCCCCGGCCGATATGCGCCCCTGGGCGCGCGAGACCCGCGGCGGCTTTCGCCAGCGCGTGTTTCCAGGCGGACACTTCTACTTCCTCGGCCCGGCGTTCGCCAGCCTGACGCGCGACATCGTTGGCGAGATCGAGCCACACCTCGAAGCGCGCGCGGCGCTCTCCGCCTGAGCTCGCCGCTGCATGCGCGGCGCAGGGCACCGCCGACGGCGGATCCGCGGCCGCTGCTGCCGGCTCACGGACGGCCGAGCTCGACCCGGCGGGCCGGGAGGGCCGGGCGGGCCGGTCAGAACCGGAGGCCGACGAACGCACTCGGCCACCTCGTGACGGTCACGCCGCTGGTCATCGGCGAGCCGGCGGCGCGGTGCTCGAGGACCAGCGGCGATTGCGAATCGGTAGTGACGTACACGTTGTAGATGCCGCCGGCGACGAGCGCAAACGAGCCCCAGTGGTGCGCGACCGAGAGCCGGAGCTGGCCGAGGATGCTGAGGTCGCTCTCGTAGTGCAGGCCATGGTTGACGTGCCAGCCGATCGCCTCGAGATCGATCAAGTTGTCTCCCAGCGGCAGGCTGGGCCCGAAGCCCAGGCCATACATCCACACGTCGTCGCTGGGGCCGCTGTGATTCACCGGATGACCGCCGATCCCGTACACGTTGTGCCAGTGCCGGCCACCGTGCCGGAACAGCACCGTGCCGGTCTTGCTCGAGTCGACCGTGGTCTCGAGATCGTGGCGGCCGCCCGGGACGATGTTGATCAGCCCGAACGAGTCCCCGTCGGCCGAGCCGGCGACGTTGATCACGCCGATCTGGGTGCCGTCACCCTCGCGCGCGACGTTGATCGCCGCGATCTGGACGCCGGCGACGCGGCGCGCGACGTTGAGCACGCCGGCGATCTGGACGTTCGCGGTGCCGCGCGCGATGGCGGTCACGCCGGCGAGCTGCGCGCCATCCACATCGTCGGCCACCGCCGCGACGCCTGCCACCTGGGTCCCGGTGACGCGCCACGCGCTCGCGACGACGCCGCCGGCCTGGAAGCCGGCCACGGCCCCGCGCTCGATGTCGGCGATGCTGCTGAGCGACAGTCCGGTCGACCCGCCGCCCACGCCGACCAGCACGTTGAACGACAGGTGGTGCTGCACCGTGCCGATGTGGGTCAGATCGGTCGACAGCCCGGGGACCAGGCCGATGCCGACCGCGCTGTACTCGCGGACCGGCTCGGGCGGCGGCGCGAGCTCCACGGGCGCCTCGGAGTGCGCGACCGGTACCGTGCCCGGGGCCGTCTCCGTGGACCGCGCCAGGGCGGGGGGGGGCACGGCGCGCAAGGGGGCTCCACCGGCGGCGGGAGGCTGCGGCAGCGCCACGGCCATGTCCCGTGCGTCATCGCGCACGAGGTTGCCGGCGAGCACCGTGATCACCAGCGGCCACTGCGCGGTGTCGCTACCGAGGGCGACCGTGCCCGTCCGCCGCGCCCCCGAACGCGGGGTGTAGACCACCGTCGCGGCGTTCTTGCCGTCGACCGAGACATCGAGGCACGACAGGTCGCAGGTGCCGTCGACCACTGCGACCTCGGCGCCGAGCTCCTTGGCGAGCGCGGTGCCGATCGCCGCTCTGTCGACCGGCCCGTGGACCACCAAGCGCAGCTTCCGGCCCTCGGAGGCGTGCGCGGCGGTCGCGACGGCGAGCATGATGATGATCAGGACCCGTGTATGTCTCATGGCGTGTAGCCTCCAGACCTCCGCGGTTCGTCCGGCCTCGATCTTGCTGAGCGCTCGGGCCTGACCTCACCGCGGGCAAATGGTGCGAGCGCTGCAAGCAGCTCCAGAGCGCGGTCACATCTCTGTGGCGCTCGAATGCCATACGAGAACGGGTCGCGGTTGGCATGTGTTCGTGCTGGAGCCAGCGGTCGGTGATGCGCGCTCGAATGAATAGAGACGGCCGGCTGGGTTTGTGAGCAGAAACCCGGTGGCAGCTGCAGACCCTAACCATTTCGGCTTTGTACGTGCTCGACCCCGACCCCGGGTGGCGAGCTAACCCACATCGGCTCGGCGCGGCAGCCCGCGCGGCCGCGAGTCCTTGGACGCCGCGGTGGCGAGATCGCGGTCGATCTCGCGAAGCAGCTGGGCGCGGTGGCTGTCGAGAAAGAAGTGGCCGGCGTCGAGCTCGACGACGCGACAGGCGGCGGTGCTGCGCGATCTCCAGGCGCCGGCGGCGACCGGCGACGCGCCCGAGTCATCCACGCCGGCGAACACGGTGATCGGGCAGGAGACGCGCGACTGTGGCTCGACCTGATACTGCTCGATCAACACGAAGTCGGCACGCACGATCGGCAGCACGCGGGCCATGAGGTCGTCATCGGCCAGGATCTCGGGCGGCGTCCCGCCGAGCTCGCGCAGCCGCTGCTTGAAGTCGGCATCGGTCAGCTGCGCGGTCGGCCTCGGGTCACCCGATACGCCATAGCGTGGCCGGACGCCCGGTGCCGCAGAACCGGAGGCGAACAGATGGAGGACGTGCCTGTCGAAGCTGCGGGTGAGCTCGAAGGCGATGCGCGCCCCCATGCTATGGCCGAACATCGCCAGCGGCACGCCATCGCACAGCGGCTTGATCGCGGTGGCCAGGCCGTCGCACAGGGTCGCCATGTCGCTGATCGGCGGCTCGCTGAAGCGGACCCCCCGGCCGGGGAGCTCGACGGCGCAGACCTCGATCTCCGGCGCCACGAGCTCTCGCCACCGGCGGTAGACCGCGGCGGAGCCGCCGGCGTATGGAACGCAGACCAGGCGCAGCCGCGGCTGTGCCAGCGGACGGCGGAACGGGAACACGCGGTTCGAGCTCATGGCCATGGCGAGCCGCCCACGATGGTTGCCAGCGGCATCGCCGGGGGCCTGCGGCGGCGCACCCGCTCGCGCAGTCCCTCGATCAGCGAGAACACCACCGGAACCACCACCAGGGTCAACACGGTCGAGGTGATGAGGCCGCCGATCACGACGATCGCCATCGGCGCGCGCCCCGCGCCTCCCTCGCCCAGGCCGAGCGCAACCGGCAACATGCCGAGGATCATCGCCGCGGTGGTCATGAGGATCGGCCGTAGCCGGATCGGCCCGGCCACGAGGAGCGCGTCCCTGGTCGACGCGCCCTGCGCCCTTTGCTTCTGCGCGAAGTCGACGACCAGGATCGCGTTCTTGGTGACCAGGCCCATCAGCATGATGAGGCCGATCATGCCGAAGATGCTGAACGTCTGACCGGTCAGGAACAGGCCGCCGAACGCGCCGACGACCGCCAGCGGCAGCGACATCATGATCGTGAGCGGGTGGATGAAGCTCTCGAACTGCGCCGCGAGGATCATGTAGACGAGCGCGATCGCCAGGATCAGCGCGACGAACATGTAGCCGAACGACTCGGCCATCAGCTGGCTGGCCCCTGTCATCTCGGTCTCGACGGACGTGGGCACGACGCGCCTGGCGATCTCGATCGCCCTGGCCGACGCCTCGCCGAGCGCGAGGCCGTCGAGGCCGGCGAGGACCGTGATCTGGCGCATGCGCGCCTCGCGCGTGATCTGTGCCGGCCCGGTGCCGCGCTCCAGGCGCACCACCGACGACAGCGGCACCAGCTCGCCGGTGTTCGACCGCACCATGAGGTTCGACAGCGCGGGGAAGTCGGTCTGCGTCTGGTCGGCCAGAGTCAGACGAAGGTCATAGAGGTCGGCATCCTCCTTGTAGCTGGTGATCTTGTCGCGCGACGTCAGGGCGCGCACCGTGCGGGCGATGGTCGCGATCGGCACTCCGAGCTCGGTCGCGGCGGCTCGATCGGGCGTCACCTCGATCTGCGGCTTGCCGCCGCGATAGCTCGAGTCGACGTCGACGAACCCCGGGGTCTTGCGGAGCTCCGCGACCAGGGCGTCGGACGCCTTGATGAGCTCGTCCATGCTCCGGGCGCGAAGGTTGACCTGGATCGGTCGGCTGTCGCCGTCGCCGATGCCGCCGACCTCGCCGAGTGCGAGCTTGAGGCCGCCGTTCGACAGCGGCGCGTAGTGCTCGCGCACCCAGCTCATCACCGCCTGCTGGCTGAACGCGCGCTGGCGCATCGGCACCAGGTTGACCTGGATCTGCGCGACGTTGACCGATGTGGCGCCGCGGCCGATGGTGACGAACGTCGAGACCACGCCCGGGCCGCGGGTGCGCAGGTCGGAGGCCAGGAGCTCCGTGATGTCCTGTGTCGTGGCCAGCGCGGTGCCGGTCGGCAGCTCGATGCCGACCGAGAACGACGAGCGATCGTCGCTGGGGAGGAACTCGGTCTTGATCCGGGTCACCAGGGCGCACGATCCGATGAGCACCCCGCCGGCGAACACCAGGGTCACCGCGCAATGGCGGAGTGCAGCGCCGAGCACCCGCCTGTACACCCGCTCGAGCGCGACCAGGCCGCGCTCGATCGCGCGGGACACCAGGCACGGACGCCGGTGGTGCGGCCTGAGCAGCCGCGCCGACAGCATCGGCGTCAGGGTGAACGACACGAACATCGACAGCAGCACCGCGACGCTGACCGTGATGCCGAACTGGAAGAAGAACCGGCCGATGATGCCCTGCATCATCGCGACCGGCGCGAACACGGCGATGATCGAGGACGTCGTGGCGAGCACGGCCAGGCCGATCTCGGACGTGGCCTCGGCGGCGGCGCGCAGCGGCGACTTGCCCTGCGCGAGGTGGCGATGGATGTTCTCGATCACGACGATGGCATCGTCGATCAGAAGGCCGATCGACAGGCTGAGCGCGAGCATCGTCATCTGGTTGAACGAGAACCCCAGGAGCTTCAGGAACCACACCGTTGCGATCACCGAGGTCGGCAACGCGAGCGCGCTGATCAACGTGGCGCGGCCGTCGCGCAGAAAGCCCAGGATGATCACGATCGCCAGGATCGCGCCGAGCACGAGATCGATCTGCACGTCGCGGAACGAACCCTCGATGAACGGCGCCTGATCGTCGGTGATGGTCAGCTGGGCGCCCCGGTCGGCGAGCAGGTGCTGCATCGCCGCGACCTCGGCGCGCACGGCCCGGGCGACATCGACCAGGTTCGCACCCGACTCCCTCTGGATCACCAGCCCGAGCGCGCTCTTGCCGTTGACCGAGGCGTGCGATCGCAGCTCGAGCATGTCGTCCTCCACCGACGCGACGTCGCCGACCCGCACGACCGCACCGGTCGCGGTGCCCGCGGCGGATGCGGCGATCGGGGCATCGGCGATCTCCTGCAGGCTCGTGAACGCGCCCTTGGTCGTCACCACCACTTCGCGGCCGTGCTCGACGATCCGCCCGGCCGGGAGCTCGAGGTTCTGGCCCTCGAGCGCCGCGCTCACGTCATCCGGCGTGAGGCCGCGCGCCGCCAGCCGTGCCGGATCGATCACCACGTGGATCTCGCGTGGTCGGCCGCCGACGATGTCGATGTTGCCGACGCCCTTGAGCCGGCCGAGCCGCTGCTTGACGACGTCCTCGGCCAGCCTGGTGAGCTCGCGCGGCGGCAACGTCCCGGACAGCGCCAGCGACATGATCGGCACCGCGCCGATATCGAACTTCTGGACCTTGGGGGTCTCGAGCTCCCTGGGCAGGTTGGGGATGACCGCCAGGCGGTCGCGTACGCTCTGTACCGCCTTGTCGGGATCGACGTCGAGCTGGAACTCGATCGCGATCTGGGTCACCGATTCGAGGCTGTGCGTCTGCAGCCGCTTGATCCCGCCCATCGAGCTGAGCGCGTCTTCCATCGGCTTGGCGACCTTGGTCTCCATCGACGATGGATCGGCGCCGGGGTAGACGGCGACCACCGTCACGACGGGGAACTCGACGCTGGGGAACTGCTCGATGCCGATGCGTGGGTAGGCGAGCAGCCCGAACACGATCGGTACCATGATGACCATGAAGGCGAACACGGGGCGCCTGATGGCGATTTCGGCGATCTTCATGTGGTGGTCCTTGCGCTCAGCGGGTGGAGGCGCTGGCGAGCTTCGCGTCGAACTCGACGTTGGCCATGAGGCCAGGGCGGAGCGCGCCGTCCCGGTTGTCGAGCACTGCGGTCAGCTCGATGGTGCGCGACCGCGGGTCGACGCTGGGCGCCACGAGCGTGACGGTGGCCTTGCGGGACGCCGCAAGCGCGGGCAGCGAGACCGTGATCGCGTCGCCGGTCCGCACGGTCGCCAGCGCCCGATCGGGCAACCAGAACCTGAGGTCGAGCCTCGCCTGATCCTGCACCACCAGGACCTGGGTCGGCGGTCCGTCGGTGACGTAGTCGCCGAGCGCCACGCGACGTGACACCACGACGCCGTCGATCGGTGCGAGCACGGTGGTGTCGGCGATGGCCTTGCTGGCGAGCGCCACGCCGTTCTGCGCCTGCGCGACCCCGACCCTGGCGGCGTCGAGCTGGGCCGAGATCCGATCCCACTGCTGCGGAGACACCGCCTGTTGCTCGAACAGCCCCTTGGTGCGGCGGTACTCGACCTCGGTGCTGCTCAGCTGCTGCCGCGCGGCGGCGAGCTGGGTCTGTGCCTGCGCCAGCCGGAGCCCGGCGTCCCGATCGTCGACCCGGAACAGGATCTGGCCTTTGGTCACGCGGGAGCCGACGTCGACGGTCAGCGCGACGACCACGCCGCGGGACCGCGCCACCACCGCGACTTCGGAGTGCGGCAGCAAGGTTCCGGTCGATCGGCGAACCGAGGCGACCGTCGCGCTCGGCGGCAACGCAGGACTGCTGACCGACGGAAGCGCCGGCAGCTGCGGCGAGCCGGGCCCCGTTGCCGGAGGCAAGGCTTGCCGGCCGTCATTGCCCTTGCCGCACGCAGCGAGCATGAGGGTCACTGCGAGGAATCCGTTCGACATCTGGGTCACCATGGACTGACTCTCCTGTCACGTTCCGGCGTGCTCGAATGGGCGAAGCCCGGTGAATCGGTGAACATCAACGAACCTGCGGTGGCGTCGGTACGGCCCCGACCTCGCGACCGAGCGCCATCCACGCCACGAGGTACTGGTAGCGACTGATCACCGCTTGCGCCTGGGCGCTGGCCAGGGCGGTCTCGGCGTCGACCACCTCGACCGTGGTCGCGGCGCCCTGTGCGAACCGCGCGGCCTCGAGGCGCTGCGCCTCGACCGCGGCAGTCAGGCCCCGCGCGGCCACCTCCAGCGTCGCCTGGGCGGTGCGCGCTTCCTGCCACCGGGCGCGGGTGTCGACGGCGATCTGGTCGGCCACGGCGGACTCGGCCAGGCGGGCTTGTCGGCTGAGCGCCCGCGAGCCTTCGACCTCGGCCGCGCGCTTGCCCCAATCCCACAGGTTCCAGTCCACCGACAGTCCGACGTACGCACTCTCGGCGGCGTTGCCGAATCCCGCAGTGTGGATGGCGCGGCTGTACACGCCGACCAGGGAGATGCTGGGAAGGTAGCCGGCACGGCTCACATCGGCCCCCAGCTCGGCCGCGCGGCGGTTGGCGTGGGCGACCCTGACATCGGCGCGGTCACGCCGGGCGCGCAGCACCGCTTCGTCCTCGGTCCACGCCAGCGGCGGCGGGGTCGTGTCGATCTCGGCGAGCGCGAGCTCGGTGCCGTCCGGCATTCCGAGCAATCGCGCCAGCCTGCGGCGCGCCTCGAGCGCGGTGGTGTCCGCTTGCAGGAGCTGCTGCTCGACCCGCGCGCGCTCGACCTCGAGCCGCAACACGTCGACCCGCTGCAGCGTCCCGGCCTGCAGCAAGATCTTCGCATGTTGCAGGTCAGCGTCGAGCTGCTGCAAGGTCGCCTGCGCCACCTGGCCCAGGGTCCTGGCCTGCAGGGCGCCGAGGTAGGCCTGGGCGGTCCGGTATGCGATGTCGACGCGAAGGCCGTCGCGCTGCGCCCGGCTCGCCTCGGTGGCGGCGCGATCCCGGCTCACCAGCATGTCGATGACGAGCGCGGCGGTGAGCGGCTGCGTCACCGAGACGTCGACCGTGCCGGTCAGCCGGTCGCGAATCGTGATCGTGCCGATGTCGGCACCGAGATCCACCGAGATCGCTCGGTTCCACACGAACGCATTGGCCCGGACATCGAGCACCGGCAAGCGCAGCGCCGCGTCGGCCGCGGTCCTGGCGTTCGCCGCCACGATGCTCTCGGCCGCGATCGCGAGCTCGGGATTGTGCGACAGCGCCGCATCGATCGCGCCGGACATCGTGATCTTCAGCGCGGCGCGCGGCTGCGCAGCCGGATCGTCTGCATGTGCCGGGCGCATCGGGAGCAGGTGTCCCGCCGCGACGGCGACTGCCAGCAAGATGGATCGAACGCTGCGCTTCATGGCAAGGCGCTCCGGGAGCTTCACGCGGCCAGATCGAGCTGGGCAGCAGGTCCCGCGCGCAGGAACAGCTCATCCTGGATGTAGGGCATGCCGGCCGTGATGCCGTGGCTGTGGCAGTACTCGAGGAGCTTGCGGGCATCCCTCAGCTGCGGCGCGTCCTCGTGGTAGTCGATGGCCATGACGTGTCTGAGCCACGGCTCGCGGCCCATCGCGTAGATGTAGACCTGCGCGGGCCGGAGCCGGTGCACGATCTCGATCGCGCGCTCGCAGTTGGAGCCGTTGAGGCGGCGCGACTGGTCCATCTTGCGCGGCATCGGGGTATGCAGCAGCGGACCGTACATCCAGCTCATCGGCGCCCCCTCGCTCTCCATCCCGAGGAACATCACATCGATCGATCCGACCGCGGCGTGGATGTGATCGTAGAGCCGCGGCTCGATCGCGTTGGAGTCGGCCGCCATCAGCAACGCCCTGCCCTCGAGCTGGACCAGGTGGGCGGTCTTGGCGCGGATGTTGAGGTCGCTGTGCTCGCCGAGGAACGGCAGACCGGTGAGCGCACCGCCGGGAATCGGGATCCGATCGAAGTCCTCGATCTCGACCACGCGTTCGAACCCGACGTTGCGGAGCAACAGGCCGAGCGAAGGGTCTGCGAGGTAGCCGCCGCCGCTGCGCGGCACCACGATGGTCCCGATCCGCGTGCGCAGCTGCAGCAGGGTCTCGAGCATCAGGTGATCGGCGTGACCGTGCGTGAGCAACACGTAGTCGATCGTGTCCGGCAGATCGCTGTGCGTGAACCGCCGGAGCTCGGTCGAGAAGTCGTAGCTCATCACCGGATCGGTGAGGATCGCGACCTTGCGCGACTCGATGAGGACGCAGGCATGTCCGAAGTAGCGAACGCGAACACCGTCGCCGTCATAGCGGTTTCCGTTCGATGCTGCCGCGCAGCCGTACGGCCGTCGCGGCGGCTGGTCGGTGAACAGCGTCGCGAACCGCTCGGCGTCGCGCGGCTCGATCCCGAGCGCAGCGCGGATCTCGTTCACCGAGCCCGGCGTGGTGCGCATCGTGAACAGGGCGTCGACGGCGGGATCACGGAACGGGCGATGGACGTCGATGGCGCCCCCAGCGTCGAGCCGCGGCGTGCTGAACACGTAGGGCCGGGCGTCGGCCGTGATCAGCTGCAGCACCATGCTCTGCGAGCTCTCGCGGTAGTGCGGGCTCCGGTAGAGCAGTGGCTCGATGAAGCGCGCGGTCGCGCGGTGCTGCAGGTCGTAGGTCAGCTCGACGTAGCCCTGCAGGATCTCGGGCACCTTGGGATACAGGGGCTCGAGCGAATGGCCGGTCGCGCCTGCGAGCAGCTTGTCGAGCTCGGCCAGCGCCTCGGCGAACCGCAGCGACGCTGCTTGCTCCTGCATGGTGCGGTCGAGCAACCGCTCGATGTCCTTGGCGCGGCTGGCCGGATAGTTGATGTACGGGCCGCCCGCCAGCGCCGGATTCTTGAGCGCCGCGACGTGGACATCCGGCGCGGACACGAACGACTTCATGATCCGCAGGTGCAAGTTGGCGACGAACATCGGCGCGGTCTGCGGCGGGATCAGGTACCACCACGCGTACCATCGGTTGTAGAGCGGCTCGATCGAGACGTTGGGCTTCAGGTACTGGGCAGCGGCGGGCATGGCGAGGTTCCTTGCGGTAGGAGTACGGTGGTGACGGTGGGAGGCACGAGCGGCGCGGCGAGCAGACGGCCCATCTCGAGGCGCAGCACGCGGTCGGCGACATGGAAGTAGCGATCGTCGTGGCTGACCACGATGACGGTCTTGCCGGCGGCGCGGAGCTCGGGGAGCAGCTCCTGGTAGAACACCATCTTGAATACCGGGTCCTGATCGGCCGCCCATTCGTCGAACACGTACACGGGACGGTCCTCGAGGTAGGCGGCGAGCAGCGCCAGCCGCTTGCGCTGGCCGTGCGACAGGTCGGTGGTCGACAGCCGGCCGTTGACGATGGTGACCTTGCGATCGAGGTGCAGCTTGGTCAGGTAGTCCTGGACGCGCGCCGCGGTGACCGGATCGGTCGCGACCCCGAGCAGCGATTCGAACACGTGAAAGTCGGCGAACACCGCGCTGAAGCGCTGGCGATAGGCATCGCGGTTTGCATCGTCGATCGGAACGCCGTCGAGCTCGATGGTGCCGGCTTCGGGGGCGTAGAGCCCGGTGAGCAGCTTGACCAGGGTGGTCTTGCCGCTGCCGTTGCCGCCGATCAGGAACACCAGCTCGCCGCGCGCAACGGTCAGGTCGATCGGCCCCAGGGTGAAGCGGTCGTCTTCTTGCTCGCGGTGATACGAGTGAACGAGCCCGGCGACTCGCAGGCACTCGAACTTGTCGGGAGCCGCGATGGCAGGCTGCGGTGACCCCGCGGCACGAGGCGGTGCCGGCTCGAGCTGCAGCGAACGAATGCTATCGAGCGCGACCTTGCCGCGACCCACCAGCGGCAGGACATCGAAGATCACCGAGATCGGCTGTTGAATATAGAGAATGGCAAAGGCGAATCCCGTCAAGGTGCGCGTGCCGATGTCGCTGATGTGCGGAAGCCCGAACAGCAGCAGACCGAGGAACAAGAAGAACAAGAAGATCCCCCAGCTGGACGTGACGCTGAAGATGTCATTGCTGCGTACGTTGAGAGTGCGCAGGTCGGCCGCGGTGGGCTCCAGATCCTCGGACAGGAATGCGGTGCGGCGCGCGATCGACAGCCGCAGCTCCTTGATGCCGTCGGTCAACGACCGCAAGTGCTTGAACAGGCTGTCTTCGCGATGGCGGGCTCGCTCGAACAGCGCAAATGCGCCCCTGGTCGGCACCCAGTAGCTCAGCGCCCCGAACACGGCGAACCCGATGAAGGCCAGGAACGTCGACCACGAAAGCCAGGCGAGATAGCCGAAGCAACCGATGCACGTGGCGACGCTGATGAACCAGTACGGCAGGAGCCGCAAGCCTTCGCTGACCGCGAGGACATCCGCGGTCAGCGCAGCGTGTACGCGGCTCGGGCCGACCTCCTCGAGGCGGCGCAGCGAGGTCTGCAAGATCTCGCGGCTCAATCGGGTCCGGAGCTCGAACACCGCGCCTTGCTGGAAGCGGCCCATCACGGCCATGAAGGCGATCCGCGCGGCCAGCATCAGCAGGCCGAACCCGGCGAACGCGACCAGGGTCGTCGCCGACGATGCGAAGCTGTGGCCGAGCACACCGCTGACGAGCCAGATCAGGCCCGCGCTCGCGGCGCCCGACAGCAGCCCGAGCGCCACCGAGCCGGCGAGCACGCGCCACGATCTGGACAGGAGATGAATGAGGGTTGTCATGCTGGTCCGCCTCCAGGCGGTAATGGCGAATGTGGTTGGTTGCGGGCGGTCATGCGCCCTGCTTGCGAAGCGTGGCGAGAATCGCCGCCGCCACCGCAGACAGCGCCGGCTCTCGCAGCAGGTCGTTGTGGTGGCCCGGCACCGGGACCACGCGCAGGTTGTCGGTGTCGGTCCAGGCCTCCCAGCCGTGCGCGGTGCTGCCCGGATGCAACCGGTCGTCACCGTCGGCGCGCAGCAGCGTGACCCGACCGGGGTACGGACCCGGCACGTGGCGGTCGTTGACCTCCTCGATCGCCAGCGAGAACTCGAGCAAGCGCTGGAGCTGGGTGATCCCGAGCCGGGCATAGTGAGTCTCGCGATTGGCCGGTAGCTCGACCCACCGGGCCACCGCGGCCTCGAGCCCCAGGGCGCGGATCTCGTCCGCCTGGATGTCGATGTTCTCGGCCCGGGCCAGCGCCGCGATGCGCTCGTACCGGTCGTCCGGCTGCGCGGCCTGGGCGACGGGCACGTACGCGTCGAGCAGCACCACGTCGGAGACCTCGCTGCCGGCGCCGACCAGCTGACGCGCCATCTCGAAGGCGACCGTGCCGCCGAGCGACCAGCCGACGAGGAGGTACGGTCCGTCCGGCTCGACCTGGCGGATCGCCTTCACGTACGAGCGGGCCATTGCCTCGATGCTGTCCGCGACCTGCTGACCCGCCTCGAGCCCCGCCGCTTGCAAGCCGTACACCGGCCGGTCGGGATCAAGCGCCTTGACCAGCTCGGCGTAGCACAGCACGTTGCCGCCGCCCGGGTGGACGCAGAACACCGCCGGACCGGTTCCGCCGGTCCGCAGCGGCACGAGCGGCGACCACGCCGCCAGGCCACCGCGCGCCACGCCTGCCAGCCGAGCGATGGTCGGGTACTCGATGACATGGCGAGGCGACAGCGCCAGCCCGGCCTGCCTGGCGCGGGTCACCAGCTGGACGGCCCGGATCGAATCGCCGCCGACCTCGAAGAAGTTGTCATGGATGCTGGCGCGCTCGAGCCCGAGCACGTCACACCACAGGCGAGCCAGGACGATCTCGTCGGCGGTGCGCGGCGCGACGTCGGCCTCGGACGAGACCCGCGCCTGATCGGGAACGGGGAGCGCCTTGCGGTCGAGCTTGCCGCTGATCGTCAGCGGCAACGCGGGCAGCGCAACGAGCTGAGCGGGCACCATGTACTGCGGCAGGTGGCGCCCGAGCTCGTGGCGCAGCGCGGCGACGTCGAGCGCAGCGCCGTCCTCGAGCACCACGTACGCCACCAGGCGACGCCAGCCGTCGTCGTCGCGTACCACCACCGCGGCCTCGCGCACGTCCGGGGCGGCGACCAGCGCCGCCTGGATCTCCCCGAGCTCGATCCGGAGCCCGCGGATCTTGACCTGGTCGTCGAGCCGGCCCAGGAACTCCAGCTGCCCGTCCCGCAACAGTCGCACCCGGTCCCCCGTCCGGTACAGCCGCGCTCCAGGCTCCTGGCTGTACGGATGCGGCACGAACTTCTCCGCCGTCAGCTCCGCCCGCCCTTGATAGCCGCGCGCGGTTCCCGGACTCGCCAGGTACAGCTCGCCGACCGCGCCCAGCGGGACCACCTCCATCCACTCGCCCAGGACGTACGTCTGCACGTTCGCCGGCGCGCGCCCGATCGTCACCCGATCCGGATCGATGTCCACGGTCGTCCACGTGGCGAACACCGTGATCTCCGTCGGACCGTATCCGTTGAGCATCCGCCGCCCCGGCTGCCATCGCCGCACGACCTCCGGTGGACATGCCTCGCCCACCGCGATCACGGTCTCGAGCGCCGGCAGATCGCGAGCCTCCATCAGCGCCAGCACCGACGGCGTCAACATCACGGCCGTGATCTCCCGCCGCCGCAACAGCTCCGCCAGCGGCGGTCCGGCCGCCATCTCGTCGCGCGTCGCCAGGCACAGGCAGCCGCCTGCGAGCAGGGTCCCGAAGATCTCCCCGATCGACGCATCGAAGACCGCAGACGCGAACTGCAGCACGCGGCTGGTCGCCCCGAACATCTGCGAGGTCACCTGAGCCATCGCGGTGTTGCACAGGCCGCGGTGCTCGATCAGCGTCCCCTTGGGGGTTCCGGTGGAGCCCGAGGTGTAGATGATGTACGCCAGGTTGTGTCCGTGGATCGCCACCGCCGGATTGCTCTCCGGCTGCGCGGCGATCTGCGCTGCCGCGGCGTCCATGTACACCCGCTGCTCGCCGCGCGAAGGCAACTGCATCGCTGACGCCGTCACCACCACGGCCGCCCCCGCGTCCGCCATGATGAACGCAAGCCGCTCCTGGGGAAGCGTCGAGTCCAGCGGCACGTAGGCGCCGCCCGCCTTCATGATCCCGAGGACCGCGATCACCATCGCCGGCGAGTGATCCAGGCACACGCCGACCCGGACCTCCGGTCCCACCCCCAGCCCGCGCAGGTGGTGCGCCAGCTGGTTGGCCCGCCGGTTCAGCGCCGCGTACGTCACCTGCTCGTCGCCGGTGTCCAGCGCCACGGCTCCGGGCACGCGCGCGGCCATCTCCTCGAAGATCCGGTGCGCGCACGCGTGCTGCGTGAGCTCCACCGCCGTCGCCGTCCAGTCCTCGAGCAGCAGCCGCCGTTCGGCCTCGGGCACGAGCGTGAGCTCGTCCAGCCGCTGTGCGGCCCGGTGCTCGAGGTCACCGGCGATGCCGTCGAACAGCGTCACCAGCTGCTGGATCATCCGCTCGATGGTGTCGCTGTCGAACAGCTCGGACGCGTACTCGAACGTGCCGGCCAGCCCGCCGTTGCGCTCCTCCAGCGCGACGGTGAGATCGAACTTCGCGGTGCTCTGGCGCTGCGCGAGCGGCTCGATCGTCATGCCCGGAAGCTCGAACCTCGAGCTCGGGGCGTTCTGCAACACGAACATCACATGGAAGAATGGGTTGCGGCTCAGGTCGCGCTCGACCTTGAGATCGCTCACCAGTCGTTCGAATGGCACTGCCTGGTGCGCGTAGCCGCCCAGCGCATCCTCGCGGACCCGCTCGACCAGCTCGCGGAAGCTCGGATTCGACGACAGGTTGGCGCGCATCACCAGCGTGTTGATGAAGCAGCCGATCATGGGCTCGGCCTCGCGCACCATGCGGTTCGCCACGGCAGTGCCGACCGCGAAGTCGACCTGGGAGCTGTGGCGATGCAGCAGCACCTCGAAGCCGGCCAGGAGCACCATGTACAGCGTTGCCCCGCAGCTCCGCGCCAGCTCGTGGAGCGCGGCCGTGGTCTCGGCGCCGATCACGATCGGCTTGACCTCACCGCGATCGCTGCGCCGCGCGGAGCGCGGTCGGTCGGTGGGCAGCTCCAGCGCCGGCACATCGGCCAGGCGCCGCCGCCAGTACGCCAGCTGGTCCTCGAGTGCGTCGCCCACCATCCAGCTCCGCTGCCAGACCGCATAGTCGGCGTACTGCGCCGGCAACGCGGCCAGGGCGGGCGACCGTCCGGACGCGAACGCCTCGTAGAGCTCCGCCAGCTCGCGGACCAGGATGCCGAACGACCAGCCGTCGGCGATCACGTGGTGCATGGTCACGAACAGCACGTGCTCGGTGTCGCCGAGCTGCACCAGCGAGGTCCGCAGCAACGGTCCCGACGACAGATCGAACGGCCGATCGGCCTCGTCGCGGCCGATGCGCTCGAGCTCCTGATCCCGTGCCGTGACGGCGCGGCCGCGCAGAGCGAGCACCGGCAACGCCCACGAGGTCGCGGCGTGGATCACCTGCACCGGCTCACCGCCGTCGTGCGCGAACGTGGTCCGCAGCGTCTCGTGGCGCGCGATGACCGCCTCGATCGAACGGCGCAGCGCGTCGACGTCCAGCCGTCCGGTCAGGCGTAGCGCGATCGGGATGTTGTACGTGGCGCGACCCGGCTCCAGCTCGTCGAGGAACCACAGTCGCTGCTGCGCGAACGACAGCGGTGCGGTCGCCCCACGCTGGCCCGCCACCAGTGGCGGCACCACCGGCCCCGGCGCCGCACCGCGGGCGGCGCGGATCGTCGCGGCCAGCTCGGCGACCGTGGGACGATCGAGCAACGCCCGCAACGACACCTCGATGCCGAGCGCCAGGCGGATCCGGCTGACCAGCTGGGTCGCCAGCAACGAGTGACCGCCGAGGTCGAAGAAGCTGTCGTGCACGCCGATCCGGGGCACGCCGAGCACCTCGCACCACAACATCGCGAGCAGACGCTCGTCGGGATCGCGAGGCTCGACGAAGCCGACCGCCGGGACCCGCGCGGTTTCGGGTGCAGGGAGCTGCTGGTGATCCAGCTTGCCGCTCGACGACAGCGGAAGCGCAGCGAGCGACACGAACCCGGCCGGCACCATGTAGTCGGGGAGCCTGTGCTTGAGCCGATCGCGCAGCGCGGCGACGTCGAGCTCCGGGGCGTGATCGTCGGGCGAACGCACGAGGTACGCCACCAGCCGCCGGTGGCCGCCGTCGTCGCGGACCACCACGGAGACCTCCGAGACACCGGCCTCCTCGCGCAGCACCGATTCGATCTCGCCCAGCTCGATGCGGAACCCGCGCAGCTTGACCTGGCCATCGCGCCGGCCGACGTACTGGAGCTGACCATCGCGGAGATAGCGGACCAGGTCACCCGTGCGGTACAGCCGCGCACCGGGCAGCCCGCTGAACGGATCTGGCACGAAGCTGTCCGCGGTCTGCGCGGCACGGCCGCGATAGCCGCGCGCCAGGCCCGGACCGGCGACGTATAGCTCGCCGACGGCACCGATCGGAACTGGTACCAGTTGCCGATCCAGCACGTAGGTCTGCACGTTGGCCAGTGGCCGGCCGATCGTGATGTGGTCAGGGTCGACCGCATCCGAGGTGATGGTCGCGCACACCGTGACCTCGGTGGGACCGTACGCATCCAGCAGCCTGCGCCCCTCGCCCCACCGTCGGGCGATCTCCGGCGTGCACGACTCCCCGGCAGAGATCACCGTGCGCAATGCCGGCAACCCTGTGGCGTCGAGCTGGGCGAGCACCGACGGCGTCAGCGTCACCGCGGTGATCCCCTTGCGAGTCAGCAAGCCGTGAAGCGGCGCTCCCGGCATCATCTCGTCTCGCGACGCCAGGCACAGGCAGCCCCCGGAGAGCAGCGTCGCGAAGATCTCCCAGATCGACGCGTCGAAGCTGGCCGCGGAGAACTGCAACACCCGGCTGCCCGGACCAAACCCGTACGGCGCGGCAGCGAGCGCCGTGTTGCACAGGCCGTGGTGCGCCAGCAGCGTGCCCTTGGGCCGGCCGGTCGAACCCGACGTGTAGATCATGTATGCGAGGTTCTGGCCGTCCATTGCCACCCTCGGATCGTGCTCGGGCTGCGCGCCGATCACCGAGGCCGCTTCGTCGAGACACAGCTGCTGCACGCCCTGCGACGGACACGCGCCGGCGATCTCGGACTCGGTCACGACGAGCCGCAGCCCGGCATCGTGGACCACGAAGGCAAGACGGTCCGCGGGATAGCTCGTATCCAGTGGCACGTACGCGCCGCCCGCCTTGAGGATGGCCAGGATCGCGATCACGGTCCGCGGCGAGCGGTGGAGATAGACACCGACGCAGACCTCCGGTCCTACCCCCAGTCCGCGCAGGTGATGCGCCAGCTGGTTGGCGCGCCGGTTCAGCTCGGCGTACGTCAGCGGCTCGTCCCCGATCTCCACCGCCACCGCTCCAGGCATCCGCGCGGCCACGTCCTCGAAGATCCGGTGCGCGAGCTCCTCCTTGGTCAGCTCCGCCGCGGTCGCCGTCCAGTCCTCGAGCAGCAGCCGCCGCTCGGACGCGGGTACGCCGGCGATCTCGCCGAGCTGCTGGCCGGGCCGCGCGATCATCTCCAGGAGCACCGCCTCGAGCTGCGGCAGCAGGCATCGCGCGGTCTCGGGATCGATGCGATCCGGATCGGCCCCCAGCGTGAACCGCACCTGGTGGTCGACCTCCGCGATCAGGCTGAGCGGGAAGTTGTG
>JBGQCL010000036.1:0-45560 GCA_041495365.1 Kofleriaceae bacterium | reverse complement strand
GGCGCCAGGCGCTCGGTGGATGGTTGACCGAGATGCTCGGCGACGACGCGCAAGTGCGGCTGTCGGCGCGCGGACTCGCCGGTCCGGACGCACCGCGGCGCTGGCTCGACGTCGCCCGCGCCTGGCATCTGCGCGCCGGCAAGGAGGTCGCGGCGATGGGCTTCGAGATCACCGAGGAGACCGGCGAGGCTATCGTGACCGGGAGCGCGGACGCTCAACGCACGATCGGCCTTGCTGCACCCGATTGCACGATCCAGAGGAAGCCGCGATGACGACCTACTTCGAGAAGCTCAACAGCGCACGGGTGACGTCCGTGCTCAACGTCCTGATCGAGGCGCCGTACTTCTACCGTGACGACGATCCCGACCTGTTCGGGTTCCTGCGCCGCAACCGGGCCGAGTTCGACCGGTTCTATCGCGAGCTCTACGACTGGGAGCTGGTGGTCGACAACCGCACGGCGCGGCTCTACAAAGCTCGCTGGCATAACCGCGCGCTGCGTCCGACCCAGCATGACGTGTTCGACCTCACGCGGCGCGCCGACTGCCTGGGGTTCCTGCTGGTGCTCGAGTTCTACGAACGGCTGCTCGAGCAGAGCAACCTGGCGAGCGACGACGCCGAATCACCGCGGTTCGCGTTCGGCGAGCTGTTCGAGTTCGCACGGGCGCGGTTGCACGAGGAGGTCGGACAGCGTGGCTCGGTGCCGCCAGACGACGACGAGGTCCGCAAGACGTTGCGCGGACTCTGGCCGGCGCTCGTCCGGTTCCGGTTCGTCCGCGAGATCCCGCGCGACGACGGCGCGCCCGCAGGTGACGACGATCATGTGCTGTACGAGGCGCTCCCGGCGCTCCACCACTACGACGTCCGCAAGCTGGCGCCCGGGGCGCTTGCGCACGCGTTCGATCCCGGCGCCCCCGGAGCTGAGACGACGGGCGGCGAGGAGGCGGCGCCGTGACCAGCTATCGGCTCGAGACCATTCGCCTGGTGAACTTTCACAACTTCGTCGACGAGGTCATCGAGATCCGCGACGGCGGACACCTGTTCTTGCTCGGCGACAACGGCTCGGGGAAGACGACGGTGCTCGATGCCGTGCACTACGTCCTCGCCGGTGGCGACCTCGAGCTCAACGCGGCCGCGCGGCTCGGCGGCAAGCGCGACGAGGGCCGCACGTTGCAGGGCATCGTGCTGCGTCACGACTTCGAGCGCGGCGTGCGCAACCAGGGCGGCGCGATCGCGTACGCTGCGATCGAGCTATGCGATCGCGCGTCCGGGCGGCGGATGTCGCTCGGCGTCGGCACCGAGGCGACCACGATGGAGGCAAGGGTCGGGCGCTGGGGCTTTGTCACCACGCGGCCGCTCGCCGAGATCGCGCTGGTCGACGACGCGTCGGTTCCGCTGGATCGCGACGCGCTACGGAGCCAGCTGGGCGCGACGAGCGTGTTCGCGCAGCTGACCGCGTACCGCAAGGAGCTGGCGCGCAGGCTGTTCGGCTCCGAGCGTCAGTACGAAGACGCGGTCCGGTTCTGGGGAATGGCGAAGGCGTACCGGGAGATCGTCGCCGGTGCGCGCGACTTCGGCGCGCTGTTCATGCGCCTCCTGCCGACGCCCGACACCGGCGTGTTCGACGAGATCGTGCGGACGCTTCGGGCGGTCGACGACCTCGAGGTCGCGTTGCGCGATCTCGACGCGCAGGCCGGCTACGTCCGCGGCCTGGTCGAGCTCGTCAGCGAGGTGGCGACAGGGCGCGAGACCTGCGCGCGCTACCACTGGCTGGTCTGCCAGCGGGACTGCGACGAGAGCGCGGTCGCTGCCGAGCGTGCGCGAGGTGACGCTGAGGGCCATCGCGAGGACGCCGCCCGGATCGGCGCAGACGCGGAGGCGGCCCGGCTGCGGAGCGAGCGGCTCGCCGAATCGCTCCGCCGCACCGAGGCCGATGATGCGGCCGGCGCGCTCGGCGCAGTGCGCGAAGCGGAGGTCCGGCACGCCGAGCTGACGGTGGAGGTCGAGCGCGCGCAACACGCCGGCGCTGCGGCGACGCGCGATCACGATGCGGCGCGCCGCGGCCAGGCCCTGCACCGTGGGACGCTACGCGAGCTCGCCCAGCGGGTTGCCGCGGAGCTCCGCGCCGTGGCTGCGGAGGTCTCCGAGGTTCCGGGCGACCTCGCGGCGGTCCACCAGGTCGGCAATGCGCTCGATCAAGTCGTCGGTAGGAGCGATGTGAGGCTCCCGGAGACCGGTGAGGCCGAGCGGGAGGTCGCGTGGCTCGCGCACCGGGCCGCGGACGCGATGGTCACCGCGCGCGCCGGAGAAATCGCCGCCCGGACCGCCCGCGATGACGCGGCCCGCGCGCTGGGAGACCTCGAGGCGGTCACCGAGACCGGCCCGGCGGTCCCCGGACATGCGGCCGCGTGCCGCGCCCTCGCGAACGCGGGGATCGCCGCCCGCTCGTTGTACGAGCTGCTCGAGCCAGTGACCGGCGCGACGGCATCGAGCCTCGCGGCCATCGAGGCTCTCGCCGGCCACGACGTGCTCGGGGCCCTCGTCGTCGATGGCGACCATCGTGCACACGCAAGACAGCTCGTCGCGGGCGTCGCGCCGGCCGTGCGCATCGTCATCACGGGGGAGGACCCCCGCCCCGCCGGCGGAGCCGTCGAGGGCCCCACCCCCCGCGATGGCGCGTTGCGCATCGCAGGCTCCACCCGTGGCGTCGCGCAGTTGCCGGCCTGGTGCGCGGGCGTGCTTGCAAGCGACGACGAAGACGCGCTTGGCGCCCTCGCCGCCGCGCTCGCGCAGCCCCCGGCGTTCGGTGAGCTTGCCGCGCCACGCCCCGGCGGTGACGTCGAGCTGCGCGGGCTCGGGTTTCGGGTGCACGCCGCCGCTCCCGTGCTGCTGGGGGTGGAGGCTCGCCGCCGGGCGCATGCGGATCGAGTCGCGAGCGCGCGGGCGGACCTGGCAGAGCACGACCGAACCCTCGAGCAGGCTGTACGACGTGTCGCGGCTGCCGAGGCCGCCGGCGCCGGCGTCGAGCGGCTCGAGCGCGCGCTGCGAGCTGCCGCCGGCGCCGCGATCAACGCTGCCTGGCACGCGGCGGCTGCCGCCGACCACCGCGTCGAGCTCGCCGCGCGCGTGATCGCAGAGGCCGACGCGCGAGCCATCGAGGCGGGCAACCGGCTGGCCGCGGTCGAGGTGGATCTTGCCGCCCTCCGCGCTCGCGTGGCGGGCGTCGACCTCGACGAGCTCGAGCGCCGCCTGGCCGCGCTCCGTGTCGCCTCCGGAGCGGCTCGGACCGCGTGGGCCGACCTGCTCGGCCGCAAGGCCACCGCGGAAGCCGCCGCTGCGCTCGCAGATGGCCGGGCGCGCGCCGCGATCGAGCGGATCGGAAGCCTCGAGCCGCAGCTCGTGGAGGCGGAGCGCGAGCTTCGGAGCTGCCTGGCGGCGATCGGATCGGCGCTCGCGCAGGTGACCACGGTGGAGCTCACGCACTACGTGCGTGTCACGCAGCGCGGTGACACCTTCCGCAGCGTCGAGACGCTGCGCCAGCGCATCGCCGACGTCAGGCGCACGACCGAGGCGGCGTCCGACGAGCTCGAGCGCGACGGCTCGCGCGGCGTCCGGTGCCTCGCCTATGCCTCCAGGTTCGGCCTCGTCTACGATCGCACCCGCAATCACATCGAGGATCGGCGCAGCCAGCCGATCGCCGGTGTGCTTGCGGAGCTCGAGCGCTCGATCCTGGACCAGCGGTCGGTGATCAACGAGCGGACGCGCGAGTTGATGGACACGCTGGTCATGGGTGAGCTGGCCCGGCACCTCCAGGGCCAGATCCACCACCTGTACGAGACCATCAAGGGGATCAACCGCGTCCTCGGCGGCCTGCGTTTTGGGCCCAGCGAGTACCAGTTCCAGGTCACTCCGCGCGCCGACCGGACCGAGCTCGTCGAGCTGGTCCGCCGGCTGTCGATCCTCGACGAGGACAGCCGTCGCCAGTTCCGGGCGTGAATCGATGCCCGGCTCGACGAGCTGCGCGCCGGGGACGACGCCGCCGTGCCCGCACTGCTCGATTATCGGCAGTGGTTCGACTACAAGCTGCGGATGAGCACGACCGACGCGGCAGGGGTCGAGCTCACCCACCGTCTTCGCCAGGTTGGATCCGGCGGTGAGCAGGGCGTGCCCAACTACTTGCTGGTGCTCGCGCTCGGCAAGCTCATGTTCGATGCCGCCGACGCCAGCGTGCGCCCGATGCTGTTCGACGAGGCGTTCTACGGTATCGACGGTGGACGCCGCGACCAGTTGCTACGGCTCGCCACAGATCTGGGCCTGCAGCTGTTCGTCGCCTCGCCGGACCAAGATGGGGTCACTCCGGCCGTCCGCGCCGCGACGACGCTATTCGTGGTCAAGGACGCCAACCACGACGTCCATCTCGCGCCGTATCACTATTGGAATCGCGGTCGCGACGACCAGCCGGGCTTGTTCGACACGCCGGCGCCGTCCGACGACCTTGCGGAATGCCGGACTGCTCCGACCGCGAGCTCGTCGCCATGACCACTGCAGGTGCCTGATGATGTCTTGAAAACCGCGTGGTCAATGGCACTCCCACAGCGGTCTCGCAGAGTTGCCGTGGAAACAGCGTGCTCATCGGCTCGGACGCCCGCCGGCCTCGATATCATGGGCGGGTCTGCCGGGGCGGCGCCTGGAGCCGTGCTCCGCTGTCGCGATGCTCGATGTGCTGGTGCACCAGCTTGAGGAGGACAGATCGGGGCGCACGCCCGATAGGGTAGGTGGTGAATGATCCGCGCTGGCGGCGGCGGCGCCGCAGGCAGGCGGCGAGCGCGACCAGCGCGACGGGCAGGCCGCCGGACGCGCCGCCCGACGAGCACGCGTAGTGCCGGGTGTCGTAGCCGCCGGGCTCGCCGATCGGCACGCCGACCGGCGGGTAGGGCTCGCCGGCGGCCGGGCACTCGCCGAGCGTGCGGCTGCCGCCGGTCCCGGCGTAGCTCTGCAGGTTGGCGCGGTACTCGTCGACCAGCATCAGATCGGCGGTGAGGTCGGGATCCTCGTGGTCGAGGTTCCACGCGGTGGCGCCGGCGCGGGTGGCGTCGAGCGCCGCCATCGCGCAGCCCGGGTCGGTGGACAGGGTCGCCGCGCGCAGGCCGAGGAACATGTTGTACATCGCGTAGCGCTCGGCCATCTCGGGCGCGGACAGGTAGGGCTGCTCGGGCGTGACCTCCGGATCGGCCGCGTAGTCGAGCGTCACGGTCTGCGAGATCCGCTCCGCCGAGCCCGGCGTGCGGTACGACAGCGTCACGTCGGCGACCCGGCCGGTGTTGCCGGCGATCGTCGTCAGGTGGATGAAGATCATGCTGCCGCCGCCGCGCCGGCCCTGCTCGCCGCTGTGGCTGGTCCGGCTGGCGACGAACACCGCCGGGATCTGGATCGAGCCGGTCCGGGCGCCCGCCGACCACAGGTGGCTGCCGACGACCTCGCCGAGCTGGTAGCCGGGGCCGGCCGCGGCCCAGACCTGGACGTCGAGCGCGAGCGGCTGGATGAAGAAGTCGAGCTCCTCGGTGAACACCTCGGTGGCCGCCGACGGGTCCTCCAGGAAGTAGAAGTTGCCGGCGCCCTGCTCGGCGAGGCCGCGCATCAGCGCGACGTCGAAGTCGTTGCCGACGCCGATCGTGGTCAGGCCGATGCCGAGCTTGATCCGGCTCGCCGCCATCGCGAGGATGTGGGCCTGCGAGGTGTCGCCGGCCGTGGCGTTGCCGTCGGACAGGAAGATGACGCGGTTCTGGCGCTCGCTGGCCGGCGCGTCGCCGAGCAGCCGGAACCCGGCGGCGAGGCCGTCGAAGATGTCGGTCGAGCCGCGCGGCTGGAGCCGGTCGACGATCGCGTGCAGCGCCGGGCGATCGAGCGCGGCGCCGAGCGGCGCGTCGACGTCGACCCGGTCGTCGAACTCGACGATCGCGAGCCGGTCGGTGTCCTGCAGGTGGTCGATCAGGGTGTGGAGGCCGGCCTTGACCTTGTCGAGCCGGCCGTCGCTCGCCATCGACCCGGAGTGATCGACGACCACCACCAGGTTCATGGGCAGGCGCTGGTAGGTGGACGGATCGACCGGCGTCGAGACCGAGATCTGCAGCGTCGCCTGGTGCGCGCCGGTCAGCCAGTCGCGGCCGACCGACAGGCCGGGCACGGCGCACAGCAGCGCGCCGCAGCTCGCCGGCGCGGGGGCGTTGAAGTGCTCGTTGAAGAACCCGTTGGCGTCGAGGGTGTCGGGGCCGGGGATCTCGCCGCGATCGAGGATGCCGCGGAACTCGCCGACGTCCTGGGCGCCGCCGAAGCTGACCCCGCCGCCGCTGCCGCCGGGCGGGGCTCCCGGAGCGGCGCCATCGAAGCTGGCGGAGCTGCTGGTGCAGGCCGCCGTGAACACAAGCACAGTCGAGGACAGGACGCGCATGGCCCGCTGTCGAGCAACTCGGGTGCCAAGGCTTGCCAGTCGCGGAAACGACAGAGGGCACGGTCACTTGGGTCGCGGGGCGCACCGGACCGCCGGCCCGGCGGGATCCGTGGAAGCCCTGCCGGTCCGGACATCTGTGTCGTAGGATGCGCCGGCCATGAACGCCAGGTTCCTGCTCGTCGCGGTCGTCCTCGCATGCTCCAGCAAGCCGCCGGCCGCGCCGGTCGCAGGTGTGCCCGCGGCCCCGGCCGCCGCGCCTGCGCCTGCGTCTGCGGCCCCGGCGCCCGCCGCGCCTGCGCCTGCCGCCGTCGCCGATGTCGGCACGGCGGCCGCATCCGCCCCGGCGGCGCGGCCCGCCGAGCCCGAGTACCGCGGCGATCCGGCCAAGGGGATCGATCCGGCGACGGTCGGCACCGGCAAGCACTTCCTCGCGGTGTCCGAGTCGCCGGCGGCGAGCAACGTCGGCCGCGACATCCTGGCCGCCGGCGGCAACGCGGTCGACGCCGCGGTCGCGCTCGCGTTCGCCCTCGCGGTGACCCACCCGACGGCGGGCAACATCGCCGGCGGCGGGTTCGCCGTCGTGCGCACCGGGCCGGGCAAGGCGGTCGCGCTCGACTTCCGCGAGGTCGCGCCGGCGGCGGCCTCCGCGGACATGTACCTCGACAAGGACGGCAACCCGACCGACCGCTCGCTGCACGGCGATCTCGCGGTCGGCGTCCCGGGCTCGGTCGCCGGGCTGTGGGAGCTGCACCACCGGCTCGGCAAGAAGCCGTGGAAGGCGGTGGTCGCGCCCGCGATCGCGCTGGCACGCGATGGCTTCGAGGTCACCGAGAAGCTGCACCAGGCGATCGTCGCGCTCGCGCCGCTGCTCGCGAGGTCGCCGGCCAGCGCGGCGCGGTGGCTGCCGGGCGGCGTGGCGCGCGCCGCCGGGGACCGCGTCACCAACCCCGAGCTCGCCGCGGCGCTCGGCCGGATCGCCGAGCGCGGGCCCGACGGGTTCTACAAGGGCGAGACCGCCGCGGCGATCGTCGCCGAGATGAAGGCCGGCGGCGGCATCATCACCGCCGACGACCTCGCGAAGTACAAGCCGATCTGGCGCGACCCGCTGCGGTTCTCCTATCGCGGCTACTCGGTGGCGGCGATGCCGCTGCCGTCGTCGGGCGGCATCGTGCTCGCGATGACCGCCGGCATGCTCGGCAAGCTCGAGCTCGGCAAGCTCGCGTGGTACGGCGCCGAGCACATCCACTGGCTGGTCGAGATCTGGCGGCGCGCGTTCGCGGCGCGCAACGAGCTGCTCGGCGATCCCGCGTACGTCAGGGACGTCCCGGTGGCCAGGCTCGTGTCGCGCGCGTACCTCGACCAGCTGTTCGCGACGATCACCGACAAGGCGACGCCGTCGCGCCAGGTCACCGCGCTGCTCGAGGGCGACCACACCACCAACCTGTGCACGGTCGACGCCCACGGCATGGCGGTAGCGCTGACCACCACGCTCAACACCGGGTTCGGCAACGGCGTGACCGTGGCCGGCTTCTTCCTCAACAACGAGATGGATGACTTCGCGTCCAAGCCGGGCTCGCCCAACACGTTCGGGCTGGTCCAGGGCGCGGCCAACAAGATCGAGCCCGGCAAGCGGATGCTGTCGTCGATGTCGCCGACCATCGTCGAGGACGACAAGGGCCGGCTGTTCATGCTCGCCGGCGCCGGCGGCGGGCCGCGGATCATCACGGCGGTATGGCAGACGATCTCGAACGTCATCGATTTCGGCAAGCCGGCCGATCTCGCGGTCGCCGCGCCGCGGATCCATCATCAGCATCTGCCCGACATGCTCTCGATCGAGGCCGGGGCGATCGACCCGTCGAGCGAGGAGCAGCTGCGCGCGATGGGCTACCGGCTGCACTGGGGCGAACCCCACCGCGCGTTCGCGGCGATCACGGCGATCGTGCGCGGCGCCACGGGGTGGGATGGCACCTCCGATCCGCGCGCCGGCGGCGCGGCGATCGGCGACTGAGGCAAGTGAGATCGCGCGGTTGATGATAGCTTGTCGTCATGGCCGCGAGCGGTGACAACGAGAGCGGGGTGCTGGTGTACCCGCAGCTGCCGGTGCCGCGGCCGCGGCGGGACGAGCCCCGCGCGTCGACCTACCGCGCGCGGCCGCGCCGCCGGATCCCGATCGTCGCGATCGCGCTGTCCGCGGTCGCCGGCGGTGCGGGCGCGTGGTTCCTGCAGCCGGCGATCGCCCCCGACCCGCGGATCGCGGCCGCCGACCAGCGCGCGAGCGACGCCGAGGCCGCCGCGGCGGCCCAGAAGCGCCGCGCCGACACGCTCGAGAAGTCGCTCGAGGCGGCGGCCAAGGGCCGGCAGGACACCGAGGTCAAGCTCGCCGCCGCCGAGGGCGCCGAAGCCGAGCTCGCCAGCAAGATCGCCAACGAGGCCGGCCAGCGCAAGGCGGCCGAGGTGGTCCAGGCCAAGCTCAAGCCGGTGGCCACGATCTCCGGCGCGCTCGTGCTCGACGGCAACGACGTCCACCTCCGGATCACCGATCGCGTGCTGTTCAAGCCGACCGACGATGCGCTGACCGATCGCGGCAAGATCGTGCTCGGCAAGCTCGCCGCGGCGCTCAAGGAGCTGCCCGACCGACAGGTCTGGGTGCAGGGCCACACCGACGACACCCCGGTCGCGCTGCCCCGGCCCTCGCCGTCCCCGGCCAAGGGCGCCAAGGGCCTGCCGCCCGGCGCGCCGCAGGTCCGGTTCCCGACCAACTGGGAGCTGTCCGCCGCGCGCGCGCTCGCCGTGGTCCGCTACCTCCAGGACGTCGGCAAGGTCGACCCGTCACAGCTCACCGCGGCGGCGTTCGGCCAGTACGCGCCGATCTCGAAGAAGGACCGCGCGGCCAACCGCCGGATCGAGGTCGTCGTCGCCGCGAAGCGGCCGAGCAAGTAGCGCCGATCAGCCCGGTCCTCGGCCCTCCAGCGCCACGCCGACCGGAAAGGCCATCGACCAGGACGACGCCGGTCGACGAGCTCGTCCAGCGCCGCGCGGATGCGGTGCTACCCGAGCCGGGAGCCGAGCACGCCGCGCCACCACGAAGATCGCGCGTAGCCGCCGAGCCGGCGATGGCCCAGGCCGCCCGGGGCAGGTTGCCCTGCCGCGATGCACGGTCAACCGCCGCACACCGGTGCACCTCCTGCCGGCTGCGGGTGTCGAACACGGCCTGGGCGGGCGCCGCGCTGGACTTGTCGCGCGCGGGCGCGGGCGGGTTGGACTATCGTGCGTGGACCTTCCGTGGAACACGACGGCGACAGCATCGCGCTCCCGCGCACGGACGGCTCGCGGGCGGAGCGCGCGCGGCGACGCCGGGCAGGGCGCCGAGGGCATGCATCGTGATGACGGCGATCACCAGCCGAGAACGCCAGCACGTGATCGTGGTGATGCTGGGCGGCACCGGGGTGGACGGCGGGCCGCGGCCGGACGGGGCGGCGCTGCGCCGGGCGATCGGTCCCTACGGCGGTCGCCTCGAGGAGCTCGCCGATGGCGCGACGATCGTGGTGCTCGAGGCGGACCGCCACGCCGCGACCGACCATGCCGCCCGGGCCGCGCGCTGCGCGCTCGCGCTGCGCGAGTTCGCGACCGGCCGCTGCATGGCGATCGCGATGGGTCACGTCGAGTCGATCCGCGAGCTGACCGGCGGCGACGTGCTCGACCGCGCGCGGCGGCTGGTGTCGCGGGTGGCGGGCGCGCCAGGCGACGCGACGCCGATCGCGCTCGACGAGCTGAGCGCGGGGCTGCTCGATGCGCGGTTCGAGGTGGTCGAGCGCGAGGTCGGGCTGGTGCTGTGCGGCGAGCGTGCGCTGATCCAGGGCGCGCGGACGCTGCTGGGCCGTCCGACGCCGTGTGTCGGGCGCGACTGGGAGCTCGACACGCTGATGGCGATCCTCGACGCGGGGATCGACGAACCGAAGGCGCAAGCCGTGCTGGTGATCGGGGCGGCGGGGATCGGCAAGTCGCGGGTCGGCGCCGAGCTCGTCAGCCGCGTCCAGCAGCGCCATGGCGAGCTCGCGATCTGGAGTGGGCGCGGCGACTCGCTGCGCGCGGGCTCGACGCTCGATCTGCTCGCGCAGGCGCTGCGCGGCGCCGCCGGGCTCCGGGGCAGCGAGCCACTCGCCGAGCGACGCGACCGGATCCAGACCCGGGTCGCCGAGCGCGTGTCCGCGGGCGAGCGCGAGCGGGTGACCCGGTTCCTGGGGGAGCTGGTCGGCGCGCCGTTCCCCGGCGATGGCGAGGGCGGCGCCGCGCTGCGAGCGGCGCGGCAGGACGCCCAGCTCATGAGCGAGCAGATGTACGCGGCGTGGCGGGACTTCCTCCGGGCGGAGACCTCCGCGCGTCCGGTCCTGATCGTGCTCGAGGATCTGCACTGGAGCGA
Source organism: Kofleriaceae bacterium (assembly GCA_041495365.1). Classification (GTDB taxonomy): domain Bacteria; phylum Myxococcota_A; class Polyangia; order Haliangiales; family Haliangiaceae; genus JABFXX01. The sequence continues at coordinate 34,695 of JBGQCL010000036.1, read as the reverse complement.
TTTCGGGACCGTGCGGTTCATCGGCACGGCGCTGCGCGATCTGTGCGACCAGCCGTGGATGGTGCTCGCGATGGCGCGGCCCGAGCTGTACGAGGTCTTCCCGCGGCTGTGGGCCGAGCGCCAGGTCCAGGAGATCCGGCTCAAGGGCCTCGGGCGCCGGGCGGGCGAACGGCTGGTGCGGCAGGTGCTGGGCACCGGGGTGGGGCCGACGACGATCGAGTGCCTGGTGCAGCAGGCCGACGGCAACGCGCTCTACCTGGAGGAGCTGATCCGCGCCGAGGCGGAGCACGAGGGCAGCGACGCCCCGCTGCCCGGGACCGTGCTGGCCATGGTCGAGACCCGGCTCGCGCGGCTCCCGCGCCACGCGCGGCGGGTGCTCCGGGTCGCCAGCGTGTTCGGCGAGGTGTGCTGGGACGGCGCGGTGATCGCGCTGCTCGAGGGCGCGATGGGAGCCAGGGTCGGCGACCTGCTCGCGACCCTCGTGGAGCAGGAGGTGCTGATCGCGCGGCGCGACAGCCGGTTTCCCGGCGAGCGCGAGCTCGCGTTCCGCCACGCGCTGATCCGCGAGGGCGCTTACGCCAGCTTGACCGCCGAGGATCGGCGCCTCGCGCACCGCCTCGCCGGCGAGTGGCTCGAGCAGCGCGGAGAAGGCGATCCGATGGTCCTGGCCGGCCACTTCGAGCGGGGCGGGCAGCCCGCTCGCGCCGCCGGGCTCTACCTGCGCGCGGCGGAGCAGGCGCTGCACGTCCTCGACCTCGAGGCCGTGATCGCTCGCGCCGACCTCGGTCTGCGCTGCGCGCCGCCGGTGGAGCTGCGGCTCGCCCTGCTCGGCGCCCACAGCGAAGGCTGCCGGCGCTTGCAGAGGGTCACCGTCAGCGAGACCGAGGAGCTGATCCGCGCGGCGCCGCGCGGCTCCCTGCCGTGGGCACGCGGGATGCTCGCCTACCAGCTACGCGCCCTGATGGAACGCCGGATCGAGGATCTCGCGGACCCGCACGTGCTCGAGGAGGTCACTCCGGCTCCCGGGGCCGCGGGGGCGATGTCGCTGGTCTTCCTCACCCGGATCTTCATCCTCGATAGCTTCGGGCACGTCGCGCGGAGCAGCGCGCTGGACGAACCGTTTCGCGCGCTCGTCCGCGCGCGCGGCGACCAGGAGCCGCTCGCGACCGTGTGGTGGCACGTCGCCCTCGGCATCCGGAGCTCTCATGTGTACGACGACCCCTGGAACGCGATGCAGCATGGCGACGCGATCCGGCCGATCTGCGACGCCCTCGGCAGTCAGCTCATCTTCCTCAACATGCAGCTGGTTCGCGGGATGAACGAGTGGTACCTCGGGGCGCACGCGTCTGCACAGCAGACGCTGGAGGGGATCCCGGCGGCGGACACGGCGATCGGCATGGCGAGCTCGATGCGCCGGCTGACGCTGTCCTGGGTGTACGCCGATCGCGGCGCGTTCGAGCGCGAGTGCGCCGTGGCCAGCCAGCTCGCCGAGTCCGGCCGCGCGCGCGGGAACCCGGCGGAACAGGCGCGCGGCCGCTGGGCGCTCGCGGAGGCGCTCCGCCGCATGGGCGATCTGGTCGCGGCCGAGCGCGAGGTCGAGGCCGCGCTCGCGGCGGCGCTGCCGCTCGAGGTTCCGGGAGTGCTCGCGACGCTCGCAGGGCTTCGCCTCGCCCAGGGCCGCGCCGCGGAGGCGCGGGTCGCCGCCGAGGAGGCCATGGCGCGCTACACGGCGATGGACGCGTGCGGCCTGTTCCGCGCCGGGTTCGTGCGGCTCGTCCACGCCGAGGCGCTCCACGCCACCGGCGCGCACGACGCCGCGCGCGCGGCCATCGCCCGGGCGCGCGCCCGCGTGCTCGCCATCGCCGGCACGATCTCCGATCCGGACTACCGGGCGAGCTTCCTCGCGCAGGTTCCGGAGAACGCCCGCACGCTCGCCCTGGCGAGGACCTGGCTCGGCGAGCCGGCGCACGCCGGCGGAGGATGACGCGCGATCGGCGCGCCGATCACCGCACCGGCGCGCGCTGGCCCTCGACGAAGCCGACCAGGTCGACGTCGGTCGCCTGCTCCAGCGTACCGGGGATGCGCGACGCGCCCCCGCGCGAGAACACCAGGATCGGGATCTGCTCCAGCACGCTGCTGTCGGCGAGCTCGCGGACGACGTCGTCGACGCCCTCGCTGACCTCGTCGAGCAGGATCGCCCGCGGCCGGAGCGCGCGGGCCAGCCGCGACAGCTGGGTCAGCGCGCGGGTCATCGACACCACGGTGTAGCCGCGCGCCGACAGCATCATGTCGAGCTGCTGGAGCCGGCTGCGGTCGTGCTCGCACAGCAGCACGACGCCACGCTCCTTGTCCGGAGCCTCCTCCGGCGGCATCGTCAGCACCGGCAGCCCGGGCTGGGTCGTGGTCGCGGCCTCGCGGGAGCGATACACCGCGAGCGCGACCTTGTTGAGCAGGTCATCGACGTTGAACGGCTTCTCGACGACCTCGCTGGCGCCGAGCGTCGCGCTGATCTCCAGGCCGTGGACCGCGGTCATGATCATCACCGGCACGTTCTTGTAGGCATCGTCGTCGCGCAGCGCCTGGAGGAACTGGCGTCCATTCATGCCCGGCATCATCAGATCGAGCAGGATCGCGTCGGGCCGGGCCGCGCGGATCCGCTCCAGCGCGGTCTCGCCATCGACCGCGAGATCGACCACGTAGCCCTCGGCGCTCAGGGTCTGGCCGAGAGTGTCGCGCAGCATGGGCTCATCGTCGACGACGAGGACACGCCCTTCTTTCATTCCACTCATCCGGTTTCCGTATGGCAAGCGTATCACCCGGCGCACCGTGCGTGTACGATTCGGCGGATGTCGACGGTGTCGACGCTGGCCAGGTCCTACGAGGCGCTGCGGCCGCGGGTGCTGGAGCGGGTCCTGGAGCTGCGCGCCACGCTGGATCCATCGCTCGGCCGGCTCGATGACTCGACCGCTCGCGCCCAGATCGGCGCGGTGCTCGACCACCTCGGCAACTTCATCGCGACTGGCGATCTCGCCCTGCATCGCGGGTTTCTGCATACCTTCCTGGCGATGCGCGCCGCCGAGGCCCAGAGCCCGGCCTCGGTGCTCGCCATGCTGGTCGCGATCGGCGACACCGCGGCGCAGGTCGCGCAGGACGGCGCGGACGGGGGCGGACCGGGCGGGAGTGACGGCGCGGAGCTGACCTTGCTGCTCACCCGTGTGACGGCGAGCACGGCGCGCGCGCTCAACGATCTGATCGCGGAGGAGCTCGCACGGCGGGACGCCCAGCGCGCCGAGCTCGCTCGCCGCGCGCGTGAGGGCAAGCCGTGACCGGGGCGGGGCCGGCGATGCGGAGCGCCGGCGACAGCCACATCGGCAAGGTCCGGACCACCAACGAGGACGCGCTGATCGTCGAGCCGCGGCTCGGGCTGTACGCCGTGCTCGACGGCATGGGCGGCGCCAGCGCCGGCGACATCGCCTCGCAGCTGGCGCGCGATGCGATCCGCGACTTCGTGCACCAGCGCCGCGCCGCGCTGCCGCCGCGCGAGCTGCTCGAGGCCGCGATCGTCGCGGCCTCGGCGGCGGTGTTCGGCGAGTCGCAGCGCCATCCCGATCGCCACGGCATGGGCACGACGGTGGTCGCGTGCCTGGTGGCAGACGCCCGGCGTGTGGTGATCGGCCACGTCGGCGACAGCCGTGCGTACCTGTGGCGCGACGGCCGGCTGCAGACCCTGACCCGCGATCACACGATCGTCGAGGAGCTGGTCGACCGGGGCCTGCTGTCCGCCGAGGAGGCCGAGCGGCATCCCTACAAGAACGTGCTGTCGCGCAACCTGGGCGCCAGGCCCGAGACCCGGGTCGACTGTGTGGACCTCGAGCTCCGCCCGGGCGACCGGCTGCTGATGTGCTCCGACGGCCTGTACGGCTACGCGTCGGCCGAGGCGATCCAGTACGTGCTGGGATCGGGCGACGCCCCCGAGCACGTGGCGCGCGACCTGATCGAGCTCGCGCTGCGCGGCGGCGGCGGCGACAACGTCTCGGCGCTGGTGATCGAGGCACCGCCGGCCGCGCCGTCGTCCACCCAGGTGGTCCGGACCAGCGGCGCGCTGGCGTGGTGGCAGCACCGCCAGCGCTTCCTCCGGGTCGCGAGCGATCGCGGCCTCCCCCACAATCCGATCGCGCGCGGGCTGCCGGCCGGTGAGGCACTCGACGTGATCGCGCTGTCGCTGTGCGAGGCGATCTACCACGACCTGGAGAAGTCGACCGGGGTCAACGTGTGGACGTTCGCCCAGAACCTCGCGGCCGGCTGGATCGAGCGCGGCGGCGACTGGAAGGCGGTGCGCGGCATGGTCGACATCCTCGCGACCAGCGCGCGGGTCGTGGTCGACGACATCCGCGGTGCGAACGCCCGGCTCGGGTTCCTGCTCGACGTCGCGGTGTCGCGCGCGCTGATCGTCGTCGAGCTCGCGCTCGGCGGCCTGCTCGCCGAGCGGCTGCGTCGGGTCGACGCCGAGCTGGTCGAGCTGTACAGCGCGAGCCACGACACGATCGAGCAGACGACCGAGGATCCGGTGGTGGACGCCGCGGATCGCGCCAGCGAGCGCGTCATCGATCCCATCGATCCCATCGATCCCATCGATCGCCCGACCGTGCCGTTCCTCCGCCCGGATCGCGCGGTCACCGGCGCCGGCGAATCGGCCGAGGTCGTGGCCGCGATCGGCCACGTGATCACGCTCGCCCGCGGCCGGATCTCGCCGCGCGCCCGGCTGCTCGAGCAGGTGCTCGGCGTGCTCGAGACCGTGGTCGGCGACAGCGCGGGCAACTTCGCCGCCGCGGTGCTCGGCGCGCGCGAGCTCCATGGCGTGAGATCGGTGGACAGCGCCGGCGCCACGCCGCTGTTCGACGCGCTCGACCAGGCGCGGATCCTGGTCGCGTCGAGCGTCCACCAGCTGCGTACGTCGCCGGCGATCCGGGTGCGCGCGCTGCGGGCGCTCGGCACCGCGCACCAGCGTCTGGTCGGCGCGGCCACCGGCCTGGTGCTCGAGGCGGTCCAGCCGTTCACCGATCGCCTGCGCGAGGCGCAGGTCGCGACCGGCGAGCTGCGCGATGCGGTGGCCCGGGCGGAGCGCCGGCGCGCCGATCTGGAGCGCCGGTTCGCGACCACCGTCGACCCGAGCCTGCCGTGGGGCGCCCGGGGCGCCCTGGACGGGTGACCGCGAGGCGCAAAGGATCCAGCATGTCCGACGTCGATCTGACCGAAGCCGTGCGCGTGCTGCGCGACGAAGTCCTCGATACCGTGCACCACGGCGACCGCGATCCGCCGGGCGCCGAGGTGTTCGACGCGCTGCTCCGCGCGTTGACGATCGGCGGCGAGTCGGTCCCCGGGCTCGATCTCACGCTGCACGACGCGGTGGCGCGCCGGCTGGCGTGGGGCGACAGCGAGGAGGCGGTGCTCGCCGACGCCGAGCTCGTGTTCGATCGGCTGATGGTGTCGGTCGAGCGCGCGTTCCGCGATCTCGACGATCAGATGGCCGTGATCGAGGCCGCGACCCAGGTCGCCGTCACCGTGGCGCGGGTCGTCGCGCTCGCCGCGGTCGCCCGGGCCGGTCGCGATCGCGCCGCGCGGTCGCGCGAGGAGATGGCGCAGGGCCAGCTGCGGGACGCGCTGGACCAGCAGAAGGCCACGATCCAGCGCCTGGAGCACGAGCTCAGGCAGGACTTTCGGTAGGTCCGGCATCGCATGGCATACATCGGCCCGGTGTAACGCACCTGACGTTGTTCCGTAATCGAAGCACCCCAGGTGAAAGTTTTCACCGGCTCAGCTAGGCCTAGCCTCATGCACGGTCACCGTGCTCCGAGCGACCGTGCGGCCGGCGTGAGAGCCTCGTGACGGGTGGCCCGGATTCGAAACAGCTGCTACGCTGACCTCGGGTTCTGTGGTCGTTCCGCGAACGCGTACGTTCCACCACAGAAGGCAAGCAGTCGTGGAGAAGCCATCGTGGTGGTCGCTGCGTGGTGGCGTGGCGGAATCGATCTGTAGTGTGCCTGTACCGTGATTGACACGCTGCCCTGCCGACCCTGGTCGGTGGCAATGCGCTGTACTGCGTACGACGCCGTCCCGGCGATCTGGAATGGTCTACTCCCGGCGTCATTCCGTCGATGTAATCGGTATGACGCGGTCAGTAATGGAAAAGGACCTCAATGGAAGTTTTCATCCGCAGGCGGGTGTGGATGTGTGCGCATACACTATATTCTCGTGATTCGAATAGAGATGAGGCAATCTCGTAGTCATGACGGCACGTCGGATAGCGATCGTGGGATCGGGGCTCTCGGGGATGGTCGCGGCGCATGCGCTGCGCAAGGCGGGGCACGAGATCACGCTGTACACCGACCGCTCTGCCTCGCACTGGCTCGACGAGTCGCGGCCGACCGGCGCCGCGTCGCGCTTCGAGCTCGCGCTCGGCTACGAGCGTGAGCTGGGGCTCGCCCACTGGGAGGCGGCGGCGCCGAAATGCAACGGCATACACCTCACGTTCTGTCCGTCGCTCGGGAACCGGATGGTGACGCTGAACGGCGTATTCGCGACCCACTTCCAGACCATCGACGTCCGGCTGCAGAGCCACCGCTGGATGGTCGATTTCGAGGCCGCGGGGGGCCGCATCGTGATCGAGAGCATCGACCTCGACCGGCTCGACGCGATCGCCGCGCAGCACGACCTCGTGCTGGTTGCGAGCGGGCGCGGTGCGCTCGCCGAGCTGTTCCCGCGCAACGCGCGGCGCAGCGTCTACACGGCGCCCCAGCGCAAGCTGGCGATGATGATCGTGACCGGCGCCGACGGCGCGTGCGACGGCCTCCCGTTCGAGGCGGTCAAGATCCACCTGCTCGCGCAGCACGGCGAGGTGTTCTGGATGCCGTACCATCACAAGGATCACGGGCTGACGGCGGTCATCCTGTTCGAGGCCAAGGCCGGCGGCGCGATGGATCGATTCGACGGCTGCCGGTCCGGCGCCGAGGTCGTCGCGATGGCCAAGACCGTGCTGGCCGAGCTGATCCCGTGGGACCACCAGTGGGCCCGGAGCATGGAGCTCGCCGATCGCAACGGCTGGCTGATGGGCTCGGTCCAGCCGACGATCCGCGAGGCGTTCGGCCGGCTGCCGTCGGGCCGGGTCGTGATGCCGATCGGCGACACCGCGATGTCGCTCGATCCGATCGGTGGGCAGGGCGCCAACCTCGGCGTCAAGCTGGTCCGTCACCTCTCGCAGGTGATCGCGGCCGACCCCGAGGCGACGTTCGACCCGGCGTGGATGGTGCGCACGTTCGACGCGTTCTGGGCCGACCACGGCGCGCCGACCGTGACGTTCAACAACGCGCTGCTCGAGCCGCTGACCCCGGCCGGCCGGCTGCTGCTGATCGCGCAGCACGGCAGCACCGGCGAGGGCGACGCCCCCAAGCAGCGGATCGCGAACGCGATCGTCGAGAACTTCGCCGATCCGCGGCGGTTCACCGACGCGTTCGTCGATCGCCGCGTGGCGCAGCGCCGGATCGCCGAGCTCACCGGCCACTCGTGGCCGCGCGAGCTGCTCGGCGGCGCGCTGCGCGTCGGCCAGGGCCAGCTCCGCCGCGTGTTCGAGGCATGACGGCGCGGCGCATCGCGGTCGTGGGATCGGGGCTGTCGGGGCTGCTCGCCGCGCACGCGCTGCGCCAGGCTGGACACGACATCGCGCTGTACACCGATCGCTCCGCGTCGGACTGGCTCGAGCGGTCGCGGCCGACCGGCGCGGCCGCCCGGTTCGGGCTCGCGCTCGCCTACGAGCGCGCGCTCGGGCTCGCGCACTGGGAGGCAGCCGCGCCCCGGGCGCTCGGCGTCCACCTGACGCTGTGCCCGCGGATCGGCAACCGGCTGATCACCGCGGTGGGCCGGTTCGCCACGAGCTACATCCAGGCGGTCGACGTCCGGCTGCAGAGCCAGCGCTGGATGACCGATCTCGAGGCCGCCGGCGGCCGCATCGCGATCGAGAAGCTCGACGTCGGCCGGCTCGACGCGATCGCCGCGGCCCACGACCTCGTGCTGGTCGGCAGCGGGCGCGGCATGCTCGCCGAGCTGTTCCCGCGCAACGCCGGGCGCAGCGTGTACTCGGCGCCCCAGCGCAAGGTCGCGATGGCGATCGTCACCGGCGCGCCCCAGGTGAGCGACGGCGCGCCGTTCCTGGCGGTGAAGCTCCACATCATCGAGCGCCACGGCGAGGTGTTCTTCATCCCGTTTCACCACCGCGATCACGGGCCGACCTGGTGCCTGGGGTTCGAGGCCCGGCCCGGCGGTGCGATGGACCGCTTCGACCGCTGCACGACCGGCGCGGACGTCGTCGCGGCCGCCCGGGCGCTGATCCGCGAGCTGATGCCGTGGGAGGCGGCGTGGGCGAGCCGGGTCGAGCTCGCCGACCCCAACGCGTGGCAGGTCGGCGAGGTCACGCCCACGGTGCGCGAGCCGGTCGGGCGGCTGCCGTCGGGCCGGGTCGTGATGCCGATCGGCGACGCCGCGATGGCGCTCGACCCGATCGGCGCGCAGGGCGCCAACCTCGGCAACAAGCAGGTCTGCCACCTCGCCGTCGCGATCGCGGCCGACCCCGAGGCGGCGTTCGACGCGGCGTGGATGACCCGGACGTTCGAGGCGTTCTGGGCCGATCACGGCGCACCGACCGTGACGTTCAACAACGTGTTCCTCGAGCCGATGACCGCGGCCGGCCGGCTGCTGATGATCGCGCAGCATGGCAGCGACGGGGTGACCGACAGCCCCCGGCAGCGGATCGCCGACGCGATCTTCGAGAACCTCGTCGATCCGCGCCGGATCACCGACGCATTCGTCGATCCGCGAGCGGCGCGCAAGCTGATCGCCGAGCTCACCGGCCAGTCGTGGCGCCGCGCGTTCCTGACCGGCGTGCTGCGGGTCGGCTCGAACCAGCTGCGCCGCGTGCTGGGCCGGGCCCCGCCGCCGTCGCGCCCCCCCGGCGCAGCCGGCGACGCGCCGGGCGCCCAGGGGACGCGATAGCCCCGCGGTCAGCCGACCGGGATGTCGGCGGTCACCGCGTCGAGCAGGGCGTCGAGGCCGGCGTCGCGATCGACGAAGCGATGGACCAGCTCGGTCTCGGCGCGCCCGGCGCCGCGCGCGATCCGGCGGGCGGAGGGCTGCGATCGGCGCACGCTGTGCATGATCGGCGGCAGCCGCGGGTCGGTGACGTCGAGCTCGGCGACCACCGCGTCGAGCTCGATGTGGGCCAGCGCCTCGGCGATCGAGTCCTCGTCGGTCGCGAACAGCACGTCCCAGCCGCTCGTGACGTACAGCGCCATCGCGCCGCGCTGGCGGTGGTCGTCGCCGAACACCAGCACCCGCATCCGCTTGGTCGGCTTGGCCGGTGCGGTGCCCGAGCGCCGCGCCGCGGCGGCGACCACGCCTTGCCACTCCAGCGGCGGGTCGATCAGGAGGATGCCGAGCGTCCAGCTCGGCGCGGCGGCCTCGCGGACGACGTCGCCGATCACCTCGATCGCGCTGCCGGTCGTCGGATCGAGCAGCGCGACGGCGAGCCGGGTCCCGAGCGGGAACCACGCCGCGGTGTCGAGGCTGAGACCGGACTCCGAGACGTCGAGCGTGCGACACGCGGCGATGTCGCCCCCCAGGAGTGGGACCGCGGTGGCTGCGGTATCGATGCGATAGCGAAGGGAGCGGCGCGACAAGGACTGCATTGTACACACCGGGCAATTCGATGTGCGATGGCCCTCGCCAAGTCCGCGCCCGCAGGTGCTAGCGTCGCTCGGCCCGTGTTCGACCTCCGGTGGAGCTGGCTGTGTATCCCGTACCTCGTATGCGCCGCCGCGCTGTGTGCGGTCGGGGTAGTCGCCGGGCTGGTCCGCGGCGACCGGGTGATGCGGCTCGGGATGATCGGGGCGGCGACCGCCGGGCTGCCCTGGACGATCGCCGCGGCGCTGGCGAGCTGCACCGATGACCCGCAGGTCGCGGTTCGGCTGCTCCGGCTCGGCGCCGGCCCGGTGTCGCTGATCGGCCCGAATCTCCTGCTGGTCCTGCTCGGGATCAGCGGACAGCTGGAGCGCCATCGCTGGATGGTCGCGGCCTCCGGGGCGGTTGGCACGGCGCTGCTCGGGCTGTGCTGGGGCACCGACTGGACGGTGCCGGGAGTACATCGCCTGACCTCCGGCGTGTTTTACCCGACCGGGGGTCCACTCACCGACATCCACATCGCTCAGCTGGCGATGTGGATCTCGATCGGCCTGGTCATCGCGCGGCGGTCGATGATGCGCGGCGAACGGCGCAGAATGCTGCGGGTGCTGGTCGTGGCGCTGGTGCTCGCGGCGATCGGCGCGACCGACGTGCGGCTCGTCCACGGCTCGATCGGCGTGTATCCGATCGCGCCGCTGCCCGGGACGATCGCGTGCGGGATCGCGCTCTACCTCGAGCTTCGCACCGATCTGCTGCGACCGACCGGCGTCGACCGCGGCGCGCTGTTCGAGCTCGCCGGGCTGGGCGCGACCGCGGCGCTGGTCGCCGCGATCGCCTACTTCCTGCACGGTGCGGCCGCGGTCGCGGTCGCCGCGGTCGCCAGCGCGGTATGGATGGCGGTGACCGCCGTCGCGTGGTGGCTGGTGCGGCGGCGGCCACCGCCCCGGGTGTTCGGCGAGCGCGCGGTCGAGCGGTTCGCGGCCGGGCTGACCGAGATCGACGACGATCACCGGGTCGGCGACTGGCTCGCCGAGCTGTGGCGCCGGGTCGACGTCGCGGTGCGCGCGACCTGGCGGGCCGAGCCGACCGGCCTGGTCGACGTCGCGACCGGCGCCCGCTGCGACATCGATCGCGAGGTCGCGGCCTGGCTGGTCGCGCACGCCGAGCCGCTCGCTGCCGCCGACCTCGCCACGATGCGGCTCGGGCCGATCCGGCCGCGGGTCGAGGCCTGGGCCCGGGCGCGCGGCGCGACGCTGTTCGTGCCGCTGGTCGATCGCGGCGCGCTGGTCGGGCTGGTCGAGGCCGACCACGTCCTCGCGCTGCGCGAGGCCGAGCGCGGGCTGGTCGCGCAGTCGGCGCGGGCCGCGGCGCGCGCGCTGACCTACGTCAACCTGGCGCGGGCCGCCGCGCGCGAGGGCGCGACCGCGCGCGAGGTCGAGGTCGCCGAGGCGATGCGCCGCCAGGCCTCGGCGCGCCACGACGACGAGCTCGGCCCCTGGCGGGTCGTCGCGGAGTACCGCAGCGCGCCGCGCACCACCGGCGCGGCGTGGTCTGCCAGCCTGACCGCGGACGGCCGGCTCGCCATCCTGGTGACCGAGGGCCAGGCCCACGGCGTGCCCGCCGCGCTGGCGACCGCCGCGCTGACCGGCGCGTTCGTCGCCGCGACGTCCGGGAGCGCGCCGGCGCTGCCCGAGCTGATCGGCGCGCTGCGGGCCAGCGCCGAGGACGTGCTGCGCGGCGGCGAGCCGATCGCCGCGTTCGTCGCGCTGCTCGACGCCGATGCCGGGACGATCGCGTGGGGCTGCGCCGGCCACGCCGGGGCGCTGCTGGTCGCCCCCGGGGCCGGCGACGGCGATCCGGCGGTCGCGCTGGGCGGCCAGGGCGCGCGGCTCGGCGACCCCCGCGGCGACGTCGCGCTCGGCCAGGCGGCGCTCGCACCGGACCAGCTGCTCGTCATCGCGTCGAGCGGCGTGTCCGGCGGCGCGGCCGCGTGGCGCGGCGTGCTGCGCGATCCGGCCGCGCTGGGTCCGCGGCTCGCGGCACGCCTGGTCGACGCCGCGGCCGCCGGCGGCCAGCCCGGCGAGGACCTGCTCGCCGTGGTCATCCGCCAGCGCGGCGACCGCCGCTCGGCCCGCATGCCGGCGCAGCGCGAGCCGTGAGTCGCGGCCGCAGCGAACGATCACGATCCGGGTCGGCCATCGCGATCGGGAGCTCGCGGTCACGCACCGCTCACGACGCTGCGGGTCGATACGATCGGTCTCACGGAGCTGTCCGGCCGGGAGTGTCCGGACCCGCTGATTCGTGTAGACCGCCGTCTCACCATCCAGGTTCTGTAGGTCGTACTGGACGTCACTGTGTAGTGATATGAATCTCTGCCAAGATGCGGATACGTACATTGACAGATCGCTGCAGCACATGCGACACGACCTCGCATGCGTATTCAGTCATGTAGTGTCATCTTCGCGTTGATGGGTGCCATGGTCGCGGGCTGTGCCGCGACGCCGAGTGACGTCGAGGGCCAGGATGTCCAGAGCGTCACGAACACCTCCGCATTCACGCTCACGATCTCGGGCGAGGAGGCAGCCATCAAGATCACCACGACGAACGTCTCCGACACGTGTCCCGCAGACTCGCAATGCCAGTTCGGCTTCGTCGGGGGATCGGTACTCACCATCAAGCCCACCACGACAAAGAACCTGGTCGACTGCCTGCAATTCGCCGGCTGGACGGGAGCCTGCGCGGGGCAGGGCTCGACCTGCACCGTCACCATCAACAGCGACCTCACCGTGGGGGAGAACTTCTGGACCCACATCTCCGGCTGCATTCCGCGCTGAGGCCGGGCGCCGGGGCGCGCGGCCCTCGAGCTAGCCGCCGTCGGAGGCCGGTGCCGCAGCGTCGTCGTCGAGCACGAGCCTGAGGCCGGCGGGCAGGGTGTCGCCGAGCGCGACGCGCTCCTCGCGGGCCTCGAGCTCGACGACCTGCTCGACCAGGACCGCAGCGCGGTCGCCGCCGGGCATGGCGCGGACGGTGGCGGCGAGCCGGGCGCGGGCAGCGTCGTCGACGTCGCGCGCGCGGTCGCCGGTGCGGCGGCCGAGCTGGGCGAGCGGGAACGCCGCCTTGTCGGGCTCCGGCCAGTCCCATGCGCACAGCTGGGTCAGCCAGTCGGAGATCCGGGCGGGGGCGATCACGGCGTTGAGCGGGCCGTAGAGCGGGACGCGCGCGCCGAGCCGCGACAGCGCCCACAGGTGGACCGGATCCTCGCGGCCCTTGCGCGGCTCGAGCCGGCGCATCAGCTCGTCGCCGAGCTTGAGCTTGTGGCTGACCGGGAGGCGCTCCAGGCTGGCGACGGCGCGCCACATCTCGGCGAGCTCCTGCTTGCTGGGCCTGGCCTCGGTCAGCTTCTTGGCCTGCAGCGGGTTGGGGAGCAGGAGCCGGGCCAGCCGGTCGAAGATCTGGTCCTGCTGGCCCTTGGCGAGACCGCCGGCGATCCGCCGCCAGGCGATCCACCACGCGAGCTTGCCGGGCTCGCTGCGCGGATGCCCGAGGTTCTCGTTGAACACGCCCCACAGCACGCGGGTGCGCCAGGCGTCGAGCGGGGCGCCGGTGCCGGGGCGGAGCAGGAAGCCGGCGAGGTTGAGCCAGCGTTGCTCGTGGTCGGGGGTCCGCTTGCGCTCGGCGGCGACCTCGACGAGGGCGTCGAACAGGGCGCGCGCGGTGGCGACCGACCAGTCGTCGCGGCGCGCGTCGAGCATGGCCTCGAGGTCGCGGGACAGGGTGGCGAGGCCGTCGCCGGTCTGGAACGCGCGCTGGACCCGCGCGCGGGCCTCCTCGATCCGCGGGTGGGCCTCGGCGGCGGCGGGCGCCGCGCTGCCGCCCGAGCGCATGTCGAACGCGAGCTTCCAGGTCTCGGTCGCGGCGCCGGGCCCGGCGACTTCGACGCACGAGATCTCGAGCGCGCCGAGCTCGGTGATGTGGACCTCGAGGCGGACGGTGACCTCGCCGCGGCCCCGCGCGCGCAGCACGGTGACGATCGGCGGCAGCTCCAGCAGGTCGGTATCGCCGTCGTTGCCACGGGGGGCTTTGCCCCCCGTCGACTCGCGTTGCTCGTCTCCCACGGTATCGGGCCGGCCGTCGCCGATCGGGACCAGGGCGCCCGGCGCGTCGCTGCGCGAGCTCGACGAGTACAGCCGGAAGCTGACCGGTCGGTTGGTGACCATGCGGAAGTCGCGCGCGAGCTGGACCCGCGCGCCGTCGTCCAGGCCCGAGGGCGCCAGGCACACGGCCATGTGCGCGGCGCCGGCGTCGACCCCGATGTAGAACGCGCGGGGAGTGCCGCCCTTGATCCGGATCGCGAGGCCGCGGCGGACCAGGCCGTAATAGGCGGCGCCCTGGGCGACCGCGAGCTCGGGCGCGGCGGCGGGCAGCTCGCGCGGCGCGGCGTCCTGCCAGGCCGCGATCTGGTCGATCACGCGGGCCCGCAGCGCGCGCGGCGTCATCGCGCCGCCGTTGAACAGCACCGCCGAGATCCGGGGCCGGCCGTGGCGCGACAGGAACGCCGCGAGGTGGCGGGTCACCGCCGGGTCGGCCGCGTAGGGCAGGCCGAACTCCTGGAGGCCGCCCCGGCCGCGCGCGAGCGGGGCGTCGCCGGCGACCCGGGGGAAGAACCCGTCGAACAGCACCGCGTCGAGCTCGGCGCGGGTGATCTCGTCGCGCAGCGTGCCGGCGATCAGCCGTGCGCCGCGGCCCGCGACGACGATCGGGGCCGCGGCCGGCGGCTCGTCGCCGAGCAGGGTCTCCTTGGCGAGCCGGCAGGCGTGGATCAGGCCGTGCCACTGCAGGGCGTCGAGCTTCTTGCCGGTTCGCTCGACCAGCCGCTGCTCGACGAGCTTGGCGAGCGTGAGGTCGAGGTTGTCGCCGCCGAGCAGCAGGTGATCGCCGACCGCGGTGCGCGTGAAGCCGTCGTCGGCGACGTCGATCAGCGTGAAGTCGGTGGTGCCGCCGCCGATGTCGAACACCAGGACGCGATCGCCGGCCGCCAGGCGATGGTCAGCGCCCGTGCCGCCGCTGCGCGCATCGATCCATGCGTAGAACGCGGCCTGGGGCTCCTCGAGCAGGACGATCGGCGGGTAGCCGGCCCGGGCGGCCGCCTGGAGCGTGAGCTCGCGCGCGGCCTCGTCGAACGAGGCCGGTACGGTGACCAGCACCTCCTGCTCGGCCAGCGGCGCACCCGGGTGCGCGTGGTCCCAGGCGTCGCGGATGTGGCCGAGGATCAGCGCCTGGGCCTCGACCGGCGAGATCTTCTGGCCGTCGCCACCCCACGGCAGGATCGCGGCCTGGCGGTCGACCCCGGGGTGGCACAGCCACGACTTGGCCGACGCGATCATCCGCGACGCCATGCGGGCGCCCTGGCTGCGCGCCAGCTCGCCGACCACCGGCCGGAGCGCGGTCGGCTCCGGCGCCCCTGAGGGGAAGACCGGGCGCCACGGCAGCGCGGTCTCGTGGGGCGCGAGGTCGAGATCGCCGGCGAGGTAGACGAAGGACGGCAGCTGGCGGCGCGCGGCGACCTCGCCGGGCGCGACCAGCTGCGCGATCTCGAACCCCCGCACCCTCGGATCGGCGGCGCGCGTATCGACGCAGGCCACCGCCGAGTTGGTGGTGCCGAGGTCGATGCCGATCAGGTACCGCGCGGGCACAAGCCCGTGTACCGCGGTTCTACTTCCTCGTCACCTTCGTCGGCACGATCAGCTCCATGAAGCAGTTGACGAACGCGCGGGCGTCGTCGCTGGCATTGCCGGTCAGCACCGGGCCGTCGCCGATCTTGGTGTGCTTCTGCCCCTCGCGCTCGCACAGCAGGGTGCGGTTGGCCTGCTTGGCGAGCACGAAGTCGTGCTCCAGCGTGAAGTACCGCATGAACGAAGGGTCGTTGGTCTTGATCACGATCCCGGCCATGTAGGCCTCGCCCATCGCGGTCGGCGCCGGCAGGCTCATGGTCGCGATGCGGTACGGATCGCGGGGCTCGGAGGTCACGTGCGGGTTGTGCGTGATATGGGCCTGGGCCCACAGCGGATCGAAGTAGACCAGGTCGCGCCGCTCGATCGCGGACACGACCGTGGCGTGGCCTTTGAGCTTGAGCAGGTTGGGCAGGAACACGTGCGCGAGCGCGTACGCCGGAGTCATCGCCATGCCGAACATATACGCACGAGGCACGTCGCTTCGTCCGTGCCGCTCGTCGCCGCACCGGCGCCGCGTATTGCGGCACGCTGTGAACCGCTGCGTGCGTCGGGCTGCGACGCGGCTCGACGCTGCACCGATCGTGTCAGGCGCGCTCGCGGACCGAGTACTCCAGCTTCCAGCGGCCGCGGCCATCGCGTGCGACACACCACAGCTCCAGCGTGCCGACCTCGGTGACGTGGGACTCCAGCCGGACCGGGACGAGCTGGCCGGCGGGGTGGTCGGCGTCGGCCGCGACCAGCTTCTCGACCGGGTCGAGCTCGACCACGCCCTCGGTGTCGGCGTCGATCAGCGCGCCGGCCTGGCCGGTGACCAGCGCGGGGACGTCGGGGCGCGCCGCGGCGGCGAAGAACCGGAACACCGAGGTCTCGCCGACCACCAGGCCGAGCTCGTCGTCGGGCAGCTCGGCGGTCGAGCCCTCCTCCATGCCCTGCGGCGCGACGCACAGCGCCTTGACCGGCGGCGCGAACCCCGGGATCGCGGGCATCGCGCTCTCGATGCCGATGTAGTACGCGCGCGCCGTGCCGCCGCGGATCCGGATGCCCTTGCCGCGGCGGACCTGGCCGTAGTGCGCCGCGCCGAGCGCGACCGCGAGATCGGGGTCGGCGCCGCCGAGCACCCGGACGTCGCGGCCGGCCCACGCGCGCAGCCGGCCGACCACGCGGGCCGCGAGCCTGGGCGCCTTCATGACGCCGCCGTTGAACAGCACGTGGCTCGGCATCCGGCCGAACCGGGCGAGGAACTCGGCGAGGTGGCGGGTGATCGCAGGATCGTGGGCGTAGGGCAGGCCGAGCTCGCGCAGGCCGCCGGCCCGGCGCTGGTCGGCGCGCGCATCGGCGGCGACCTCGGGGAAGAAGCCGTCGACCAGCACCGCCTCGGCCTGGGCGCGGGTGACCTCGGTCTTGATCGTGCCGCCGATCAGCTTGCTGCCGCGGCCGAGGATCGCGATCGGCAGCTTGTCCGGCGCGCCGTCGCCGCCCGAACCCACCGGACCCACCGGACCCAGTAGCCGCTCCTTGGCGCGCCGGCAGGTGTGGACCAGCGCGCGCTGCTGCAGGGCGTCGAGCGGCCGGCCGACGCCGCGGCCGACCAGCGCCGCGAGCGCGAGATCCATGTTGTCGCCGCCGAGCAGGATGTGGTCGCCGACCGCGATCCGCTCGAGCACGAGGTCGCCGCCGGCCTCGGCGATCTCGATCAGCGAGAAGTCGCTGGTGCCGCCGCCGATGTCGCACACCAGCACGACGTCGCCGGGCGCGAGCTCCTGGCGCCAGGCGTCGCCGCGGTGGGCGAGGTAGGCGTAGAACGCGGCCTGCGGCTCCTCGAGCAGGGTCACCCGATCGAACCCGGCCTCGCGGGCGGCGACCACGGTCAGCTCGCGCGCGACCGGATCGAACGACGCCGGCACGGTGACCAGCACGTCCTGGTCGGCCGCCGGCTCGTCGGGGTGGGCGTCGTCCCACGCCGCGCGCAGGTGCGCGAGGTAACGCGCCGAGGCGGTGACCGGCGACACCCGCTCACCGCCCTGTGTCTCGCGCTCGAGCTCGCGCTGCGCGCCGCGGAACGGCAGGACCGGCGCGCTGCGGTCGATCGCGGGGTTGCACAGCCACGACTTGGCCGACGCGACCAGCCGGTGCGGCAGCTCGGCGCCGCGCTCGCGGGCGAACTCGCCGACCGCGTAGCGCAGCGGGCCCGACCACGGCAGCTGGAGCTGGGCCGGCGCGACCTCGAGCTCGCCCGGCAGGAGCAGGAACGACGGCAGGGTCGGCCGCGCGGCGACCTCGCCGGGGCCGATCACCTGCGCGATCGGCTCGGCGCGCGCGGGCGCAGCGTCGTCGGCGTCGGCGGCGGCGAGCGCCGAGCTGGTGGTTCCGAGATCGATTCCGAGGATCTTCACAGCTCGACTTCCGCCGGCGCGATCACCGTGCGATCGACGCTGTCGGCCAGCGCCGGTAGCCTGGCGTCTACCACGCGCCAGCCGTGGTGGCGAAGCGTGCCGCGCAGCGGCGGCTCGCCCCGGGCCTCGCCGATCAGCCGGATCTCCGCCGGGTCGAAGCCGGTCGGGACGGCGACCCGCGCCTCCTCGCTGCCGGGCATCACCGGCTCGAGCGAGAGGTGCTGGTCCAGCACCTTGCGGCAGCCGCGGTGGACGTCGCGCGCGGCGGCGCCGATGTCGGCGTCGGAGAACCCGTCGAGCGGCTCGAGCAGGAAGTCGACCAGCCGGCCCTCGCGCTGGAGCAGCGCCAGGAACGCGAGCGCGCCGTCGCGGTGCTGCTGCGCCGCCGACACCCGCGGCCGATCCTCGGGGACCGGGGCGGCCGGCCGCGCCGGCTCGGGTCTGCCCTCGGGTGCGGGCCTGGTCGCCGGCTTGCTCGCCGCGGGCGCCGGCAGCGCCTTGCCCGCGGGCTCGGGCGCCGGCGTCGTGGTTTCCGGCAAGAACTTCGCCGCCTCGGGCGGCAGCTTCCTGCCGAACAGGATCCGGAGGAAGCACAGGAACGCGAGGAACAGGCGCGACATGGCTGCCGGATCTAATGAGCTGGTCCGGCGCGGCACAAGCCGCCGTCACGGAAAATCGGCACGATCGCGCGCCGGGCGCGCGCCGGCGCCGCAGGTCTGCGTGTTTTTCGTCGATCCGCTGCGATCGGCCTCGCGACGAAGGCTATGCTCGCCGCCGGTGGAGCGACCCGGCACCCACGACGATCTGCGCACGGTCGAGGTCCCGGTGCAGCCGCCGAACGCCGAGGACTTCGCCGAGGCGCCGCGCACCGTGATCGACGACGCGCGGGCGTTCGACGCCCCCGATCCCGCCGCGCAGCCGGCGGCCGGGCCGGGGTCCGCCGC
The DNA here is from genome assembly GCA_041495365.1 of Kofleriaceae bacterium. Classification (GTDB taxonomy): domain Bacteria; phylum Myxococcota_A; class Polyangia; order Haliangiales; family Haliangiaceae; genus JABFXX01. The sequence continues at coordinate 15,900 of JBGQCL010000036.1, read as the reverse complement.
TGCGGCCGACCCGGCGGCGTCCGCCGACCTGATCCACGGCCTGCCGACCCAGCAGATCAGCGCGCCGCGCCGGGCCTCGACCTCGGTGAGCAGGGCGTCGGCCTCGGCGACCGCGACGAGCTCGCCGGTCGAGGTGATGAAGCTCGACGAGGTCGCGCGGACCCGGGTGTTCCTGCAGACCGTGTTCGCGCTGTGCGCCGGCGGCATCATCGTGGCGGTCAGCACGGCCGGCGACCACGTCGCCAAGGTCGTCGTGCTGGTCGGCTCGGTCGGTGCGGCGCTCGGCGCGCTGGTCGTGCTCGGCCTGACCCGCGATCCGGCGCGCTACCAGCCGTCCCGGCTGGTCGTGCCCGCGCTGCTGATCGTGTTCGGCTCGATGTCGGGGGTCTACTACTGGGGTGCCGGCTCCCCGGTCGCCGCCATGCTGGTCTACGGGATCTACTTCTTCAGCCTGGGCGCCGACCGCCGGGTCACCACCGCGATGTACGCCCTGGTCGCGGCGACCCACGGCGTGCTCGGGCTCGGCATCATGACCGGCGTGCTCGCCGACCACGGGGTGGTCCGGATCGACCAGCTGCGGACCCGCGAGCAGCTCGCGATCGTGTGCATCATCGAGGCGCTGTACTTCATCGCCTACCACACCGCGCGGGTCAGCCAGCGGGTCACGCTCGACGCGATGAGCAAGCTGGAGCAGGCCGTGCGCGGCAACGCCCAGCGCGACGCCCTGCTCGCCGAGGCCCGCGCCGAGCTCGACCGCGCGCTCAGGATCGGCGGCCCCGGCCGGTTCACCGATCAGGTCGTCGGCGCGTTCCGGCTCGGCGTGCTGATCGGCCGCGGCGGGATCGGCGAGGTCTACGAGGCCCACGCGGTCGCCGACCCGAGCCGGACCGATCGATTCCGGTCCGCAGCGAAGCAAGGATCGGAATCTCCTTGCGGCGAGGGTCCCCCTTGCGGGGACCGGCGCGAGGCCGCGGTCAAGCTGCTCCACCCCGGCACGCTGGCCGAGCCGACCCACGTCCAGCGGTTCCTGCGCGAGGCCGAGATCGCGGCGCGCCTGGACTGCCCGCACGTCGTCCGCGTGCTGGAGGTCGGCACCACCGCGAGCGAGATCCCGTTCCTCGCCATGGAACGGCTGCGCGGCGCCGACCTCGCGGATCAGCTGCGCCGCCAGCGCCGGCTCGCGCTACCGGCGACCAAGGTCCTGGTCGACCAGGTCGCGATCGGCCTCGAGGCGGCCCGGGTCACCGGCATCGTCCACCGCGACCTCAAGCCCCACAACGTGTTCTTCGCCGAGGACGGCGGCATCAGGCGCTGGAAGATCCTCGACTTCGGGGTCTCCAAGGCCGGCGGTTCCGGCACCCTCACGCAGGGCCATGTGGTCGGCACACCAGCGTACATGGCACCCGAGCAGGCGCGCGGCGAGGATGTCGACCACCGCGCCGACGTGTACTCGCTCGCTGCCATCATCTTCCGCGCGGTCACCGGCCACCCGGTATTCAGCGGCAAGGACGTGCCCTCGACCCTGTACGACGTCGTGTACCGCGTCGCGATGCGCCCGTCGGCGCTCGCCGAGCTGCCCCCCGACGTCGACCGCGTCCTCGCGCTCGGCCTGGCCAAGGATCCGCGCGAGCGCTTCGGGTTCGCGCTGGAGCTCGCCCGGTGGTTCTCCGCTGCCGTCGCCCAGGGACTCGACCACGACCAGCGCCGCCGGGCGGACGATCTGATCGCCCGGTACCCGTGGGGCGCGTCGCTTGGCGCGGGCGGCGCGGTCGGCCAGACCTGATCCGAGACCGCGATCGGAGACCGAGATCGTTTCCTGCCGCTGCGGACGATCATCGACATCGCGCGCGTGTGATGGTACGTGTGAATACAGCGGCACTCGATTCGGCATGGCACGGGTCCTCATCCTCTGGAACCAGATCGACGACGATGTGTACGAGCACTTTCGTCGCGACGATCGGCGCGTCCCTGATTGGGACCCCACGCTGGTCATCGAGCCGTGGGAGACCGTCGAGCAGGAGATCGAGCTCATCGAACGGGCGCTGCGCGATGGGGGCCACGACGCCTACCACATCAACATCCGCGACAACTTCGAGAACCTGCTCGACGCGGTCCGCCGTGACCCGCCGGACTGTGTGGTCAACCTGGTCGAGTTCTTCCACGACGACCCCGAGCAGGAGCACAACGTCCCCGCGCTGTTCGAGCTGCTCAACATTCCCTACACGGGCAACCGCCCGCTGGCGCTGTCGCTGTGCCAGAAGAAGCCCCAGGCCAAGGCCCTGCTGGCCGCGTGTGGCCTGCCGACCCCGCGCGGCATCGTGATCGATGCGCTGCCGGTGCCGCGCCAGATCGACCTGCACTACCCGCTGATCGTCAAGCCGGCGCATGACGACGCGTCCGGCGGCATCGATGCCGGCTCGGTGGTCCACGACCGCGCCCAGCTCGAGGCCCGGGTCAAGCACGTGCTGTCCGAGTCCACCATGTCGGCGCTGGTCGAGGAGTACATCGCCGGCCGCGAGCTGCACTGCGCGATCCTCGGCACCGAGGCGCTGCCGCTCTACGAGATGCGATTCAAGGGTGGGGTCGACGACCAGGGCCGGCCGCTGCCCGATATCATCACGTATCGCGCCAAGTGGGACCCGTACAGCCGCGATCACTATGCGGTCGAGAGCAAGTGCCCGGCCGACGACCTCGAGCCCGAGCTCGTCGCCCGGATCCAGGACATCGCGCTGCGCGCGTTCCGTGCCGTCGGCTGCCGCGACTACGCCCGGATCGACATGCGGCTCGACGTCGCCACCGGCCAGCCGTACATCCTCGAGGTCAACCCCAACCCCGACCTCGCCGACAGCTGCGCGTTCGCCCAGTCGGTGCGCGCCAGCGGCCGGACCTACGGCCAGGCGATGAACGAGCTGGTCCACTACGCCCTCGAGCGCGGCAAGATCCAGCCCAAGCGCTACATCGGCCCGACCGACACCCTGCTCTCCGAGTACCTGGCCCGGCGCGCGGCGAACAAGTAGCGCGAGCCGGCCGAAGCACTTCGTGTAGGACCAGGGGTCCGGCACGGCACCCGATGTCGTGCCTCGACGTGCCGCGCGGCGCGTGCGATCGTGGCGCCGCGATGGGGATCCTCGACCGGTTTCGCCCGTCCGCTGCGCGGCTCACGCCGGAGCAACTGCGCGATCGGCTGTTCGACGCGGTGGCGGCGCGCGACGCGGCGCTGCTGGCGAAGCTGTGCGAGGCGCACGAGGACACCGTGCTGGCCGCGTTTGCCGGCTGGAAGCGCGTCCCGGAGGCGTTCCGCACACCGGACAAGGTCGGGTGGTACGGGCAAGGGCTGATCGCGGTCGCGCAGCACTTCGCCCAGGTGCGGGGGCGGCCCGAGCTGCTGCAGGGACTGGTGGGGCCCGCGCAGAGCAACCCGCTGGTCGGGTGGCAGCGCGCGCTCGCCGACGTCCAGGCGCTCATGAAGGAGCATCGCTATGCCGAGGCGGTGCCGCGGCTGCGGACCACAATCGAGCAGACCGGTGGTCTGCAGGGCACCGGGGCGGACGCCTACCGGCCGGTCACTCATGGTCACCTCGGCCAGTGCCTGTTCCAGCTCGGGGACGCCGAGGCGGCGCGCGCGCCGACCGAGCAAGCGCTCCGGCTGTGCGAGGCCGGCGGGGACGACGACGGTGTCCTCGCGTACCTCGGGAACCTGTACGAGATCCACCGCCACCGCGGCGACGCCGGGGCGGCGGCCGACTGCCTCGACCGGCGGAGCGCGGCGCTCGAGCGGCGGGGCCGCAGCGGTGAGGCGGCGCACTGGCGACGCCAGGCGGCGATCGTGCGGGCCGGCGAGCCGCTGTGCCGGGTGGTGGTCGAGATCGACGGGGCGCAGTGGGAGGTCGCGGATGCCCCCGCGGCGCCGGGTCGCGCGCGGTTCGTGTTCGAACGCAACCGGATCGAGCTCCAGCTCTCGATCGACGCGGTGGAGAGCGGCACCGCTGCCGCCCAGCGCGGGAACCTCGAGGCCGCGCTCGAGCTGTTTCGCCGCGCCGCCGAGGCCGATCGGTTCAACCCCTGGCCGACCTACCACGTCGGTACGGCGCTGCTCGAGAGCCGGCGCTACGCCGAGGCGGTGGAGAGCTACCGGCGGACCGAAACGCTCGCGCCGGGCTGGTACCACTGCCGGAGCGATCGCTGGCTGGCCGAGCGGCTCGCCGCCGGGGAGGTCGATCACGCGGCGTTCCAGGCCCTGCGCCAGCTGGTCGATGGCCGCATGACGCCCGATCAGGCCGTGGCGCTGGCCGAGGCCACGCTGGCGCGCTGCGAGCTCGGCGCGGTGCGACTCGCGCTGGGCGACGCGCTGGCCAAGGTGGGCCGCCGGGCCGAGGCGGAAGTGGCCTACCGCCGGGGCCTGGCCGGCACCGACGAGCCCGACATCCGGACGCGCCTGCTCGTCGCACTGGCCAGCAAGGCCGACGATCGCGCGGAGCGCAGGAAACTGCTGCACGCGGCGATCGAGCTATCCGGCAACCTGGTGTCCGCGGCGATGGCGGCCGTCATGCTGGCGGCGACGCCCGGGGCGAACTGACGCTCACATCCGGCCGCGCAGCATGCCGTTCCAGTACAGCTCGGGGAGCGCATACGCCTTGAGCGCGTACATGCTGTAGCGCTCCTGCGACTGGTCGAACGGGAACGACTCCGCCGGCTTGCCGTCGTAGTCGAACTCGGCGAGCACCAGCTTGCCGTACCCGGTGACCAGCGGGCACGAGGCGTAGCCGTCGTAGCGCGCGGGAAGCGGTGCGCCGGCGCGGTGCGCGAGCAGGTTGTCGACCAGCACCGGGGCTTGCTTGCGGATCGCCGCGCCGGTGCGCGACGCCGGCAGGCTGGAGGAGTCGCCGAGCGCGAACACGCTGGGGAAGCGCGGGTGCTGCAGCGTGTGCTTGTCGGCCTCGGCCCAGCCGGCCGGATCGGCGAGCGGGCTGCGCTTGACCACGTCGGGCGCCGACTGGGGCGGGACGACATGGAGCATCCGGTAGGGGACGACGACCTCGTGGCCCTGATCGCAGTGCCGGAACACGGCCTCGCGCGCCGCGGGGCGCACGGCGATCAGATCGTGGCGGAACAGGGTCTCGATGCCCTTGCGCTCGATCACCTTGCGCAGGGTGCGCGCGTAGCGCTCGACGGCGAAGATCTTCGCGCCGGCGGAGGCGAACACGATCCGGGAGCGGTCGCGCACGCCGCGCCGGCGCAGGTGATCGTCGGCCAGGTACATGATCTTCTGCGGCGCGCCGGCGCACTTGATCGGCGTCGCCGGGAAGGTGAACAGCGCAGTGCCGCCGTCGAACGCCGACAGCTCGCGCCAGGTCGAGTCGACGAGGTCGTAGCGGTAGTTCGAGACGATCCCGTCCTTGCCGAGCGCGCCCGGGAGGCCGTCGATCTTGTGCCAGTCGAGCTGGATCCCGACGGCGACGACCAGCTGGTCGTAGGTGACGCGCGTGCCGCCGCGGGTCACCACCGCGCCGGCGTCGGGCTCGAACGCCTCGACCGCGTCGCGGATCCAGGTCACGCCGTCCGGGATGTAGTCGGCCTCGGCGCGCTCGGTCACCTCCTTGGCGAACACGCCGGCGCCGACCAGCGTCCACAGCGGCTGGTAGTAGTGCTTGTCCGAGGGCTCGACGATCGCGATGTCGGTTGCGCCGCGGGCGCGCAGCAGGGCCGCGACGGTGATCCCCGCGGTGCCGCCGCCGGCGATCACGATCGAGTGGTGCTGGGTGGTCATGGGGCACCTCCGGGTGGCAGCTGCGGCACGGACTCCAGCTCCTCGCCGAACCGGCGCGCCATCGCGATCAGGAACCCCGCCGCCCGCTGGATCTCCGGATCGCGCAGCGCGCCGAGCAGGCCCCACACGCCGACCGGTCGGGCCTCGTGCTCGGCGGCGACGATCGCGCGCCCGATGCGGCCGACCACCTCGGTGGTCTGGTGCGCCAGGATCTCCGACGACAGCACCGACGCGAGGGCGTCGAGCGCGCGCGGCGACGTGAGGTGATCGGCGGCGCGCACCAGCGCGTGCAGGCGTTCGTCGACGTCGATCCCGCGCGCCGCGAGCCGCTCGACCACACCGTCGACGATGTCGGTGACGGTCGCGACCACCGCCGGGACCTGCGCGGTCGTTCCCTCGAGGCGGCGGATCGCGCCGTCGAGGTGCTCGACGCGGCGCTCCAGGCGCTGGAGGGTCTCCAGCACGCGATCTTCGCGGTCTTCCGGGGGCGTTGCCTGTGTCACCATGTCAGTGCTCCACCGGCAGGCGGGCGTCGGTCCAGGCCAGCATGCCGCCGCGCAGGTTATAGAGGTGCCGGAACCCGCGCCGGGCGAGCTCCATCGCGGCGCGCGCCGAGCGCCCGCCCGACCGGCAGACCAGCACGATGTCGCGCTGCGGATCCCACGCCGCGGCGGCCTCGGGCAGCGTGGCGAGCGGCACGAGCGTCGACCCGGGGACGTGGCCGAGCTCGCCGGTGAACTCGGCCGGCTCGCGCACGTCGATCAGCGCGACAAGGTCGCCGCGCGCGGACACGAACGCGGGATCGACGTCGAGGAACGGCTCGTCGATCCAGAGGGGACTTTCCCGTCCCCTCTGGCCCGGCGAAGCCGGTCCATTCACCCCCCCGCGCGTCGCGTCGCGCGGCTCTTCCTCATTCGTCTCGGAGATCGGGGTCGTCAGGTAGCGGCGGCCGTTGGCATGCGGCGAAGGCAGCCGCCCGGCGTCGATGTTGATCTGCACGCTCGGGTAGAGCAGGCGCGGCGGCGCGAGGGTACGGTCGCGGCCGGTGCGCAGCGCGACGAACTCGGCCCGGGTCGTGGTCGCGCACAGCTGGGGATTGTCGCGCTTCGAGCGCCCGATCGTGGTCTCCCACGCGACCGCGCGGCCGCCGGGCTGGTAGTCATGACCGGGGAACACGCGCGTGGCATCGGGCAGCGCGTAGAGCCGCTGGATCGAGTCGTAGAGCGCCTCGGCGCTGCCGCGCGGAAAGTCGCAGCGGCCGGTGCCGTGGTCGTGCAGGAACAGCGCGTCGCCGGTGAACAGCGCATCGCCGATCCGGTACGTCACGCACGCCGGGGTGTGGCCCGGGGTCGCGATCGTCTCGATCGCCAGGGTGCCGGCGGCGAGCACCTCGCCGTCCGCGAGCAGGCGGTCGAACTGCCGGCCGTCGGTGGCGAGCAGCGGCAGATCGAGGAGGTCGCGGAACGTGTCCTGGACCTCGCGGATGCGCTCGCCGATCACGACCCGCGCGCCGAAGTGCTGCTTCAGCCACTGCGATCCGGACAGGTGATCGGCGTGCGCGTGGGTCTCCAGCACGTGGTGCAGGCGCAGCTCGCGCTCGCGCAGGAACGCCGCGACGCGCTCGACCGATCGCGTCGACGTGCGCGAGGTCAGGACATCGTAGTCGAGCACCGGATCGATGACCACCGCATCGCCGGTCGCCGGGTCGAAGACCGCGTACGTCAACGTGCATGTGTCGGGATCGAAGAATGCCTGGATCTGCATCTGCATCTGCATGTCCCTCCCCCGCGGCGAGTAGCAAGCGAGGTGCCATCGCGGCGCGCCGGACGTCCGCGACTTGGCGGCGGCGATGAAACGGGGCGCAACGCGTGTTTCACAGGAGCTCGCCGAGCAGGATCGCGGCGGCGACCGCCAGGATGAACCCGCCGAACCCGCGCTGCAGCTGGTGCGCGCGCAGGTTGCGTCCGGCTCGCACGCCGGCCAGGCTGCCGACCATCGCCAGCCCGGTGACCACCGCCACCGTCGGAACGGCGATGTGCGTGTGCAGGGCACCGCCGGCCAGGGCGGCGACGGCGTTCATCGCGATCACCAGCAGCGAGGTGCCGACCGCGTCGCCCATCGCGAGCCCGCCGAGCAGGGTCAACGCAGGTACGATCACGAAGCCGCCGCCGGCGCCGAGCACGCCGGTGATCAGCCCGACGCCCAGCCCGACCACGATCACCCGCTGCAGGCGGACCGGCCGGGCGACCGGCAGCCCCGACGCGCGCCGCGATCGCAGCAGCATCGCCGTGCCGGCCGCGACCATGACCAGCGCAAACGCGGTGATCAGCACGCCGCCGGGCAGCCGCGCGCCGAGCCGGCCCCCGGCGAACGCCGCGGCCATCGAGGCGGCGCCGAACACCAGCCCGGTGCGCCACTGCACTCGACCGCTGCGCGTGTATGGAATCACGGCGATCGTGCTGGTCACCGCGACCACGACCAGCGACCCGGCGATCGCCTCGTGCACGCCGAGGCCGAGCGCGTAGTGCAGCACGGGCACCGTGAGGATCGAGCCGCCGCCGCCGAGCAGGCCGAGCGACACGCCGATCGCGAGGGAGAGGATCAGACCGAGAGCGAACATGCGGAAGGCTTCAGCAAGCCCTGGACCGCAAGCGATGTCGCCCACCGCGACCGATCCGGTGCGGCGTTGAAACGGCGCGAAACCTCAGAACGGCACCGAGAGCACCGGGCAGCTGGCCTCGCGGATCACGCGCTCGGTGTGGGATCCGCGAAGCACGTCGCCGACGCCGTCATGGCCCCGGGTTGCCATCGCGATCAGGCACGCGTCGCGCGTCCGGCCCGCCTCGGTGATCGCGTCCTCGAGCACGCCCTCGATCTCGAGCACCGGAATGGCCAGCCGGTGCAGGTCGGGGTCGGGTGCACCGGCATGCAGGATCACCAGGTCGTCCTCCAGCCGGGCCGCGTGGCCCGCGAGCTGTGCGAGCCATCGCGCAGCTTCTGCGCCGCGGCGCGCCGCCTCCGCATGATCTGCCGGCACGACGATCCGGCGCAGATCGACCGTGCCGTCGCGCGGATCGACGAACCCGCGAGCGTGGTTCGGCACCACCAGCACCGGCACCGCGAGGTTGCGTGCGATCGCCTCGCTGATGATGCTGCGGATCCAGGCGGCGATCCCGCGCCGCGCGTGGGTCCCCACCACGATGAGCTCGGGCCGGAGCTCGCGCAGCGCCTCGATCAAGCTGTCGGCGACGCCGTCCGAGATCTCGTCGGAGACGCTCGCGATCTGCACGAGCTCGTGCTCGATCGGCCGTCCCCAGCGCGCCGCGAGCTCCGGTGCGCCCGGCGGCGGCTGCGGCTCGGCCTCGCCGGCGTGCAGCGTGATCAACCGCGCGCCGCGGCTCGCCAGGGCCGCCGCATGGAGGAAGGCCGCGGCGTCATCGCCGGAGAAGTCGGAGGCGTGAACGATCAACATCGAGCGCCAGTCGTTCAAGCGCGATGCCACGCCGGGCTGAGCCGGAGTCGCTCCGGTGCCGCGGCCGTGAAACCTCCTGAAACGCCCGTGCAACGCCACGCGGACCGGTTGATTCATCGTCCGCGGCAATCTCGGGAGCATCGGATTGCCGCGCTGGCACTCCAGGTGCTTATCGTCCACACATGGCTTCGAAGTGGTTACTCGCCTTGCTCGGCGGTGCGCTGATCGGCTCCGGCAGCGCGCTGCTCCTCCTGACCCACGGGCGGATCGCCGGCATCAGCGGGATCGCCGGTGGGCTGGTCCAGCGCGCGACGTCCGACCGCGCCTGGCGGATCGCCTTCCTCGCGGGGCTCACGGCCGCCGGCGCCGTGGCCGCGGTTGTCATGCCCGCGGCGATCGGCGCGCCGGTGCGACCGCTGGCCGCGATCGCCGTCGCCGGACTGCTGGTCGGATTTGGCACCCGGCTGGGCAATGGCTGCACGAGCGGCCACGGGGTGTGCGGGCTGTCCCGGCTCTCGGTCCGCTCGCTGGTCGCCGTTGCCACGTTCATGGCCACCGGCGCGATCACCGCGATCCTCGCGGGGAGGCTGTCGTGACGGCGTCCGGGAGCCGGATCGCCGCGCTGGGCCACGCCGCGCTCGCGGGAATGCTGTTCGGCGCCGGGCTGGTGGTCTCGGGCATGACCCAACCGGCGCGCATCATCGGCTTCCTCGACCCGGTCAGCGGCTGGGACCCGAGCCTGGCGTTCGTGATGGCCGGCGCGGTCGCGGTCTACGCGGTCGCGTACGCCGTGATCCGCCGGCGCGCGCGGCCGTGGTTCGACGCGCAGTTCCACGTGCCGGTGCGGGCCGACATCGACGCGCCGCTCGTCGCCGGCGCGGCGGTGTTCGGCATCGGCTGGGGACTCGGCGGACTGTGCCCCGGCCCGGGCATCGTCGCCGCCGCCGGCGGCAGCTCCAGCGCGCTCGTGTTCGTGGTCGCGATGCTCGCCGGCATGTACCTGCGGCATCGCCTGGCCGACCTGCGGTGAGCGGGGCTCGAGCGGTCGCCCGCATCGCGCAGTCGGTGCGGCCGTCGCGGCTCGTCGCGACGGTCCTGCGCAGGATCGGCCCGCTGGACAGGCACGATACCTGCTTGATCCCTGCGCATGAAGATCCGCGAGATCATGCGACGGACGCCGTGGGTCGTCGACGGCGTCGATTCGCTCCACACCGCCTGGCAGCTCATGCGTCGACACGCGATCCGGCACCTGCCGGTGCTGCGCAATGGCAAGCTGATCGGCCTCCTGTCCGAGCACGACATCCTCGCGTTCCGCGCAGAGCTCGCGGGCGCCGACGACTGGACGCGCGTCGCGGTGTCCGGCGCGATGATGCGATCGCCGCAGACCGCGGGGCCGGACGATTCGCTCACCGAGATCGTGGGCCGGTTCGCGGCCGACAAGCTCGAGGCAATCCCGATCGTCGAGCGCGGGGTGCTCGTGGAGATCGTGACGGTCACCGACGTGCTCGCCGCGGAGGTGCACCGCGCGATGGCGCCCTCGCCGCTGCGCGCGACGGCCGCGGATGCGATGACGCCTGGACCATTCACCACGCGTCCCGACGAGAACCTGCTCGCCGCGGCCACGCGGATGAGCGCGCACGGCATCCGCCACCTGCCGGTCGTCGACGAGCACAATGCCGTCATCGGCATCCTGTCCGAGCGCGACGTCCGCACCCACGTCGGCGATCCGTCGAGCTTCGTGATCGCGCATGCCCGGACGGCGCTGCGCGTCCGCGACGCGATGACCGCCGCACCGATCACGGCCGATCCGGATCGTCCGGTCGCAGAGCTCGCCAAGCTGTTCGAGAATCGCCAGATCGGCGCGATCCCGATCGTGGACCGGGCCGGCGAGCTGGTCGGGATCGTCTCGTACGTCGATGCGCTGCGCGTCCTCGCGCGGTCCGAGGTGGTAGAAAACGTGGCATGAAGCCAGAGCTGTGGGACGAGCGGTATTCCGGCACGGAGTACGCGTACGGCGTCGAGCCGAACGACTTCCTGCGCGACGAGGCGGCTCGCATCCCGGCGGGACCGGTGCTGTGTCTCGCCGAGGGCCAGGGCCGCAACGCGGTGTACCTCGCGAGTCGCGGCCACCCGGTGACCGCGGTCGACTTCTCGCGCGCGGGGCTCGCCAGGGCAGCCCAGCTCGCGGGCGAGCGCGGCGTTCGCGTCGAGCTCGTCGAGGCGGACCTCGCGACGTTCGAGCTCGGCGACGATGCGTGGAGCGGGATCGTGTCGATCTGGGCGCACACGCCGGCCGACGTGCGGCGCCGCGTTCACGCCGCCGTCCCACGCGCGCTGCGGGCCGGCGGCGTGTTAATCCTCGAGGCCTATCGCCCCGAGCAGCTCGCGTACGCCACCGGGGGACCGCGCGATCCGGCGTTCCTGCCGGCGCTCGCCGGCCTGCGCGGCGAGCTGTCGGGGCTCGAGCTCGTGGTCGCGCGCGAGACCGTGCGCGAGGTCCACGAGGGGCGGTTCCATCACGGACTTTCCGCGACGGTGCAGGTCGTCGGAGTCCGCGCTGCCTGATCGGACCCGACCCGAGGGGTGAATCGCTCGCACCCGACGCGCGAGCGCGCAGAACCTGCGGCCCGGGGCCCGGCGCGGCCATCGAACCCTTCTTGATGGTACGTGGCTCGCATGGGCAGATGCCCGCGAGGTGATCATGTGCGAGCTGCTCGCGATGTCGGCGCGGTATCCGACGAACCTTCACGTCTCGATGGACGAGCTGGCGCGCCACGGCGGAGGCAGCGGTCCGCACCGCGATGGCTGGGGGGTCGCGTATGTCCAGGATCGCGACGCGCTCATCGTCCGCGAACCCGACGCCGCGCACGGCAGCCGGCAGCTCGCGTTCCTCCAGGCCAGGGATCCGACCAGCACGATCGTGCTCGCACACGTCCGCCGTGCGACCCAGGGCGCTCTGCTGCTGCGCAACACCCAGCCGTTCAACCGCGAGCTTGGAGGCCGGCTCCACCTGTTCGCCCACAACGGCATGCTTCCCGGCATCGAGAGCGACCGGCGGTTCCGCGCCGGCTGGTATCGACCGATCGGCGATACCGACTCGGAACATGCGTTCTGTGCCCTCCTCGACCGGATGCGCCCGCTGTGGGATCGCGGCGAGCCCAGCCTGGATGACCGCATGAGCGCGGTCGTGGCGTTCGCGGCGGAGCTCCGGCAACTCGGGCCGGCCAACTTCATCTACACCGACGCCGACGTCGTGTTCGCCCACGGCCATCGGCGGCGCACCGACGCGGGGACGATCGAGCCACCGGGGCTGCACGTGCTGTGCAGGCGCTGTCGGGGCGACCACGAGGCCAGCCTGGAGCAAGAAGTCGCGCTGGTCGCGAGCGTGCCGCTCACGGACGCGCCGTGGCGTCCGCTGGACGAGGGCCAGGTGATCGCCTTGCGCGAGGGCCACGTGATTCGCAGCGTCGCGGTGACCGCGGCAAACCGCCCCAGCGAAATCGTTTCTGCACCGCCGGGCTCTCACGAGCAGACCTCCGGTCTGGAGAGCGCCATTGCGCAGAACGCCACGAGCGACGCTCGCACGGCTGCCGGTCCCACAGCGCGGTCGTTCGGCGCCGGCTCGTAGACGGGGTGTGCGAGCGTCGTGCCGGGCAGTGGCCGCCGCTCCTGGGAAGTCGTAACGCGATCGCCTCGCCGTCCCGCCGAGGATCACGATCCGCTTCAGGGCAACGGCCCGGCGCGATCCGGCGCGGGGTGAAAATCGCGCACTTCATGCACCGGGCGGGCGGTCCGGCGCAACCGATGCGGCCGATCGAATGCTGAATCGTTTCTCGCGCCGCCGGCTCTCATTCCGTAAAGGAGATCAGTGATGAAGACGAACGAAACCGGTCTCGATCGCGCGCTGCGCGTGATCCTCGGCGCGGCCCTGCTCGCGCTCGTGTTCGTCGGGCCGCACACACCGTGGGGCTGGCTCGGCCTGGTCCCGCTGATCACCGGCGCCGTCGGGTTCTGCCCGCTGTATCGCGTGTTCCGCACCTCGCGTACCCCGGCGTGTTGCGCCGGCTCGCACCACCATGGAGCTTGAGATGAGCAAGATCGCGCCGTTTCCGCACCGCTACACCGTCCGCCTCGTCGATCGCCAGCTCGTCGCGCCGCCGCGCGCGCCGATCGCGGCAGGCCCGCCGCCCCAGTTCGGCGGTCCGGACACCGCGTGGAGCCCCGAGGAGCTGCTGGTCGCCGCCGCGCTGGAGTGCCTGTGGACGACGTTCGACGCCTACGCGCGCCGCGACGCGCTCGCGGTCCACGACTGGTCGGGCACCGGGGTCGCCGTGCTCGACAAGGGCTCGCCGGTCCCGGTGTTCACGTCGATCACCTTGCGCGTCGAGCTGGTGGTCGCGCCGGGCAACGAGGACCGCGCGCGCCGGCTGCTGCACACCGCCGAGCAGCGCTGCATCATCTCGAACGCGCTCCGCGTCCCGGTGACCCTCGAGGCGATCGTCGGATCGCCGGGCGTCGCCGGGTCACAGCCGGTCGAGCACGCGAGCTAGCTTCGCGCGGACCTCCTCGGCGATCGGACGGAACCGCTCGTCCTGCGCGGCGAAGGTCTGCATCGGGTCGACCGCCGTCACGATCGCGTGGTCGCCCTCCTCGTACACGATCACGTTGCACGGCAGCATCACGCCGACCTCGAGATCGGCCTGCAGCGCGCGGTGCGCGAGCGGCGGGTTGCACGCCCCGAGGATCTTGTAGCGGCGGAACTCGACCCCGAGCTTGGCCCGCAGCGTGTCGCGGACGTCGATCTCGGTGAGCACGCCGAAGCCCTCCGACCTGAGCGCGTCGGGCAGCTTCGCGAGCGCGGCGTCGTAGCCGATCGCGAGCGTCTTGCGGATGCCCGGCGTCATGGCCGCACCGCCTGGTTGTCCGGGGCGGTGCGGCGCTCGCGACACCGGCACCGCTCTGTGGGCGGGACGGGGCCGAGCACCGGTTCGACGTGGGCGCCGCATCCGGCGTACGAGGGTCGCTGGCAATCTGGGCATTCGATGCGTCTGCACATGCCCGTGAGAGCCGGCGGCCGGGGAAAGGATTCGGGGTCATCGCGCGATCGCATCGAGGATCGCGCCCCGTACCGCGGCGCGGATCGGCGCGGGAACGGTGTCCCCGGGGATGCTCCGGCACATCGAGACCGTGCGCCGGAGCGCGTCGCAGGCGCCGGTGCAGCGCGGACAGCTCGCGAGGTGCTGCTCGATCTGGACGCAGGTCGCCTGCTCGATCTCCGCCGCCGCGTAGGCGGACAGCTCGTGCGCGAGCTCGGGGCACGGCTCGGGAGCGGTGGCCATGACGTCGGCGAGCCGGGTGCGCAGCGCCATCCGCGCGCGATGCAGCCGGCTCTTGAGCGCGCTGACCTCGATCCCGACGATGTCGGCGGCCTCCTGCGCGCTCAGGCCCTCGACGTCGCGCAGCACCACCACCTCGCGCTGCTCGGCCGGCAGCGCCGCGATCGCCTCGGCGAGCGCCTGCCCGATCTGGTGGGCGTGCACCTGCATGTCCGGTGCGGGCGCCGGCGCCGGGATGTCGACATCGAGCGGGGCGCTCGGCCGGACGCCGCGCCGCTGCTTGATGCAGAAGCTGCGCGCGATCTGGTACAGCCAGGTCGACAGCGCCGCCTGGCCGCGGAAGCCCGGCAGGTTGCGGAACACGGCGAGCATGGTCTCCTGCAGCACCTCGCGCGCCGAGTCCTCGTCGCCGCACATCCGGAGCCCGAAGCGGTAGATGTGCTCCTCGTAGCGCGCGAGCAGCTCGTCGATCGCGCGGCGGTCGCCGGCCTGGGCGGCGGCGATCAGGGCGGCATCCGGCTCGGCCATCGATCACCGGTACCACGCGAACCGTTTGTCCGGAACGCGGCTCTCACCGGCATGACGATCGAGGTGATCGAGGAGACGTTCGAGCAGACCATCGAGAACGGCATCGTGTTGCTGGACTTCTGGGCCCGATGGTGCGGCCCGTGCCGCGCGTTCGCTCCGATCTACGAGCGCGCCGCACAGCGAAATCCCGACATCGTGTTCGGCAAGATCGACACCCAGGCCGAGCCCGGCCTCGCCGCGGCGTTCGAGGTCCAGGCGATCCCGACGCTGATGGCGTTCCGCGATGGCATCCTCGTGTACGCGCAGCCGGGCGCGCTGCCGCCCGCGGCGCTGGACGCGCTGCTCGCAGGGGTGCGCGCGCTCGACATGGACGCGGTGCGGCGGCGGGTGGCCGAGGAGGTCCAGCCGGCGGCCAGCTGAGCCGCCGAGCGGTCGACCGGCGTCAGCGGCCGGCGGCGCGCAGCCGGGCCTGCACGGCGTCGGTCAGCGGGTCGAGGTGGCGGTGCGGGAGAGGCCGCGATCGTCCCGATCGACGCCGGCCTGCTCGACGGCGCGGCGCGCGCGGCGGGCGATCCGGCGCTGACGTTCGAGCTGCTCGAGGCGCTCGGATCGACGCGGCTCACCCGCCACGGCGGGCGCGCGGAGCTGTGATCCCGGCCGGATCTAGGAACGGCGTTGAGTGACCTCGAAACTGCAACTGTTTCAGAATCTACGAGTTCCGACACGTTACCTGTGTCCAGGCGTGTCCAGGCGTGTCCAGGCGTTTCACGGCGTCACCGGAAAGTAGGGACCAGGAT
>JBGQCL010000035.1:0-46246 GCA_041495365.1 Kofleriaceae bacterium | reverse complement strand
GAGATCGTCGTCGCGTTCAGCTGCAAGCGCCGCGGCCTGTGTCCGTCGTGTACGGCGCGACGGATGGCGGACACCGCGGCGCATCTGGTCGACCACGTGTTGCCCCGCGCGCCGTATCGTCAGTGGGTGTTCACGGTCCCCAAGGCGCTGCGGCTCCGGCTCGCGCGAGACCCGGCATGGACCACCTGGGTCGGCAACCTCGCGGTGCGCGCGATCGGGGCATGGCAGCGGCGAATTGCCCGCCAGCGCGGCATCCGCGCACCGCGGACTGGCGCGATCACGTTCGTGCAGCGGTTCGGGGGCCTCGTCAACCTCAACGTGCACTTCCACCTCCTCGTGCCCGACGGCGTGTTCGCCGATGACGACGACCAGCTCGCGTTCGCGCTCCATCCGGTGCCCACCAGCGCCGACGTCCTGGCGATCCTCGATCGGATCGCGCGTCGCCTCGCCGACGAGGTGCGCGACGACAACATGGAGCAGGACGTCGACGTGCTCGCACAGGTCCAGGCTGAGGCGGCAGCGACGTGGCGCTCGCCGCAGAACGGCAAGCCGACCGTGCGTGGTCAGAAGGGGCGGGGGCTCTTGCGATCCTGCGATTTCTACACGCGCAGCCATACGCGGCCGTTCCGGGGGTTCGAGGAAGTCGCAAGCTCGTGGCTTCGCCTGCTCGGAGCTCGTCGACCAGGGCGCGACACCGGCGATCCCGGTCGCCGCTCGGCACGTCATCTCAAGGCTTGTGATAATGGCCCCCGAACGACCACCGCCGCCGCGACCTCGCGACGCGTCCCACCGGCGCCGAGCCGACAGAGCGCCTCGAACACGGCACGCGGTCGGGCCAGAAGCGCCCGGCTGCTGATCCGGAGCCGGTCGCCACCATCGACGTACGCCCGGCGACGGCGGCGCCGGCGTCCAGACATCGGACGCGCGATCTTCGTCGAACCAGTCTCCTATCTCATTGAAATTACATTCCATGAGGAGAACAATGTCTGCCCATACCTAACTTCATGTTGACATTGTCGCGGCGCGGGCTAACCTGATGTTCAGGTGAGGGACGACATCCATAGACGGCTTCCGCTGCGGCGGCGATGGAAGAGTCTCGTCCGCGTTGCAACTCGGGATGCGAGGCACCCCGAGTGGGAACGCCACGCTCTAAACGCGGCAGCGTCGGAGCTTCAGGGCCTGAGTCCGGCGCTCGTTGTCGCCGCTAGCCGCAGCGCAGAGCAGCCGAGTCTCTTCGGTGAAGTGGACCCGCGGCTTCGCGAGCTGGTCGTCAACCCGATCGACCACGAGTTCCTCCGCGAACTAGCGGTCGCCCCGCAGCGGAGCCGACGCGAGGCGATGGAGCATGCGGCCGGTAGAGCCCTCGGCACGCGAATCGCGGCTCAACTCCGGTCCGTGCGTAACCACACCGCCCGCGAATCGCCTCGCGATGCCGAGCCGCTCAACACCCGCCTGGCCACGGTGTTCGGCGCCTGTGATACCCGCCAACTCGTAGCCCGAATGCTGGATGGAGATCGGCCGGTGGCAGCGCCGCCGCCCGCGCGACGGCCCCTCGACTTCGACGGTGACGTTCGGTTCGGTGTGCAATGAAGAACAAGGCTATCCACTACGTCGACGTTGTCGAGTCCCGCACCGATGGCGCGCCCGGACGCCAGCAGTGCGTTCTCGATCACAACATCACGTTCGACAAGGCCGCGATCGAGCGGGCGACGTTCCGACCGCTCGACGACATCGACATCGACCTGCTCGTCGTGATCTCGTCGGTGTCCTACGTCGACAGGCTGATTCGTCGTCGGCGAGGCACCCAATGGTCGCGTGCTCTGGTGGTCCGGGTACCGGTCTACCATCCCGAAACCTGGAGCCGATTGGCGGGTCACCTATCGGCCACGCTGCGGCTCTTGAGCGGCGACGCATGGACCTTCGACTTTCGGCAACGGCAGCGACCTCAGCAACCGCAGCAGTTCTTGCCCTCTCTGCCCCCTTCCTTCGAGGGCGCCACCGTGATTCCGTACAGTGGCGGCCTCGATTCCTTCGCGCTGCTCGCGCGCCTTCGGCACTACGAACCCGACGAGAAGGTGCTCTTGGTGAATGCCCGGCGCTCGGTCGTCGAGAAGATCGCGCGTCCCGACGATGTCGCTATGATCGGCGTCCCCTTTGAGTTGCGAGCGCCACACCACAAAGAGGAGTCCTATCGGACTCGGACGTTCAAGTATTTCGCGCTCGCCGCGCTCGTCTGGAAGAAGAACTCGGGCAAGCACATCTTGATCGGTGAGAGTGGTGTTGGCTGCCTGGGTCCGTCGCTCGTGCCCGTCGGGATCGAACATCCCGTGAGGAGTAGCCACCCCGACTTTCTGCACGCACTCCGCGCGCTGTTGGGCCAACTGTGGGCGACGCCGCCGCCGTTCTTGTTCCCGCACTTGTGGAGCACGAAGGGGATGGTCCTTGCCGAGCTACGGGGCTTGAAGACGCTCGAAGGGTGGGAGAACACCCGGTCGTGCAGTCGCAATGTTCAGCGCCAGCACCCAGGAGCCCGAGGCGCCCAGTGTGGGCTGTGCTCCTGTTGTCTGTTCCGGCGCGTGTCGGTTTGGGCCGGCAAACTCGGCGCGGAACCACCGGAGACGTACTTCGAGGACGTGTTCCGCAACGCTCAGCCGAGTGCGGGCCTTACCGATGCCGATCGGGACGTCGCGCGCTGCGCGATCGCGAACATGGATGAGTTGGCTGGGCTCGCCGACCAACTCGAGCGGCGAACCGCCGACATCCATGAGCTTGCAGCATCGCTGCAACGTCCCGTCAACGAAACCCGCCTCCACCTCGGCAAGGTGGTCCGTGTGTTTCGCGATGAGTGGCGTGGCTTCCTCGCGCAGCTACCCGAGGCAAGCTGGATCCATAGCTTGACGTTTCACGGTGCTTCATGACTCCAACCGAACAAGTCCGGACTGGCGAGCGACTCCGCGTATCGCGCACCGCAGCAGGGCTTACTCAAGAACAGGCAGCCGAAGCGGTCCAGGTCGCCCGCACGACGCTCGTTGCGATCGAGCGAGGAGATCGAGAAGCGCGCCCCGAGGAGCTACTGGCGCTCGCTAAGCTGTACGGCGTTAGCGTCCACTCGTTGCTGCGACCTGCCGCAGTCAAGGTCGAGATCGTCGGTCAGTTCCGGAAGAAGGCCCGTGCGGCCAATAGCGACAAGGACGAGATCGCCGCGATGGCGACCCTCCACGACATCGCGGCGGCGTACGTCGAGTTGGAGCGGCGGCTGAACAAGGTCGGGACCCTCGACTATCCGCCCGAGCGCAAGATAGGTCGTGGACGTCTAACCCAGCAAGCAGAGGAGCTGGCCGCCGAGCTTCGCTCGCGCCTTGGCCTCGGCCTCGGCCCCATCCCTGACTTGGAGGGGATCTTGGAGCTGGAGCTGGGCGTGCGGATCTTCGTACGTGCGCTTCCGTCGTCGATCTCGGGCGTCTACGCATACCATCCCGAGTTGGGCGCCATCATCGTGCTCAACACGCTGCATCCTCGCAGCCGCCGACGGTGGACCCTTGCGCACGAGCTGGCTCACTTCATGACCACTCGTTTCGAGGCGAGTGTGGTTCGAGCAAAGGAAACGCGAAAAAGCCCGGACGACGTCTTCGCCGATGCGTTCGCTGCGGCGTTCCTCATGCCGAACGCCACGGTGCGCCGGATCTTCGACGAGTATGTCGGTGCCGAGGGCAAGTTCTCCATCCGGCACATCGTGCTCGGCGCGCGGCGCCTCGGCGTGTCGTTGGAGGCGTTCTGTCGCCAGCTCGAGAACCTCGAGTTCCTGCCGAGCGGCACCTTCGAGGCGCTCAAGGACCGGGGCCTGAACGAGAAGGCCGTACAGGAGGCCGTAGGGGTCGAGGACGAGGCCGCGGGGATGGAAGGAACCCGGCTGTTGTTGCTGGCCGCGGAAGCTGCCGAGAAGGGCATCTACAGCGAGGGCCAGCTCGCTGACATGCTGGTGTTGAACCGCGTCGAGCTTCGCGAGGCGCTCGATGCCTTCTCGTCCATCGAGTCGCTCGATGTCCCACTAGAGGCGCGCCGGTAATGCCAGCAGGCAGGGTCTTCGACGCCAGCGTGATCATCAACTTGCTCGGAAGCGGCGTGGCAGAGCGAATCCTGCGCGTCCTCCCGGGGAGCCGCATCGTCGTCGAGAACACGTCGCGCGAGGTGATCCGTCATCCGCTCGACCGGACCAACCGCGCGGATCCCGTCGCGCCGCTGTTGGCGGCGGGACTTCTTGAGCAGGTCTCGTTGACGGCCGACTCCCTCACCACCTTCATGGGGCTCGTCGGAGCTGAGTCACCCGATGACTCTCTGGGCGATGGCGAGTCCGCTGCGATCGCCGTGGCGCACCATCAGCAGCTCGTCGTCGCGCTCGACGATCAGAAGGCGAGGCGCATTGCCGGAGATCGGTTTCCGCAGCTGCGGCTCGTGTCGAGTGTCAAGGTCTTCGCGTTGCCCGAGGTCGCGGCCGAGCTGGGCAACGACTTGGCGAACGCGGTCCACTCGGCGCTGATCAACGCGCGGATGCGAGTCCTTGCCGAAGACGAGGCCTGGGTGCGAATGCTCCTCGGTGATCGCGCCGACGAAGCGCCCAGCATGCGAAGGCGAAGACGATGACGATGACGGCTCGCAAGAACCGGATGCCAACTGCCAAGGACGCGACCGCGAAGTCGCCGGTGAGGACCCTAGCACGGCGAGTACCCCGGCGCGGTTCGCGAGCAGCTCGAGCGCGTCGCCGCACGGGACGCTGGGCCGGTGGGAGCTCTGGGAGGTGACGTGGACGCCGGTGAACGCGGCGGTGCTCAGGATCAATGGCGTGGTCCACTCGATGACCACGCCGCCGACCGCGCTCGACAACCCGCCGCTGACCATGACGCTGGTGAACGGCGACAGCGCCGACATCGGCTACGCGGTCGTGTTCGCGAGCGATCTGTCCGCGTCGAACCCATCCGGAATGACGACGCTCCGGAACGCGCTGGTGTCCCAGTTCAGGATCTTCTGACGTTCGAGCCGACTGCGCTAAGGACCGGCCCCGGCGCGAAACAGGAGGGAATGGTTGTTCGCCGGCATCTCGACGACCTCCTCGAGCGCGAAGCCGTGGACTCCCGCCGCGGCCGAGAGCTCGTCGACATCGCGCACGCCCCACCGCGGATCGCGCTGGCGCAGGCCGCGATCGAACTCCGCATTCGACGCCGCGGTGAACCGGCCGCCGAACCGGTACGGACCGTACAGAAAGAGCGGCGCACCGGGCGACAGCAGCCGCGCGGCACCGTCGAATAACCCGAGCGCGGCCTGCCACGGAGCGATGTGAACCATGTTGATGCAGAGGATCGCATCGGCGTGCACGACCGGCCACGCCGCCGCGGTGACGTCGAGCGCGATCGGTGCGCGCAGGTTGGGCAGCCGGACCTCGGCGAGCCACGCCGCGATGCTGGTGAGCGCCGATTCCGATGCGTCGCTCGGCTGCCAGGTGAGGCCCGGGAACGCGCGCGCGAAGTAGATCGCGTGCTCGCCGCTGCCGCTCGCGATCTCCAGCACGGTGCCGCGCGGGGGCAGCACACGCTCCAGCACCTGGCGAATCGGCTCGCGGTTGCGTGCCGTGGCCGGCGCATGATGCCTGGAACCCGCCATCCACGTGTTGTAGCTCGAAACCTGCATCCCGGCCGCGTTCGCCGGCGGCGAGCCGCGCCCCGCGACCTTCGAGCCGATGACCGGCGTCGCGATCGCGCGCGACGTCCTCGCCATCGTCGAGGAGGTCGTCTCTTGCGCGTCGGCGGGCTACCGGCGCATGATGTCCGAGCAGCGGAGAGTGACCCATGGAGACCGGGGACGATCGAGCGTCGGCCACGGGCGCGGCCCGCCTGGCGCTGACGCGAATGGACAAGGGCAGCGTGATCGCCGGCAAGTTCCGGATCGACGAGGTGCTCGGCCAGGGCGCGATGGGGGTCGTCGTGGCGGCCACCCATCTTCAACTCGAGCAACGCGTCGCCCTCAAGTTCCTGCTGCGCGAGGTGACCAGCGACCCCACCACGGCCGACCGGTTCCTGCGCGAGGCGCGGGCTTCGGCGTCGCTGCGCAGCGAGAACATCTGCCGGGTATCCGATTTCGGTACGCTCGACACCGGCGAGCCGTACCTCGTGATGGAGCTGCTCGAGGGTCGGGACCTCGCGACGATCCTCGCCGAGGACGGTCCGATCCCGGTACCGATCCTCGCCGACTACATCGCGCAGGCATGCGCGGGGCTCGCGGAGGCGCACGCCCGCGGCATCGTGCACCGCGACCTCAAGCCCGGCAACCTGTTCCTCACCACCCGGCCCGACGGTAGACCGCTGATCAAGATCGTCGACTTCGGGATCGCGAAGGCGTCTGCGACCAGTGCCGACTTGAGCATGACTCGCACCGGCGCCGTGATGGGGTCCCCCGGGTACATGGCGCCCGAACAGCTCCGGTCGAGCCGGCTCGTCGATGCGCGCAGCGACATCTGGTCGCTCGGCGTGATCCTCTACGAGCTGGCGAGCGGGCGGCGGCCGTTCACCGCCGAGACCTTCTCCGAGCTCATCTTGCGCGTCGTCACCGAGCCGGCGCCACCGCTCGACGGTCTCGATATCCCTCCGGACTTCGCGCGCGTGGTCCATCGCTGTCTGGAGCAGGATCCGGCACGGCGATATCACGACGTGAATCAACTCGCGACCGAGCTCGCGGCGTTCTGCGAGCCACCCGCTCGCGAGCGCGCCCTTGCGAGAACGCGAGCGCTGTCGGGGGCGGTCCACACGCGACCGCAGACCGCCACCCCGGCCAGCACGGGTGCCATCCTGTCGGTACCGCCGGGCTGGAACCTGGGCAGGATCGCTCGATGGTTCCGGCGCGGCGGCCGACTCGATGCGGTGCCAGCGCCGGGGGGATACGCGGCGACCCCGGAGATCGGTCACACCGCAACGAGCGATGTGGCCAGCGTGCTCGAAGCTGCGATCCCGCCGGCGTTTCGAGATCTGCTCCCGCATGCGATCGAGTTCTTTCGGGCGCTGTTCCGCGACGCGCGGCGCGTGGGTGATCGGCTGATCGAGCTCCGTGCCCCGGCGTTCGCCGAGCTGCAGTCGCGCTCGCATCATCTGCTGTTCCTGAGCGCCGTGGACGCCGATCCGGCGGCGCCGTTCGGCCAGGTCGGGACCCGCCTGTTCCGTGCCGAGGTCGATCCGCTGGCCAGGCAGCTCGCCGGGCTGAAGGTGCCGCCGCGCTCGGTGCTGATCACGGTGCTCGCCGCCCCGCAGCTCGGCCAGGGTGCGCGAGAGACGATCTTCGCGATTCACAGGGAGCGCAACCTGGTCGTCGTTCCGATCGCGGCCGCGGAGATCCGACGCGCCTGCGAGGCGGGGACCGCGCGCGACGTCCTGCTCGAGCGGATCGCCGATCTCCACACCGTCAGCGATCCGTTCGCGATCCGTTCGGGTTCGACCGATCCCACGCGCTGGATCGGGTTCGCCGCCGAGGTATCCGACCTCGTCAAGCACATCGTCGCGGGCGGCAAGATCGTCAGCGTCGCCGGTCCGCCGGGGTCGGGCAAGACCAGCCTGATCGCGATGGCGCAGTACGGCTGCGACACGAACCGCGAAGCACGCCAGTTCGTGTGGATCCCCTGCGGCGAGCTGTCGAACCACGACCCACACCATCTGCTGGGCGAGATGACCGCGCGCGTCCAGCGGCTGCGGGGCGAACCGCCGTCGCCGGCCGCCGAGCAGACCCCGCCGGCGGCCGCGCCCGCGCAACCGCTCGACCTGCGGTCCACGATCGTCGCGCTCGGGGGCCCCCCCGCGCAGCAGGGCACGGCCGCGCCGGAGCCGCCGGACGCCCCCGCGACCGCGCTGCGCGCCGCGCGCACCGAGACCGGACTGGCGAGATGTCACCAGCTCGTCCTGGTGCTCGAGGATGCCGACTGGTTGATCCGCATGGCCTCGACGGCGGAGCCCGACGAGCCGCGCCGCGCGGCCGCGCGGGAGCTGTGGCGCGGCCTCGTGGAGCTGTGCGCCTCGGGCCAGCACACCGTGATCGTCACCAGCATCCGCGACTTCCAGATCGCGGAGCTCGCACCCCGCGAGCGACCGGTCCCGGTATCGCGGGTCCCGATGAACGCGCTGAACCGCACGGAGTCGAACAAGCTGGTCCGATCGCTCGGCGAGCTGGTTGCGTTTCAGCCGACCGGCCGCGCGTCCGAGGCCTTGTACCGCCTGTCGGGCGGCAACGTCTATGCGCTGCGGCTGCTGTGCAGCGAGATCATCCGGGCGGCGCGCGAGCAGCCCAGCTACTCTCCGCTCGCTCCGCTCCGCGTCAAGTCGCGTAGGGTGCGCGACGCGGCGGCGCGCATCGTCGCGACCGGATCGAGCTTCCAGGGCCATGTGGCGCTGTGGCTCGATGGCACCGAGCGCGTCGTGCTGCAATACGTGGCGCGGCAACGGCCGCGGTCCCTGGCGCAGATCCACCGTGCGCTGCACGGCACCGCGACGCCGGACGAGATCGGCAATGCACTGGGCAGCCTGGAGCTGATGAGCCTGGTCTGGTACCAGCGCGGCCGCCACCGGGTGCGGATCCCGCTGTTCGAGCGCTGGATCAACACCCGCCTCGACGGCCGATCTCCCGACGAGGACGCTCGCCGGCGGCGCCGCACGGCGCTGCTCACCACGGGATTCACCATCGCGGCGCTGCTGTTCGCCGGATACTGGGCCTGGCTGCGCACCACGCGCGGCTCCGAGGCGCTCGGCGCGGGCGATTGCACCTACGAGCTCGACCGGCCCGACCGGATCGGCCCCGACGACGAGATGGAGCTGTTCGTGTATCAGGATTGCGCCACGCCCAGGCCGACCAGGCTCACCGTCGAGTCGATCTTCTCGGCGCTGACCCCGGCGACGACGAGCGCGGACTGCGGCACCGCATCGCGGTCGTGCACGATGAGAGTCAAGCTCACCGCCGGAGAGCAGGCCCACGATCAGTATCGCGTCCGGCTCTCGGTCGATGGTCGGCCGTTGCTCACCGCCGCGATCGACAAGGACCGGTTCTCGACCCTGCGCGCGATCGGCAAGCACAGCGTGCCGGTGCTATCGCTGCTCACGGCTGCGCTCACAGCGGTGCTCGGCTTCCACCGCAAGATCAGGGACGCGCTGTCCCAGGCGCGGTCCGGCAGCGAACCGCCGCCGCCCAGCTCGGCTACGCACGCTGGACCGCCTGCGTAGCCCGCGTCCGAGGTCAGGGGCTTCCGGCGATCGGCGACCCGGTGCGGCCGCGCGCGCAGCTCGGGGTCGACGCGTTCAGGTACAGAGCAGCGCTTGCCGCCGCGGCGGCGCGGCGCCGGCGGGTGCCCCGGCCGCGCGGTCAGCCGCTCGGCGCTTCCGCTTCGTCGTGCGGTCCCTCTCTCGACGTCCGCGCAGCTCCGGGTCCGGGAACTTCGGGACCCACCGGTACGGCCGCGGGCTTCGGCTCGGCGGGGTTCGGCGGGGCGAGCTTCAGCTGCCTGGCGTTGAAGCCATCGATGAGCATGCGGTTCAGCGTGCGCTTGACATCGTAGTGCGCGCCCGGTGCGACCCTGGTCTCGATCCGCACGACGATCCCGGCCGCGCCGATGGTCTCGATACCCTTCACCTGCGGCGCCTCGATCACCTTGTCCTGCATCGTGGCCGGCAGCCGAGCGGCGACGTCGGCGATGACGCGCAGCGCGGTGGCCAGATCGTTCTCGTAGGTCACGGTGAACTCGACCACCGCCAGGGTCCATCCCCGGCTGTAGTTGATGACGTTCTGGACCTCGCCGTTGCGCAGGATGTGCAGCCGTCCGAAGCGATCGCGCACCCGGGTGATGCGCAGCGACACCTGCTCGACGACACCTTCGGTGTCGCGGATCCGGATATAGTCGCGGTGCAGGATCTGATCCTCGAACAGCAGCAGCAGTCCGGCCAGCAGATCCTGGACGATCTTCTGGGCACCGAGGCCGACGGTGAGCCCCACGATGCCGGCGCCGGCCAGGATCGGGGTCGGGTTGACGCCGAGGTCCTCGAGGACCATCATGCCAACGCAGAAGTAGATGATGTACCTGGCGATGTTCTGGATCAGGCCGACGAAGGTGACCCGCCGCCGCTGGGAGTCCTCGGCGGCGCTGGGCGCGGCGAGCAGCAGCCTGGCGACCAGGACGCGCACGACCTCGACCAGAACGCTGGCGGCCAGGAACATCGAGATCACCCGGATCAGCAGCGGCCCGTACGGCGCGAATGGCTCGAGCCTCTCGAAGCGGTGCACGAGCAAGGTGGCCACCGAGACGTACACGATGGCCTCGACACTGCGCTGCACCACCGGCAGCAGCCGCCGCAGCGCGGCGTAGTACTCCTCCAGCTTCGATCCCGTGACCTTGTTCCCCCAGTTCGCCAGCAGGCGCTCGGACAGAAAGTGGGCCAGCATGACCAGCGCGCGACCACCGGCGAGCAGCAGCAGGACGTACACGGTGGTGAACAGGAACCATTGCAGCGGGCCGGGCAGGCGAAATGTCTCCGCGGCCACGCCGAGCAGCGCGTAGGTCAGGCTCAGGTTCACCGCCGACGGCAGATGGGTGAAGAACCTCTCGAGGAACATCTGCTGTCGCTCGCCGAGCTCGCGCGGGCTCATCCGGCCGCGCACCCGCGCGATCACCCGGCCGCTGACGGCCTTGAGCAGATAGAACGCGAACAGGAACAGACACATCACGCCGGTGATGCGCGCTACCACGATCACCGCGTCCAGGGTGATCTGCCCGAGGACCTGGTCGATCGTCGGCTGCAGGTCCTTGTGCTGCGACAGCGTGTAGGCCAGCACCGTCGCTCCAGCGATGGCGACCGCAAACGAGGCGACGACGGCGACGAGCCGCAGTCGCCTGCCATAGTCGTCGGTGAACGACTGGAGCGTCCGGATGCGCAGAAACTGAGCTCCTTGCCGGAGCACGAACTTTGACAGAGCGGTGACGAGCCAGATGACGACGAGCGCACAGGCTGCGACGATTCCCACGATCCATGCGTTGTTGAGCTCGGTGGACTCGGCGAGCCGAAAGACCTGCATGACTCCCTCCCTTGACCTGCTGGTTCGTGTGGTCCCCGATCCCTGCTGAATGGGGGTGCGGTCCTTACCGGAAGGAGCCGCCGACGCCGAACACTGCCAGGAAGACGTGGTCAGCGAAAGCTCCACGCCCGCCGCTTCGCGAGGCACTCGAGAGCTCACGCCGGCTTCACGACCGGGAGCTGCTGTTCACGGACAATTCCGCAGCGGCGCGACTGCAGCGCCCGGCTGAGCGCTGGCGTTCGCCTCGCGTGGTTCGCGTGACGGTGCTCGTCGAGATCGTGATATGAGGAGAGGTAGCGTGCAGCGTCGGGTGCCGCGCGTCAGGAGGCTGTCGTTCATGGTCCGGATCCCAAGGCTCACGATTCCTTCGCTCGTGTTTGCCGCCGCCTGCGGAGCCTGCTCGTCGTCGCCGAGCAAACCCCCCGGCGATCCCGGTGATCCCGGCGGTGGCCCGCCGCCCGGCGATCCGAAGGGGCCCGGCACCACGAGCCCGGGGACGTCGAACGAGCGGCCGGAGGTCTCGCTCGGCATGACGATCATGGCGCGCGATGCGGCCGGCGCGCCGCGCCTGGTGCGTGCGATCCGCCCGCGCGCGATGGCCGCCGGGATGACCGCCCCGCTCGCCGCGCGCGATCACCTCGCCGCGCTCGCACCGCTGTGGGTCAAGAGCGCGAAGCCGATGGCGCTGACCGAGACCGGGACGCAGGAGCTGCGCAACGGCGCCACCGTCGTGCGGCTCGCGCAGATGGTCGGCGGCGTGGTGGTCGATCAAGGCGAGATCCGCGTGCTCCTGCACGTCGACGGCTCGCTCGCCGCGGTGGCGGGCACGCAGCTGCCCGACATGGCGCCGCCGAGCTTTGCGTCGTCGGCGAGCGCGATGCTCGACCGCGCGCTCGACCGCCAGTTCGGCGGCCAGCGGCCGCGGCCGGCGGTCAGCGATCTCGGCGAGCAGTCCGGGTGGCAGAAGCTCGAGGTCGCGCCCGATCCGCTGGTCCGCGTGTCCGAGGCGCGGGCGCGCCGCGTGATCGCGCGCGACGGCGCCGCGCTGACCGGCGCGTGGGAGCTCGAGGTGTTCGGCGAGGCGCCGCCCGATCCGCTGCGCGATCCGACGATCCCGGCGCCGACCGCCCGGCGCTACCTGATCGCCGACGCCGGCGGCAAGATCCTCGGCGACACCGAGTTGATGCAGAACGACGCGTTCGTGTACCGGGTGTACGCCGAGACCACCGGCAACCGCCGGCTGCTCGACGGCCCGCTCACCGACTTCTCGCCGCACCCGACCGGGTTCCCCGACGGCTCGGCGCCGGCCGGCACGGTCAGCTCGAACCTCGCGATCATGGAGGCGTTCAACGCGCCGCTCGACAAGTGGCTGGCCGACACCGCCACGACGACGTCGGGCAACAACGTCAATGCGTTTTCGGATCTCGACGGCAACAACGTGTTCTCGCCGGGCGACGTCCGCCCCGAGGTCAGGTCCCGCCGCGTGCTCGACTACCGCTACGACACCACGCAGGAGCCGCTCGCGACGCAGGACCAGATCAAGGCGGGCGTCGTCAACCTGTTCTTCCTCGACAACTGGATGCACGACTGGTGGTACGACTCCGGCTTCACCGAGGCGACCGGTAACGCGCAGGTCGACAACTTCGGGCGCGGCGGCGTCGGCGGCGATCCGATCACGGCGCTGGCCCAGGCCGGCGGCAACAACGGCGCGCGCGACAACGCGACGATGGCGACCCCGGCCGACGGACTGTCGCCGCGCATGCGGATCTTCCTGTTCACGACCTCGTCGGTGATCGCACTGACCGCGCCGGCGGGCTCGCCGCACGCCGAGGGGTTCAGCGCGCCGCCGCACACGTTCGATCTGACCGGCGCGGTCGCGATCGCCAGCGACGGCACCGCCCCGGCCAGCGACGCCTGTCAGCCGATCCAGAGCGACGTCGCGGGCAAGATCGCGCTGATCACGTTCTCCGGCGTGTGCGGCTCGGCGGCGACCGTCAACAACGCCAAGGCCGCCGGCGCGATCGGCGTGATCCTCGCCGACGGCGCGCTCGAGGATCCGCGCGCGTTCGCCGGCAGCGCGGCCGCCAGCATCCCCGGCGTGGCGATCGGCAAGACCGACGGCGAGACCCTCGCCGCGGCGGTCGCGGCCGGCCCGGTGACGATCACGCTCCACAGCGCGCCGTTCGGCGTCGAGCGCGACGGCGATCTCGACAGCGGGGTCAGCGGCCACGAGTGGGCGCACTACCTCCACCACCGCCTCGCGGTGTGCACCACCGGCCAGCAGTGCGGCGGCATGTCCGAGGGCTGGGGCGACTTCAACGGCCTGCTGCTGCAGCTGCGCGACGGCGACAACCGCGACGGCACCTACGCGCAGGGCTCGTACGCCGACGCCAGCGGCACGCCCGACGCCGCGTACTTCTCGGTCCGCCGGTTCCCGTACAGCCGCGATCGCGCCAAGAATGCGCTCAGCTTCCGCCACATCGCCGACGAGAACCCGCTGCCGACCACGGCGCCGGGCCGGCTCAACGGCGCGGCCAACAGCGAGGTCCACAACGCCGGTGAGGTGTGGGCGCTGATGATGTTCGAGGCGTTCAACACGCTGATCGACCAGCACGGCGTGCCGGTCGGCCGCCGCCGGATCACCGACTACTCGGTCGCCGGCCTGCTGCTGACCCCGCCCGAGGCGACGTTCATCGAGGCGCGCGACGCGATCCTCGCGGCGGCGAGCGCGCTCGACACCGACGACCTGATCCTGATCGCGGCGGCGTTCGCGGGCCGCGGCGCCGGCAGCTGCGCGGCCGCGCCGAGCAACGCGGTGCGCACCAACAACGGCGTGATCGAGAGCGGCACCCTGGCCGGCAAGCTCGAGCTCGGCGGGCTCAGCCTCGATCCGCTCAAGCCGGGCCTGTCCGGCCTGCTCCACGCCACGATCGTCAACGGCGGGCCGCTCGCCGCCGAGCAGGTCGTGGTGTCGGCGAGCACCCAGACCGCCGGCGTGCAGATCGGCGCGCCGATCAGCATCCCGCTGCTCGCGCCGTTCTCGAGCGCCGATCTGGCGATCCCGGTCAAGCTGCTGCCGACCGCGCCGACCGGCAGCAACCTGGTGATCACCGTGAAGGCGATCGGCAAGCTGACCTGCGATCCCGCCGGGGTCACCGCGGTGTTGACCACGCCGATCAGCTCGCTCGCGATGACCGCCGCGTCGGGCAACCCGACGCTCGGCGACAGCGGCATCGTCGCGACCTCGCAGGCGCCGGCGACCAGCCTCGATGCGGCCGACAGCCAGGTCTGCATCCGCACCGACACGCCGTAGTTAGCTGCATCGAAATGCCCTGCTTGCGGACCTTGACAATGTCCTGGGCGCAACGTGGTGGTCCAGTCCTCAACGTACGAACAGATCCGCGATCCCGCTTGCCACGCTGTGGCTATCGACCTGATCGCTTGGTGTACTCCTCCAGGCTCCACGCCACGATCTCGGGGCGCTCGACCTGCGAGGTGAGCGCGTGGACCGGTGTTGCTCGGGACGAGGTCGGCCGGTAGGCTTGGGCTCATGGGAACACCGGCGCGCCGAGACGAGCTCCTGGACCAGGTTCTCGCGCTCCCCATCGAAGACCGCGACTACATCGAGGCGGCCCTCGTGCGTGAAGCGTACGAACAGGGCCGCCGTACCGACGCGCCCGAGGAGGTCGCCGAGATCGTGCAGCGCGCGAGCGATGCGCTCTCCGGGCGCAGCACCGGGTTCTCACGCGAAGCGTCAGTCGCTCGCGCTCGCGCTGCTGTGGAAGCGGTGCGGGCACAGAAGCCGTGAAGGACTTTCGCGTCGAGGCGATCGCACAGACGGAGTTCGAGGAAGCCGCAGTCTGGTACGAGAGCCAGCGACTCGGCCTGGGGCTCGAGTTCATCGCCGAGGTCGATCGCGTCCTCGGTCGGATCGCCCACGCGGACAGGTTCGCGACGGCGCCGATCGCAACCATGCCCGGCGGCGTGGTCCGGCGCGAGTTCGTTGACCGCTTTCCCTATCATGTAATCTTCGTCGAGACCGAAGCCCTACGACGGGTGATCATGATCCGCCGCGGCAGCTCGGCCCCGGCACGCTGGCGCTCCCGCGTGTAGCCGGCGCCGAGGTGCACTGTGTGACCGCCACGAGATGGTGATCCGACGACCGCCGAGCTGCGCCGGCGCTTCGCGCCGCAGTTCGCCGATGCGTTCGCACCGCGTTTGCACAGCTGCCGACGGCGGAGCGCCTGTTACTCAAGCGCCACTTCGCCGACGGTCTCTCCACGCATCAGATCGGCGTGATCGAAGGCGTTCACCGCGTCACCGTGCTGCGCCGGTTGACCCGGGCGCTCGACGATCTCGGCCAGCGGATCGCCGCGCTGCTCCACGAACGCATCGGCCTCGCGCCGACCGAGCTGTCCGAGCTCGTGCACGCGATCCGCAGCCAGCTCGAGCTCAGCATCAGCGCACTGCGGTCGCCGTCGTCGGCGCCGTGACGGAGCGGCGAACGGTTCGCAGCGCAGCCGTCTGCACCAGGGCTCTGGGTTGCAGCTCGACCGGTTCAGGGGTGGGCGACGACCACCAGGCTCGGCGCGCGCGCCCGCAGGCAGCGCAGGGCCTGCGCCAGGTTCTCCGGATCGAGCGCCGCCAGGCTCTCGTCGAGGATGACCACGTCGCTGCGCTGCAGCAGCGCACGCGCGATGAACAGCCGGCTCTGCTCGCCGTGCGACAGCTGCCAGCCGGTCTCGCCCACCATCTGGTACATGCCGCCGGGCATGTCCTCGAGCAGCGGGCCCAGCCCGAGCTCGACGCAGATCGTCCGGGCCTCCTCGACGTGCGAGCAGCAGGCCGTTGCTCGGCAGCTGCATGCCGGTGAGCAGCGACACCAGGGTGGACTTGCCGCCGCCCGACGGGCCCTGGATCAGCACGCGATCGCCGGGCCGGACCACGAGGTCGCAGCCCGACAGCACGTCGCTGGCGCGGCCGGGGTGGCGGAACGAGACGTCGACCGCCTCCAGCACCGGCTCTCGCCCTGGGGCGGCGGCGCGACCAGGTACTCGGGCGCGGTGGTGCCGCGCAGTCCGCGCGTCGCGTCCCGGCCACGGTCCGTGCCGGCCGCGGCGTGGATCGCGGGCAGCGCGTGCGCCTGCGGCAGGAGCAGGTGATCGACCGGCAGCATCATCTCCTCGGTGTGGAGGCCGATGGAGTTCGCGATCTCGTCCATCGTCGTGATCGACGTGCCGTCGACGCTGGTCTGGCAGGCTTCCCGCAGGCGGCCGTAGTTGACCGACATGCCGAAGCCGGCGACCAGCGCCTGGAGCGCGGCCGGGCCGCAGTCCATCATCGACGTCCGGACGACCTCGGGCACGAGGTAGCGCGCACGGCGATGGGGACGGGCGAACGGGATCACCGGGGCTCGCTTCGGTCGAACAGCTGCCCGGCCGCGCGCGCGATCAGGGCGGCGGGCGAGACCTCGGTGAGCTCGATCTCGACCTCGCCGATCAGGCCGTGGCGCCGCGGGATCGCCGGCGCGGCGTGCTCGTCGAGCTGCAGCACGACCCGGATCCGGCCATCGGCGACCTCGCTCGACACCGCGGTGACCGTGGCCGCGAGCATGCCGTACTGCGTCCACGGGAACCCGGTGACCCGCATGTTCGCGTGCTGCCCGGCCCGGACGCGGCCGACCGCGCTGGCCGGCGCGAAGTCGGCGATCAGCTGGAGCCCGGTCCCGGGCGTCACCACGGCGACGGTCTGGCCCGCCGACACCACGGAGCCGACCTGCGGCGCGTGGACCTGTCCGAGCACGCCGTCGATCGGCGCGCGCAGCGTGTGGCGCTCGACCTCGACCTCCAGCCGCTTGACCTGGACCCCGGCACCGTCGCGCTCCGTCGCGAGCGCGGCGAGGGTTCGCCGCAGGCTCTCGTTGGCCGCGCGACGGTCGGCCAGATCGCGCTGGGTCTCGCTGCTCAGCACGCTCAGCCGCTGCTCGCGGGCGTGGACGGCGGCGTTGGCCTGCACCGCGGCGGCGCCAGCGCGATCGGCCTCCGCCGCGGCCACCACCCCGGCCTCCCGCATGAGGTCGGCGCGCGCCCGCTCGCGGCCCGCCAGCTGCGCCTCGGACTCGGTCTGGGTGCGCGCGGCCTGGGCCTCGGACAGGCTCGCCTTGCCGAGCGACTGCGTGCTCGCCAGCGCGTCGTCGCGCGCCGCGATCTCGGCCTCGAGCGCGGCGATCTGGCGGGTCAGGCCGTGCTCGGTCGCGCGCGCCTCGTCGAGTCGCAGCCGGGCGTCGGTGGGGTCGAGGGTCACGAGCACGTCGCCCTTGCGGACGCTGCCGCCGACGGGGAGGCTCACGGCCACGACGCGGCCGGAGACCAGCGCGTCGACCGGGTGGACCTCGTCTCGGGCCTGCAGCCGGGCGGCCTCGCTCACGGCGTACAGCGGCACCCGCGCCAGGGTCAGCCACAGGCTGACCAGGACCAGCAGGCCCCCCATCGCTCCGAGCATGACCAGCGACCGGCGCCCGCGCTCCCGATCGCTGCGCATTGCGATCGATGTCTGACGGAACTCACTCGGCATCCGCGAGGTGATTCTATACGCAACTTCCGGTGAAACGAAACGAGGGGGCCGGATGGCCCCCTCGCCCGCGGATCGGTGGCGACCGGAACACCGGCACCACCTCCGTCATGCCTGGGATCGCGCCCGTCGTGGCACGCGCCACGAGCGGCCGACGATCCCGCTGGCCATCAGCCGCAGCCGCGGCCGCCGCCGCCGACGACCGTCTTGGTATCGCCGGCGCGGACCTTGGTCTTGATCTTCATGTCAGGCTCCTGGGTTGGAAGGGTGTTGGGTTACACGCAAGCGCGGGGACCGCCGCCGCGAACCTTGGTCTTGATCTTCATGTCAGGCTCCTCGGTTGGAAGGTGGGGGCTATACGCAGCCGCGGCCGCCGCCGGCGATGGGACCGCCGCCGCGGACCTTGGTCTTGATCTTAATGTCAGGCTCCTCGGGTGGGAAGGTGTTGGGTTAGCCACAGCCACGGCCGCCGCCACCGTCGATGGTGTCGATGGGGCCGCCGGCGCGGACCTTGGTCTTGATCTTCATGTCAGGCTCCTCGGGTTGAACGGTGCGGGATCACCCGCAGCCACGGCCGCCGCCGCCACTGGCGTCGAGAGGGCCGCCGCCGCGAACCTTGGTCTTGATCTTCATGTCAGGCTCCTGGGGTTGAGATGGTGTTGGGCTACACGCAGCCGCGGGCTGGACCGCCGCCGCGAACCTTGGTCTTGATCTTCATGTCAGGCTCCTCGGGTTGAGATGGTGCTGGGCTAGCCGCAGCCACGGCCGCCGCCGCCTCCACCGCTGCCGATCGTATCGATGGGACCACCGCCACGGACCTTGGTCTTGATCTTCATTTCAGACTCCTCTCTATCGTTGATGGCTGTCACAGACGGATTGCACGCCAGCGGGTGCCGGCGCACAACCACACAACGAATTCCCGCTCAGCCCAGCCCCGGACGCCGCCTCCGCCCGTGTCGACCGCGATGCCGCCAGAGCTTGGTCTTGATCGTTCATGGTCGAGTTTCCTGGGGTGATGGGGGACCTGGGACGCGTATCGGAAACAGGCTACGGCGTGCTCGCCAGCGTGCTGGCGTGACGCGGCGGGTCGGACTCGGTCCGAGTGACCCTCAGATCCGTGATCTCGATGGTGTCCGCGGTGCACTCCACGCGGATCCCCAGTTCGTCCTCGAGCATGTCGAACAGGTACGGAAACTGTCCGATGGAGCCTCCGTACATCGTGAAGTTCACCTGCAGATCCCGAGCGGTGAGCCGGCGCCGCGCGGGCGCGCGATCGAGCTGGGTGTTGATCGCGGCCTGGATCTCCTCGGTCGCCCCGAGGACGGCCTGCTCCTGTCGGAGATAGAGCGCAAGCGCCGCCGCGATCCGATCGAGAGCGGACTCACCGCTGCGCGGGCCAAGCCGGGCCCCCGAGCACCGCGCGCCGAGGAAATCGCGGAGCCGCCGTGCCGCGGCGGCCTGCGCCGGACCCTCCGGGCGCGGGGCGATGCGCTCGGCGAGCGTCGGCGCGCCGATGGGAGAGCGCAGCGCCCGCCAGGACTGCTCGTAGGTGTCCGTGTAGACGTCGACGTGGACATCGTGCTCGTACAGGTCGGCGATCCGTTGCTGGTTCAGCTTCGGCCAGTCGTTGTTGACGCGCGCGCGCAACCGCTCGCCGACTCGCGGATCGGCGGCGCCGCCGAGGTCCCCGCTCGATGCCTCCAGCACCTCGCGGAGCGTCCGGTACGCCCGGCTCATGGCGAGCCAGATCGAGCGCGACACCGACCAGGACTGGAGCCCCAGCAAGGCGTAGTCGACCGCCGCCGGCAGCTGGGACAGCAGATCCTTCACCTCGGGCGGCAGCTCCAGCCCTTCGGCGCCCTGCACGGGAGTACCGTCGAACGCGATCGTCAGGAACTCGTCGATCAGCGGTCTGGGGCCGGCGCACACGCCGTGCGCCGCCAGGAACAGCCCGTTGCGCTCGGCGAACTCGTACATCTCGGTCGCCGTGGTTCGCTCCGCCGGCAACCGCGTCCGCTCCTCGGACAGGAACAGCATGAGGTGTGTCGTCATGCGGATACCGTCGGTGATGCGGAACAGCGACGACAGGACCGGATGCACCGGCAGCTGCGGCGACGTGCCGCCGCGCATCACGAGCTGAAAGGCTGGGAGCGACAGGACCACTCCCGAGAACAGGTGCATGTCGCCGACGGTCCACCCGTCCCGGATCCGCTGGAGCCGGCCGTGCAGCTCGGAACGCACCGCTAGCAGCGTCATCATCATCGGCTTCCAGTACTTGATCATCGCCTTGAGCGCCGTGACGTTCATCGGCGCTTCATCGCGAAACCGGCTTCCCGGGTACTGGCAGACCCGCCACTCGGTCTCGCGATCGAGCCGCAGCTGGGCCGGAAACACGTTGGCCTCCCCGACCTGCCGGTCATCCGCATCGAGCGCGGGGTGCGCGATCCGGTAGACCGAGAGGAACGCTTCGAGATGGCCAACCTCTACCGCGCGCCCACCGGTATCGCGCGAGATCGACTCGCAATGGGCCGCCGACCAGGTGCGCGCGACCGGGCACACCGAAGGAGGCAGTGTTCCGGGAACCAGTCCACCGCCGCGCGCATCGTCGATCGTGTCGCCGCGCTTGATGATCCCTTCGCCGACCAGCGCCTCCAGCATCGGCTGGATCTCGGACCACTCGTAGCCGGGCCCCCAGGACGTGGCGGCCTCGGCGAGAAACGATGTCTGACGCAGCAGCTCCTCGCCGAACGCGAACAGCCGCTCCTCGTCGAACAACACTTCCTTGATCCCGTAATAGAGACACAGTTCACGGGTACCCGACTCCGTGGTCACGTAGGCATGTGTCAGCCGCTTGCGGTGCGCGACATAGAGTCGATCCGCGCGCTCGACGACCGCTGGCTCGACAACCTCTGGCGCGCTCAAAGCGCAGTCCGATGGCTCCCTCAAAGCGCGTGTACTATGATCGGCCTGGAACGCAGGACGCAACGACTAAATCGTAATTTTGAGCGCGAAAGCCGCCCGTGCTGTAGCGCAATGTTGCACCTGACCCATTGTGGAGATCGTCACTTCCGGGCAGCTCGGATGCGGGACAGGCTGCCCCCGAGCGCTCCCGCTCGCCGCCGCAATCGCGGAAATCCGGACGTTCTCCAGCGCGGGTTTGCGCGCGCATGAAAAATCCGCCCGGTCAACCCCACGTTGCGCAGGCGATCTTGACGCCCACGCAACCGGCAAAATAGTGTGGCACGCTTGTGGCCGGCTTCGCCTTGAGGTGATGTGTTGAGCGCAACCGTGAAGGTGATCACCGAATCCAGCGTGGGGCGCATCGTGCAGATCGACGCGCCTGACGGTGCCGCGCTGGTCGATCTCTGCGACGAGCATGACGCACCGATTCCGTTCAACTGCCGGAGCGCGAGTTGCGGAACCTGTCGGATTCACGTCCTGGAGGGCGCGGAGGATCTGCTGCCGCCCGCCGAGGACGAGCTCGATCTGCTCGACGTGTTCAACCTGAAGCCACCGCTCGTCCGGCTCGCGTGCCAGGCGAAGCTGCGGCCGGGAGCGGTGCGGCTGCACGTCAAAGCATTTCAGGACGAATAGCCCGCCGCTGAACACCATTTTATCGGTTGCGCGTGTCGGCGGGTTGGACGATAGTGGGCCCACTGTACGTGTTGGGGCAGCAGCGTCTTTTGGACAGCGGCGACAGGGAGCAGGCGGTGGCAATGCTTGCATGCCTGCGCGTACAGCAGCTTGCTGGAACCGAATGGTCGGTTGGTCAAAAGCCGGAACAGTGCCGAGCTTTGCCTGCCTGTTCGCCCCGGTCGTGGCTCGAAGTCCTTCATCGGTCGACGCCTGCATGGGCTGAAAACCAGAAAGGTTCTCCATCTGATGACGAGTTGTTCCTCCCCTTCTGGCCGCCGTACCCTGGCGGCTCTCGCCTCCGGGCTCGGAGCCGCATTCACCCTCGCCTCGCTGTTCGGCTGCGGCACAATCGAGCAAAGTCAGGCAGACGAGATCACCCCGCCGGTGGCTGCGCTGCAGCAGCAGCTGAACCTCAATCCGTTCGACTTTCGCCCGCTGTCGAAGGAACCGGTGCCGCAGCCGTTCGTGGTCGAGCCGATCCAGCCGGTGGTCGGCACCATCATCAACCGGGCGGCGGCGATCCGGCTCGGCAAGGCGCTGTTCTGGGACATGCAGGCTGGCAGCGATGGCCAGCAAGCCTGCGCGGTGTGCCACGCGTCGTTCGGCGCGGACGCGCGCCGGTTCAACACCCTCAATCCCGGCCTCGACGGCATCTGGGACAGCGGTGGCGTCACCGGCCCCGGCCAGACGTTCACGCCGACCCTGATCACCAATGACGACATCGTCGGCGCCCAGGGCGTCGTGCGCCGCCAGTTCGTGTCGTTCAATCCCGATCCGCACATCGCCAACGAGAACTGCACGCCGGTCGCCAACATCTTTGGCACCGAGCGCCAGGTCGAGGGCCGGCAGGCGCCGATGATCTACGGCGCGGCGTTCATGCGCCAGCTGTTCTGGGGCGGTGAGGCCGGCGACGAGTTCAACGGCAACACGATCTGGGGCTTGAACGTCAACAACACGCAGTCGACGTTCACGCACTGGGGCAACTCGGCGCTCGCGTCGCAGGCCGTCGGCCCGCCGAGCAACAGCATCGAGATGCGCTGCCTGGGCCGTCCGCTCAACGGACCGACCGGCTTCGCCGGCAAGATGCTCGCCCGCCAGCCGCTGCAGTTCCAGCGCGTGTCGCGGACCGACAGCGTGCTCGGCAGGCTGGCCAACCCGAACGGCCCGGGCCTGATCTGCCACGGCGCGCCGTGCACGTACCCCGAGCTGATCGCCGAGGCGTTCGACCAGACCACGGTCGACCACATGGTCGACGAGTGGACCGTGATCTGGGGAGCGGCGGTCCAGGCCTACGAGATGACGTTGATTCCCGACCAGACGCCGTTCGATCAGTTCCTGAGCGGCCGCGTCACCGCGCTGACGCCGAAGCAGATCCTCGGCTTCGCGACCTTCATCGGCCGCGGCAACTGCGCGGTCTGCCACTCGGGCGCGATGCTGTCGGACGCGACGGTGAGCCACTTCGAGAAGCACGGCGCGCTCAACCGCGACGGCGGCGACCAGGGCTTCCATAACATCGGCATCGCCGACAGCGACTTCGACGGCGGTCGTGGCAGCTCCGGACCCGGCGGCCTGGTGTTCTCGATCAGCGGGTCGCAGTTCGACAACTTCGCGTTCAAGACGCCGACGCTGCGGAACGTGGGGCTCACGGCCCCGTACTTCCACAACGGCATCAAGCCGACGCTGGAGGATGTCGTGGAGTTCTACAACAACGGCGGCGACGTCGCGAATCCGGAACGTTCGGCGGATATCCGCCCGCTGCATCTGACGTCGATCGAGAAGTCGGCGCTCGTCGACTTCATGGCCAACGCGCTGACCGATTGCCGGGTCGAGAAGCAGCGCGCGCCGTTCGATCACCCCGAGCTCCCCGTGCCCAACGGCACCAACAAGCCCGCGGTGGGCGCCGAGGGCACCGGGCGTTGCCCGTCGTTCGATCGCGGGCACGATCGCGACGACGACTGAAGATCAGATCACCTGCAAGGTCAGCGAGAAGCCCCCGACGTCGAAGCAGCTGCTCGCCCGCGCCGGCTGGGCCAGGGCCAAGGGGCCTGCCCGCCTGGCCGCCGCTGGTCGCGGTCCTCGGGCTGCTGGCGCTCGACAAGCTGGTCTTGCGCCTGCCGCGCCTGGGGCCGTTCGCGTCGCTGCAGTGGAACTGGCAGGGCAAGCTCCTGGCTCCTGGAAGTCGCGTGGGTCATCGTGCTCGTCGCCGCGGACCTCGCCGCGCTGCTCTCGCGGTAGGCTGCGCGAGGTGCGCGACGCAGCGATCCTGGAACAGCTGGCCGGCGGGCGGCCGATCGTCGAGCTGGCCCATGCGCGTCAGCGGACGCCGGGGGAGATCGGCGTGCTGCGCCGCGACCGCGCGGTGACGGCGATCTGCGCCCACCGCGCGAACCTCGAGTGGCTACCCGAGGCGATCGGCGAGCTGGCGGCGCTGGAACGGCTCGACGTCGGGGACAACCGGCTGAGCGAGCTGCCGGCGCTGCCGGCGAGCCTGCGGGAGCTGTACGTTCATGACAACCAGCTGGTCCGGTTACCGGCGCTGCCCGCACTGCAGGTGCTCGACGCCAACCGCAACCGGCTGGCCGAGGTGGCCGCGATCCGCGACGTGAGCTTCGTGTACCTTGCCGGCAACCGGCTGGCGGCGGCGCCGGCGACGTCGGGGGTGCGCTACCTGAACGTCGGCGACAACCCGCTGGGCCACCTGGCGGCGGTCGATGCGGCGATCGAGGAGCTGCGCGCAGAGCACGCCGAGCTGGCGTCGCTGGGGATCGATGGGCTCGGCGGGCTGCGCGAGCTGTCGCTGCGCAACAACCGGCTGGCGGCGCTGCCGGCGTCGATCGGATCGCTGACCCGGCTGCGCACGCTGGATCTCCGGGGCAACCAGCTCGACGAGCTGCCCGACACGCTGCTCGGGCTGCCGCTCACCAAGCTCGACCTGCGCTGGAATCCGCTGCGGGCGCGGCCGCGCTGGCTCGACGAGCTGGCGGCTCGCGGCTGCCTGGTCTACGGCTGAACGCGCAGCGCCACCCGGTGCCCTCGGCGCGAGGAGCGCGCGTCATCAGGCGCATCGATCGTGAGACGAATGAGTGATACCGTCTCATCTGTGAGGTCGACCTCGGCATTGATGACAGTCGCCGAGGACGATCACCGGTGCTCGGTCGATCGTGAAAATGCCGTGAAGATCGCCATGTGAGAGTGCCGCCCACGCCAATGATGCGCTGAGTCTACATTCCGTTTCCGGATCGAGCAGCGTACGTTCTCGGTGGTGCTTCGCCGTTCGCGAAACCACAGGAGAACCACGCCATGTCGAGCTTTCACGGGAACCCGCGCCACCGATCCACCGTCATCTGGGTGCTGAGCGCACTGCTGGGTGCCCGCGGCGCCGCCCTCGCCGAGGATGGCGACGAGACACGCCCGATCCGCCTGCTCGCGACCGTCCCCACGCCAGGCGCGCCGCTGGTCGCATTCGACATCAGCTGGGTCGATCCCGCCACCCAGGTGTACTACCTCGCCGACCGCTCCAACGCGGCGATCGACGTGGTGGACGCCCGACACAACCGCTTCGTCCGGCAGATCCACGCCGGCTTCCGGGGGTTCACCGGGAGCAACGACACCTCGGGTCCCAACGGCGTCACGGTGTCCGGACACTGGCTGTTTGCCAGCGACGCCGGCAGCCGGATCGTGTCGATCGACCTCCGATCCGACGCCGTCGCCGACGTCGCATTCACCGGCGGCGCCCCCGGACTGCGGGCAGACGAGCTCGCCTTCGCCCCCAGCGATGGTGTCCTGCTCGTCGTCAACAACGCCGACAGTCCCCCGTTTGCCACGCTGATCCACGTCGACCAGCACACTGGCCATCTGACGGTGGGCCAGCGGATCACGTTTTCGACCGCGACCAACGGCGCCGAGCAGCCGGTCTGGGACCCTGGCACGCGGAGGTTCTACCTCTCGATCCCCGAGATCGGCGGCAACGCCCCCGACGGCGCGGTCGCCCGGATCAACCTCGACGGCGCGCTCGAGCGGCTGTTTCCGGTCAAGGCGTGCCAGCCGGCCGGACTCACCCTGGGCCCCGATCAGGACTTGCTCCTGGGCTGCAGCGTGACCTTCGACACCGCCGGTCAACCGTGGTCGCCCGCCGACCCGCGAAGCGCCGCGCCGGTCCAGGTCGTCATGGACGCCCGCACCGGCGCCATCGACGCAAGAGTGGCCGGCGTGGCCGGCTCCGACGAGGTGTGGTTCAACCCCGGCAACGGACACTACTACACCGCTTCGCGCGACAATCCGGGTGGCCCCGCCCTCGGAGTCATCGATGCCAGGCGGCAGACGCTGCTGCAGGTCGTGCCGACGTTCAACACGCCGGCGACGGCGCCCGCCCCGCGGGGCACATCGCATTCGCTCGCGGCGAACCCCCACAACAACCATGTGTTCGTGCCGCTGCCGGCCAACAACGTCTTCCCGGACTGCCTGAACGGCTGCATCGGCGTGTTCGGCGCACCGGCGGGCAACGACGACTGACCGTCCAGCGGGTGGCGAGACGATCGGCATGATGTTCGACAAGCGGCCGGGAGTCTCGCAGGACAGCTTCGAGCCCATGTTCGACCCAGTACGGCGTCAAGGAATCGCTGCGCCCCGCGCCGGGTGAGACCAGGAAGCGCGCGTTCCAGTGGGACCCGCGGGCGTTCGAGTTCGTCCCGCTGCCCTAGCCATGTAGTCGATGATGGCTTGTTGCCCCCGAGCGATCTTCGCACGACCGCGGCCGGCATGGCGGCGCTGTGCGGCGATGTGGCTGTAGCTGTCCTCGACACCTGGTACGACACGCGCGGCGGCGCATCGCTGCGGGCTCATTCGACTCGTGCGCGTCGAACCCGGCGGCGATCGCCAGACGCACGACCGCAAGCTGCGGCGAACGGCGTACCATCGCGGTGTGAAGGCGCAGCTTGTGGCCAGCATCGAGCTCGGGGGGCGCGGGGCGCGCCATGTCGCGAAGGTCGAAGGCCGCCTGCTCGTCGTCACCGACGATGCAGTGCACGAGGTCGCCGGCGACACGCTCGTCCCGATGATCGCGTCGATCGACGTCATCGATCTGTCACGGCATCTCGTGCTGACGCCGCGGCACCTCGTCGAGATCGGCGGCGCGACGCACGCGCTGCCGCCGCTCGACGGCGCGATGCCACAGGCGCTGGTGGCGCTGCCCGACGGTGCGATCGTCGCGGTGTGCGAGCCGCGCGACAAGGCCGCCGCGGCGGTGCTGCGGCTCGGCCGCGACGGCCGGCTGATCTGGCGCACCGCGACGCCACCGCCGGCGGCGCTGCTCGAGACCAGGTCACTCCGGCTCGCCGATGGCGTCGAGACGCCGGGACCGCCGCTCGAGGCGACGCAGTGGACGATGTTCCGCGGCAACCTGTGCGTCTCGGGCGACCGCGTGCTCGCCGTGTTCGCCGACGCGCAGCGGACCGGCATCGCCGTCGCCTATGGCCTCGACCTGGCGACCGGCGCACTGGTGTACACGACACCTGCGGCGCCGTACGACCAGCTCGCGCCGGGGCCGCTCGATGGCCAGTTTGTCCTCGGCGTGCAGGGCTACGGGGCGTTCCGCAGCGTCCTGGTCGACCGCGACGGCCGCGCGCTCCTCCACTGGGACTCGCAGGGCATCTCGATCTCGCGCGACCCGCTGCGCGTGCTCGAGATGGAGAACGTCTCGCCGTCGCGGTGCCGCATCGCGACGCTGGGCCGCGATGGAAGCGTGCATCATGGCGCCCACCTGCCGGGCTACCACACCTCGCCGGTCGTCGTCGCGCCCGACGGCGCCGCGGTGTTCTGGCGCAACAACGCGGTGATGCGGGCGAGCCCCGACGGCGACCGCATCGAGCGCTTGCTCGAGACACCGACGCGGGCGCGCGCGTGGAGCGACGGGTTCGCCGGGCGCGCACCGGGGCGGGTGGCGCTGGCGCTGTCGGCGCGCGGCGTGGTCGACGGCGCGCTGTCCGAGCGCTATCGGCTGTTCGTCATCGACCTCGTCGCATGACCGCTCGGTTGCGCGAGATGGCTGCGCCTGGTGATCGCGGAGCGCGAGCGGCGCAACGCTGCGCAGGCGGAAGGTTCGCCGATCGGCCACGACGTTGTCGTCGATCGTGACCAGGTACTTGGTCTGCAGCTCGTGCATGTTGCTCATCTTCGAGAGCAGAAAGACCGGAGCCGAGAAGCTGATCGACGTCTCACCGCAGCCCATGCGCAGGTGATAGGTCATGAACCAGTCGCCGAGATCGATCTCGTAGAACGTCTTGTCGCGGACGAACCTGGCCTCGGCCGCGGCGAGCGTCTGCGCGAGCTTCGACCGCTTGTCCGCGCGCATCGCGGCGATGAACTTCGCGCGCCCGGCGTCATCGGAGTTGGCGCCGTTGCTGCACCGGTCGGCGTACAGGATGTGGCCGGCATCGTGGCCATCCATGATCAGCTCGCCGAGCCTGGCCGCATCGGGCCTGGCCGCATCGGGCTTGGCCGCGTCGGGCTCGGGGCCTGCGATCGCGAGCGTCAAGGCAGCCAGTACGAACGACAACGAACCCAGCGAGCTGCGAATCATCGTGGTCCCGGGCCTCGAGGGTACGACGCCCGGACCATGCCGGCTATTCCCCTGAGATCTCGCGGCGGATCTCGCAGGGGCCTCGTGTCCGGCGGTCGACGCGGGCCGTGTCGTTTCCGCGACAGCCGCCGCAACCTCGCGCAGCTCCTCGGGCTGCAGCTGGCACCTCGGCTGCAAGTTGCGGCGGCATGTTCAAGCTCCCCCTGGCCGCGCTCGCCGTCCTGGCAGCCGCGGCCCCGATGGCCGGCGCCGCCGGCGAAGCCCCGAAGAAGCTGTCGCTCGTGCCCGGCGAGCGCGAGCCCGCCCAGACCGACCTGCCCAGCGCGGCGATGCTCGTCGAGCTGCGCAGGAAGGTGGCCGACAAGCCCAAGGATCGCGAGGCGCGGTTCAACCACGTCCGCGCGCTGATGCGCGCCCGCCAGCTGCCCGACGCGCTCGAGGCGGCGCGGGAGTGGCGCACGATCGACGCCTACAACCTGGTGGTCGTCCGGCTGATCGGCGACATCTACAGCGAGCTCGGCGACAAGGCCGCCGCGCGCCGCGCGTACTCGGCGGTGGTCGAGCTCCTGCCCAAGGACGCCACCGCCCAGCGCGCGCTGGCCAGCGTGCTCAAGCAGGCCGGCGACCTCGACGGCGCCTACGACCGGCTGGCGGCCGCCGCCGAGCTCAGCCCCAAGGATCAGCGGCTCGCGTTCGAGCGCGCGGACGTCGCCGCCCGGCTCGGCCGCGCCGGCGAGGCCAGGCAGCGGTTCCAGGCGATCGTCGACGATCCGGCCACGCCGCAGGCGGTGGGCTACCCGGCGACCCAGCGGCTCGCGCAGCTCGATCGCCAGCTCGCGCGCGAGGCAACCACCGGCGGCCGCA
This sequence comes from Kofleriaceae bacterium, assembly GCA_041495365.1. Classification (GTDB taxonomy): domain Bacteria; phylum Myxococcota_A; class Polyangia; order Haliangiales; family Haliangiaceae; genus JABFXX01. The sequence goes on along the minus strand of JBGQCL010000035.1, from coordinate 17,511 downwards.
CCGCCGAGGCCAGCGCGCTCGAGGCCGAGATCGCCCGGCTCCACCTGGCGGGCGGCACCGAGAACGACATCAAGGTCTACCTGAGCTGGGATACCGACAAGAGCGACGTCGACCTGTGGGTGACCAACCCGGCCGGCGAGCGCGTGTACTACGAGCACAAGGCGGGTCGGTTCGGCGAGGCGCTGTACGGCGACGTGACCACGGGCTACGGCCCGGAGAGCTTCACGGCGCCGCACGCCCACCCCGGCGACTACGTCGTCCAGGTCAACTACTACGGCGCGGGCCGGTCGAACTTCTCGGAGGCGCGCGGCGAGGTCGTCGTGATCCTCGACGAGGGCAAGCCGACCGAGTCGCGCAAGGTCCTGCCGTACCGGCTGTTCGCCGTCGGCCAGACCGTCACCGTCGCACGTATCTCCGTGGGAGGTTCCAGGTGAAGCACCAGATCTTCGCCGCGCTCGTGATCGCGAGCTGCGGCCCGTCTCAGCCCCTGCAACACCCGACCGGCGAGATCGTCGCGGCCCCGGCGCAACCCGCGCCGCCCGCGCAGGCGATGCAGCTCGAGCTCACCGCGCTGGTCGCGCGCGGCGAGCTGCACGTGCGGGGCGCCGACGGCTGGCGGCCGCTGGCCGCGGGCCAGTCGATCGCCGGCGTCACCGAGATCTTCGCCAGGCGGCGGGCCGCGATGGTCTCGCTCGGCCACGGCGACGCCGCCGGCCGGCTGTGGCTGCGCGCCGGTGCCCGCGTCCGGATCGGCCAGAGCGCCGCCGGCATCCAGCTCGCCGTGCTCGACGGCCGGATCCGGATCCGCCACGGCGGCGCCGAGCTGCCGGTGATCGCGGGCGGCAAGCCGATCGACGGCGACTACCTGATCGACGCCGCGAGCGTCCTGCCGACCGCGGTGTTCCCCGATCTCGCCGCGTGGAGCCTCGCGCTCGAGCGCGATGACACCGGCGCCGGCGTCGGCCGGATGGAGGTCGCCAGCGCCTCCGGTGGCGCCTCCGGTGGCGCCTCCGGTAGCGCCTCCGGTAGCGCCTCCGGTAGCGCCTCCGGTGCGATCGAAGCGCTCGAGCTGCGCAAGGTCGATGTCCGGGTCCGCACCGAGGGCGACCTCGCGGTCACCGAGGTCGAGCACGTGTTCCACAACCCCGCCGACGGCCGCCCGCGCGAGGGCACGTTCCGGTTCCCGGTCCCCGACGGCGCCATGCTGACCGGCCTGGCGATGGAGATCGACGGCAAGCTGGTCGAGGGCGAGATCGTCGAGCGCGACCGCGCCCGCCAGATCTACGACGAGGTCGTCGATTCGATGCAGGATCCGGCGCTGCTCGAATGGGAGGCCGGCAACTGGTTCAAGCTGCGGGTGTTTCCGATCCCGGCCCACGGCGACAAGCGCGTGGTGATCCGCTACACCGCGCCGCTGTCGCGCAGCGGCCACGGCTACGAGTACGCTTACGACCTCGCGATCGCCAACGCGTCGGCCGGCGGCGCCGCGCCCGGTGCGATCGGCGAGCTGTCGGTCGCCGTCGACGGCAAGCAGGTCGCCCACGAGACCGGCGCGACCGGCCTCGAGATCGCGGTGCCGGTGGCGACGCCGCCGGTCGTCATGCGCGAGACCCGCAAGGACGCGACCTACACCGCCGTGCGCATCGCGCCGGATGCGTCGCTGCTGGTGCCGCCCCCGGTCGCGAAGGCCGGCCTCGACGTCGCGATCGTGTTCGACACCTCGCGCAGCTCGCTCGAGGGCAGAAAGCTCGCCGACCAGCTGCTGCAGGCCGCGCTCGCCGAGCTCGGCCCCGCCGATCGGTTCGTCGTGCTGGCCTCGGACGTCTCGGTGACGCCGAGCGCCGCCGCCATGCAGCCGGTGACCGCCGACGCGATCGGCGCGGCGCACAGGTTCCTCGCCGCGATCGAGCCCGACGGGGCCAGCGACCTCGGCGCCGCGCTCACCGCCGCCGGCGCGCTGCACCCCGGCGAGGTGATCTACATCGGCGATGGTATCCCGACCTGGGGCGAGCAGAAGCCCGCCGCGCTCGGCGCGCTCGCCGACCAGATCGGCGCGCCGATCCACGCCGCGCTGATCGGCAAGGGCGCGGCGTCGTCGCTGTGGAGCGACCTCGCCGGCCGCACCGGCGGACGCGCGATCGCGGTCCGCCAGGCCGACGATGCGGCGCGGTTCGCGCTGGTCGCCGGCCACGCCCGCGAGATCCCGCGCCTGGCCGCCAGCCGCGTCGTGGTCGGTGGCGACGCGCAGGTGTTCCCGCAGCAGGCCGCTGCGCTGTACCAGGGCGACGAGCTGGTCGCGCTGATCAAGACCGCGCCCGGCCAGTCGCCGGTGTCGCTCACCCTCACCGGCATCGCCGGCGGCAAGCCGGTCCGCCAGACGATCGCGCTGCCGGCCGCCGTCGACGAGCCCGGCGTGGCCCAGCGGTTCGGCGCCGATCTGATCGCCCAGCTCGAGGCCGGCGACGCCGATCGCGAGACCATCGTGGCGGCGAGCCGCGACTACGGCGTGCTCAGCAAGTACACCTCGCTGCTCGTGCTCGAGAACGACGAGGCCTACCGGAAGTACCACATCGAGCGCAAGCAGGAGCAGCAGCTGCTGGCCCAGCAAGCACCGCAGGTCACCGGCGGCGACCTCGACACCCTGGGCGCCCGCCGCGCCAACCTGTCGCCCGACGAGATCCAGCCCGGCGACCCCGAGGTCAAGGTGCCGGCGCCCGCCGACGCCCGCGAGGTGCTGGTCAGCTTCCCGTTCGGCGAGACCAAGCGCGCGGTGTGGGACTCCGATCTCGACGCTTGGATGGTGAGGTTCCTGATCGACAAGGACACCCCCGACGGCAGCTACCTCGCGCGCGTCACCGTCACCCACGCCGACGGCCACGTCCAGCTGATGTCGCTGCCGTACACCGTCGACACCCATGCACCGGCGGTCCAGCTCACCGCCCGGCGCGTCGCGGGCGGCTACCAGATCACCGCCCGGCAGACCGACGGCGACGCCGGCCGCAAGGACGCCGACAGGATCGAGGTGGTGCTGCCCGACGGCACGATCCTCGCGCTGACCCAGCGCGGCTGGGGCAAGTTCCTCACTTGCCGTTCGGTTCGTCCTGACCCGCTTCGCGGGTCCCCGTCCGCTTCGCGGCCGGTCTGTCGCTTCGCGCCAGAGGCCGAATTCGAGGGCGTGTGGCAGACCGCGCCGCTCGATCAGCCGGTGACCCTGCGCGTCGTCGTCCACGACCGCGCGCTCAACCAGGCCACCGTCGACCTCGTGGTCGGAGCGGACCGATGATCGCCGGACGGCGAGCACGGGGGGTGGGGACCCCGACGGCTTGCCCGGCGGGGCGGGGATCGTCCCCCGTGGGATCGCTCCGCCGCGCGCTCCTCGCGATGGTCGCGCTGACCGCGCCCGCCCATGCCGCGGTGGTGTTCACCAATACCGACGAGGTGCGCGCGTGCCTACCGCTGGCCGGCGGCGACACGCTGGCCGGCACCGCCGGTGGGCTGGTGCGGGTCGACCCCGCGGGCCTGGCGCTCCGGGTGTGGACCGCGAGCGACGGACTGCCGGGCACGCGGATCGATGCGCTGGTCGCCGACGGCGAGCGCGTCTGGGTCGGGACCGACGGCGGCGTTGCCGAGCTCGCCGGCGACGTCTCGCACGCGATGCCGACCCGACCGGTGCGCGACATCGCGCGCTGGCAGGGCACGACCTACCTCGCGACCTGGGACGGCGGCGTGATCGCGCTCGGCCCGGCCCCCGGGGGCACCCTGATCGCGATGCGCGGCGGGCCGGCGGCGCAGCGGATGCGGGCGTCGTCGCTCGCGGTCGCCGGCGGCACCCTGTGGGCCGGCAGCGCGGCCGGACTGTACCAGATGCGGAATGGAACGCTCGAGCGTGTCGCCGGCCCGCGCGACGTCACCGCGCTGGCCGCCGACGGCGCCACCCTGTGGATCGGCAGCAGCGAGGGTCTGTGGACCGGCGACGGCCACGGCGTGCGCGCCCTGGGCGGCGGCGAGGTCCGCCGGCTCGCCCTGGTCGACGGCGCGATCGTCGCGGCCGGCGCCGACGGCCTGACCACGGTCGACCGCGGCCGGGTCGTCGCGCTCGCCGGCGCACCCCGCGGCTTCGCCCAGGCGATCGGCGCGGCCCGCGGCGCCGCCTGCACCGGCGGCCTCGACGGCCTGTGGACCCGCGCCGGCGGCGCCTGGCACCACGCGCCCCGGGCCGGCGGTCCACCGTCGAGCGACATCTCCGCCGCCGTCGCCGACGGCGCGCGCCTGTGGGTCGGCACCTTCGACCAGGGCCTGGCCAGCTACGATCCGGATCCGGATCGCGGCTGGCGGCGGATCGCCGGGCCCGGCGCCCCCGACGCGCGGATCAACGCGCTCGTCCTCGAGCCCCGCCCCGACGGCGCGCGGCTCTGGGTCGCCACCGCCGAGGGCATCCAGGTCCTCGACGCCGCCGGCCACACCGTGCGCCGCCTCGGCCGCAGCGACGGCCTGCCCAGCCGCAGCGTGCTGTCGATCGCGCGGCTGTCCGACGGCCGGATCATCGCCGGCACCTCGGTCGGCGCCGCCTTCGTCGGCGACGACGGCATCCAGCGCGTCGGCCCGCGCGGCCTCCCCGATCGCGGCATCGGCAACGTGTGGGCGATCGCCGAGACCTCGGCGGGCCTCTGGCTCGGCACCACCACCGGCCTCTACCGCGGCCCCGCCACCCCGTGGAGCTCCAAGGACGGCAGCGACGACGATGCCGCCGTCGCCGACCGCTGGCAGCGGCTGTCCGTCGCCAGCGGCCAGCTCCGCGACGACTGGGTCACCGCCCTGGTCACCCGCGGCGACGCCGTCTGGGCCGGCACCTACAACGGCGGCGTCACCCGGATCGACGGCGACACCGCGACCCCGCTCGGCGGCGGCTGGGTCAACCCGTCGGGCCTGAGCTGGGACGGTGACCACCTGCTCGCCGCGACCATGGACGGCCTGGTCACCGGCGACGGCCGCACGGCCATCTGGACCGCCACGCCCGGCCTGCCCGGCCGCGACGTGACGGCGGCCGTCCGCACCGGCAAGACCCTGTGGATCGCCACCCGCCGCGGCCTGATCGCCCTGGACTGACCCGAGCCGTGGCGCCAGTCACTCCGCGAGCAGCGTGCCCGAGCCGCCCATCTCGCTCGGCATGTCCTTCTGCTTGGGGAGCCCATCCTTGACCCGGAGCACCGATTCTCCGTAGTGCACGTGCAGCGCAGGCTGGAACGGGAAGCCCGGGATGGTCGCGGCGTACACGTCGATCAACCCGAACGGCGGGTGATCGGTCATGACGTGACCACCGCATTTCATGCACCACTTGCGGAAGCTCACCGGCGTCTTGTTGTACGTGCCGATGTCGCTCGCGCCCCTGGTGATCTGGACGGACTCCGGCTTCCACAGCGTGAACGCATTGACCGGCCCGGCGGACCAGCTGCGGCAGGAGCTGCAATGGCAGAATCCCATGGCCGCGGGCTGGCCGGTCACCGTCAGCTCGACGGCTCCACAGAAGCAGCTTCCCTTGTAGGTCGTCTCGTTGCTCATCTGGCACCTCCACAGGTTGTCGTCACGGCCGCGTAGATTCGCATCTGCCGATGCGGCCACCTGGCGCAACCACCATGCCAGATGCAAGCCGGTGAAGATACTGCGCCCGCCATGCTCCCGAGGGCGGGCACCGTGTGCCGATCGTGTACCGATCGTGTTCGGCTGTGTTCCGCTCCCGGGTGATCGATCTCCTGCAGTACGACCTGGCCTGCGACAGCGACATCGTGCCGCACGCCCAGGCGGTGGACCTGGCCCGCGAGTTCCTCGACTCGGTGCCCGGCGCGCGGTTCTACTCCAACGGCACGTGACAGGAGTCGATGCCGGCCACCCGCGCGAGGCCCGAGGGCGTCCTGGACAAGACTTGCCAGGACCGCGCCCTCGTGTTCACCACGTTGGGATGTACGACAGCTAAGAACCGATGCGCCGAGGCGGCTTGACACCGCCCTTGCGCTTGATCTGGGCTTCGATCCGAAAGATATCCGGAATATTGATCTTCTGATTGGAGCGGATCTCGAGGACACCGATCGCTTGAAGCGCCGAGACCAGCGCAGCCTCCTGGTCGCGCGGGTCGGTCGCGACAAGCTGTATCGGAGCGAGGCGCTTCGTAGCCGAGGACTCACGCATGATCGACTTGGCAGTGCCCTCTTGACGCCACAGGTCCTTTAGCTCGTCGAGGGGCATCGGGACGAGCTCATCGCGAAGCGGCGCGAGTGCAGCTGGGATCCACCAGTAGTCCTCTTTCAGCTCGTGCAGCCGATCTTCGGAAGCCTTGCGGACTCCCTCGACGATACCGAGGTGATCCACCGCTCGATCCTTTGGTGCTGGTGTGTGGCGTCCGGCCTCCCGCCAAACGGTCAAGAACGTACGAGGGGACGTGTGCATGAAGGCATCGGCGAGGTGAAGAGGAAGCCAGGTATAGACGCGCCCACGCTTGGCGTCACTCCCCATGAACTCGCCGGCGATGGTATCGATCACTTGCTTTTGACGGTCGGGCTGCTCGAAGGCTTCGCGTAGCGCCTGCTTCGTCGGGATCAGGCGTTCGAGCGTCCTCGCAGCATCGGACCTGCTGAGCCGCATGAGCAGCAGCCCGTAGAGATCGGTGTCTCGCCAGAACAGATCAACGCGATTGTTCTGGACCTTCGATGCATCGGGAAAGTTGAACAGCGAGCGGTCCGAAAATTGATCGATTCGCATGAACAGCTTCATACGAATCGCGCGATACGAGTTCATCTTGAGCGTCTGCTTCAAGAGTCCTCTCGTCAGGTCCTGGACGGTCTGCCAGGTGTCACCGAGGCGATCCAGTGCGTCGAATACGACGAGGAGCTTTTTGCCCGAGGCGACGAGCTTGGCGTCGGTGCGCGTTATCACTCCTGCAGCACGCTCTGCGTCCTCTGTGACCCATTCAACGAGATCCGCGAATCGCTTCGGAATCTTGTCGTTCGTGAGAGCAGCGGAGATCCGAACGAGCACCGCGCGCCAGATCATCTCAGCGTTCTTGGCCTTCGTTTGCGCGATCACCTCGGCCGAGGGCGCGAACAGCCCGTCCTCACCCGCGTTGAAGCCGATGTGAACCGTAGTTCGCGCAAGTTCTTTGAAGCTCAGGATCTTCGCAGCGTTCTCGCGCGTCGCTTCCTGCGCGAGCGCATGTGCCCAGAAGCTCTTGCCCATGCCACGGTTGCCAACGACGAGCGATCGATCGGGATCCAGCGCCGCGCGATGCTCGGGCAAAGTATAGACGTCCTCCGGATTGATTGGTTGATTCGGAGAAAGGTTGTCCGCGCGAGGCAACTCCGCAAGCGCTTGGCGCAGGGCCGCGAAATCCGCTGACGAGAGGCGCGTGCCGGTCACGGATCCTCGATCTTGGCGAGCAGTGGACCGAACGTGGCGTTGTAGGCATTTTGCGAGAGCTGGGTCGGCGTCTTTACGGGATCCCATGACACAAACTTCGTGTCGAACAAGATTGGGACCGGCGTGTGGGGGGCAGCGGGATCGCCGGGCTGAAAGTTGAAGACTTCCGTTCCTTCCGCCTCCTCGTAGAGATACTCGGCAAACAGATCCAGCAGCTCATCAGTGAGCCACTGATGTGTGTTGTCATCGAGTGTTGCCTTGGCGTGAACCATTTGGAACGCATGCCACGGCGAGGGCGGCCCGGGAACGAGCGTCGCAAGGTGCGCGAACAGCAGGCGATAGGACTCGATGCTCTGCTGCTGCGCCGTCGCGAACAAGAACACTATCGAGGCACCGAGTGCTAGCAGTGGTCCCGCGGTCAACTCGGACATGCCGGCGCGCGCGTCGACGAGCACAAGGTCGTAGGCCCGTCGCGCCGCAAAGCGATCGACCATCGCGCGCAGTCGGTCGCGGACGGCGACCGTCCTATCGGATGTAACCGCCTCGATCATGGCGCGCGACAGTTTGGCCATGTAGTTCGCTGGCGCTTCCTTCGTCTTGATGCCCACGACGGGAATCACGTGGACAAGTCCGGCGCCATCGGTAAGGGCGCTTGTTCCGACGAACTCATCGAGGTCCCGATCGTCGATGTCCTGTAGGCCCGTCTCGACCAGGTAGTCGAGGGTCCCGAAAGCAGGTGTACGATCGGCATCGAGCAACAGCGATCCGATCCCCGGCGCTTCCAGGTCCAGGTCGATCACCAGCACGTTTCGGCCGCGTCGAGCGGCATCGGCCGCTACCACAGCGATCGCGGTGGATCGCCCCACACCGCCCTTGAGGCTTGCGAACACGATGCGGCGCGGCTCGTCGTCGACGATTTCTGGCAACGGGCCTCGCAGCCAGTCGGCTCCGACGATTCGACGATCGAGCAGGCGGATCCGCAGCTCGCCCTCCGCCAGCTGGAGGATCCCCGGGTCATTGAGCAACGGCTCGACACCTGGCGTGCTCGTGTCCGCGATGGGCAGATCGTCGCGCAGGTACGCACCGAGGCTGGTTCTCAGCGACGTCTCGAGACTTGCCTGACGCTGCTCGGGAATCGCGTCGCGCGCAAAGAAGGCCAGGCGTCCCGAAGAGTCTCGGAGCACCAGGCCGTTTTCAATCTCATTGGAGGTCAGCGACGTTCGGAGGCCGTCGATCAGCGCGCGGAGGCTGGTATCAAAGGTCGTTCTCATGACGCGTTCATCGCCACGAGCACGAGCTCCGCGTGGCTGCGCCATCGCAGGATGTCCTCTCGTTCGATGTCCTTCGCGGGTGCGTACCGCATGTCGGTGTCCCATTCCCGCATGAAGTTGTCGTCCTCGCTCCATCTCCGGAGCGCACCGGCCCGCCGACCGTGGGCAGAGTTGCGCAACATGGTCTTGAGCTGCGGAAGGTGGGCGTAGAACGGATCCTCGCGACGTTGCTCGGCCTTGAGCGGCCGCATGCCCGAGTCCCGCATGATCTCCTTCATGGCGCATTCGGCCGAGATCCCGAAAAGGTATCCAGCGATCGCGCCATGTTTGGTTCGGCCCTCCTCTTGGTCGAGGTGAGTCGCTGTCGCCAGATGGCGGCGAGCCGATTTTGCCAGGTCTATCGAATACTTGGACATCGCCGGAACGAGCACAACGTAGGCCCGTTCTTCCGCGCGCTCAAGTTTTGAGGCGCACTAGATGCTGGCTGCGAGCGCGTTCGCGTCGGCGCGAGGGTGCGCCGTTCGACCTGGCGCCCTTGCGCCACGACCCGCTGCCCCGCTCCGCGGCCGGCTCGACGCTCGTCCGGCTGACTCGCCGCCGATGCCGAATTCATGAATCGTCCTCATATCTGGGAATTTGAAATCCGTTTCACACTGCTTCCGCCACGCCACGCCGGCAAGCCAGGGACCTGGAGAGACGAACCGGGACGCGACGCCGGTGCAAGCCTGCGTGGTCACTGCAGGATCGCGAGACCTCGGCCTGCGCGAGCAGCTCGCCGGCGCGACGGATGCCGGGGTCCGCGCGCAGCGCGGCGAGCTCTGTATCGCGCGCGGCGCCGGTGAGCAGCATGTCCACGACCGTCGAGGCGACTCATCACCACCGTGAGGACGAGGATCGGACCGAACAGGATGGCTTCCGCCAGGCCGAGTCTCGCGAGCGTTCGCACGCCGTGCGACGCCCCGACGAGGTGGTAGTACGACAGCTCGTCGATCCCGAGCTTGTACCGCCGACCGGTCACCGGCCACAGCTCCACGCCGTGCGATTCGGTGACCAGGTAATCGAGCAGCGGATGGGATAGCACCGGGAGCACACAGGCGAGCGCGGCTCGCCAGCCCCGGAGGCCGAGCGCCCAGCTCACGGTCGCGCCGACGATCACCGCGAACGCGACCGAGTGGGTGAAGCCGTGGTGCCAGCCCCAGCCCATCACGTGCAACCGGCCCAGCACGTAGTCCGCATCGGGGCAGATGCCGAGCAGACCGCCGACCACCAGGGCGCGTCGCAGCCCGGCCGGCGCCCGCTCCGGCCACACGGCGACGGCGAGGGTCCCTCCGACGAGGGCGTGGGCCAGGGGCAACGGCATCCCGGATCGAACGCTCGCGCAGCCCGCCAGATTCCCGGGACCCGGATGCACTCCGCGCGTGCGACGGCCTCGCGACGGCGCCGGTGTCGCAGTGATGCTCGCAGTGATGCTCGCAGCGATGCCCGCGATTGCATCGGTCTGCCGTTGAATGCGCCGCAGACCGCTGATACCTCATCAGCACCATGAAGGCCATTGCCATTGCCGCTGCGTCGATCGCTGCCCTGTCGCTCGCCGGTCCCGCCCGGGCCGAGAAACAGCGTGCGAGCCCCCACGCCGACGTGACCGCCACGCTCGCCGGCAAGAAGATCACGATCAGCTACGGCCGCCCGTCGATGAAGGCGCGCGCGATCTTCGGCGGGCTGGTGCCGTGGGATCAGGTCTGGCGCACCGGCGCCGATGAGGCCACGACGTTCACGACCGAGGCCGACGTCGTGATCGGCGGGCTCAAGGTGCCCAGGGGCGAGTACGCGCTGTTCACGATCCCGACGGAGAAGCAGTGGACGCTCGTGGTCAACAAGACCGCGAAGCAGTGGGGCGCGTTCAAGTACGACGCCGCGCAGGACCTCGGCCGCGCTCCGATGACCGTCGCCGGCTCGACCAGGCCGGTCGAGCAGTTCACGATCGAGATGGTGCCGGCCGGCAAGCAGCTGACGCTGAAGCTGTCGTGGGACAAGACCGTCGCGACGGTCGCGATCGCCCCGCAGTGATCGGACGCGCGCCGCGCGCAGCGATCGGCGATCACTCGCGGGTCGTGCGTCGCGCAGGCGGACCTTGCCGGCGAGCCCGATCCGCTCACGCGAGATCTTGCGCAAGGTTTGCGAACGCCACGCAAGCGCTGCCAGCTGCTGCGCAGGGCGCCGCGGCGCGATCCGCTGCGGGTACGCCCCTCGCGCAGTGACGGGCTGCACCGGCTGCGCAGGCGTGCCGCGCGTCCCGCAAAAGCCGCGTGCACCGCTTGCCGGGAGCGTGGCTGTCGCGGCGGCTCCGCGCGTACCGCGTGGCAACTCCAGCGGAACACACCGCGCCGCTCCGTCGATCCGGTCGCGGTGTTCGATGGGTACGCCCGTTGCACCATCCCTCCATGTCGCGTCCGCATCTCTCTCGGGGAAGCCACCGTGAACCGCCTCGCCATCATCGTGCTCTACCTCGTGCTCTACCTCGTGCTCTACCTCACCTCGACCTCGACGGCGGCCGGAGCGGATCCGACCGTTGCCTCGTCGATCACGCCCGTGGCCCCCCGACCCGACAGCGCCGATGCCGCGGCGCAACCCCGGCCCAGGCCCGGGGAGGTCACGGCGGCCGACGTGCAGGACGCGCCGCTGCCCGGCAACGAGAGCGGGCAGATCCTGGGGCTCGATCGCGGCGACTCGGCGTTTCGCATCGCGGCGCGTGGCGCGCTGTTCGTCCCCAGGCTCGCCGTGGCGGTGGCGCTCTCGCCGGTGCGCGGCGCGTTCTGGGCCAACGATCGATATCGCCTCGAGGATCTGTATTATCGCTGGTTCTACAATGACGATCGCACGATCGGCCTGTTTCCGACCGGGACGTACACCAGCGGGTTCGGGGCCACCGCCGGTGTCGGGTTCATCGATCGGGCGCTGTCCGGCGACCACGAGAGCCTCGCCCTGGCGGCGACGACCGGCGCGGTGACCGGCGACACCTACCGGCTCAGCGCATCCGGTTCGTTCCGGACCGGCCAGCGCATCGCACCGTGGCTCGAGCTCGGGCTCGAGGCGAACTTCGACCGCCATCCTGCCGATCCGTTCTACGGGATCGGCAACGGCAACCTCACGCAACCGGCCGACGCGCCGGTCAACCCGCAGATCGGCGATATCGCCATCGAGACCCGTCATCGCTACCAGGAAGCGCGCGCGGCCGTGGTCGGCGACGTGCGCGTGACCGACGGCCTGCATGTCCTGGGCACCGGCGCCGTCACCGATCTGCAGTTCGGGCCGATCGCGTCGGGTGCGTCGGGCACGTCGATCGATACCGCGTATGCGGCGCCGGATCTGGTCGGCTTCGCCACCGGCGTCCGCCACGCGTACGGCGAGCTCGAGCTGTCGTGGGACACCCGGCGGCCGGCGACCGCGTGGGAGCCGCGCGACGTCCACTCGACCGGCCTGCTCGCGTCGGCGCTCGCGGGGCGCGTGCATCGGCTCGACGGCGGGGCCGACTTCTGGCGCTACGGTGTCGAGCTCCAGCAGTACTGGAGGATCGCCACCGGGCCGCGGCTGATCGGCGTGCGGTTCCACGGCAGCGGCGTGACCGGCGGACGGGACGAGGTCCCGTTCACCGAGCTGCCGATGCTGGGAGGCAGCAGCGTCCTGCGCGGCTACACGTTCGAGCGGTTCCGCGATCGGGTCGCAGCGTCCGGATCGATCCAGTACCAGTGGGACCTGTCCCACCTCGTCGATGCCTACCTGTTCACCGACGCCGGCCGGGTGTTTCCTGGGCTCGACCAGCTCACCGCGCGGGGGATGCGCGTGGGATACGGGGTCGGGCTCGAGATCCATGGCACCCGTGGCTTCGTGGTCGAGAGCAGCATCGCGAGCTCGATCGACGGCGGCGTGGTGCTCAGCGTGTCGTTCAACCCGATCCTCGACAGCAAGGAGCGCCGGCGATGAGGCTGTCCTGCATGGCATGCGCGCTGGTCATGGGCTGTGCGTCCGGCTCGGCCGTTCCGGAGGTCCGGTTCGCCAACGCGCCGGTCGCCCGGGTGGTCAATGACCGGCTCGATGTGGCGAAGCCGCCCGAGAGCCGCCTGTTCCTGCCCGATACCTACGTCTACGACGGCACGATCGGGCGCCGGATCACGCGTGGCCTCGAGCTGCCGCGCCCGCGCCGCGCGCTCGGCGTCAACGCGCTCGACGAGGTGCCCGACTCGACCTGGTTCACCAACCGGATCGGCGCGCGCGAGCTGACGCCCGACGAGGTCCGCGCGGGCCCGGCGGCCGACGACCCCGAGCGTCACACGCCGTGGACGGTCCGCAGCACGAAGATCGGCGGCACGTCGGTCGGGTTCATCATCAAGGACGCGAGCGGCGTCAAGTACATGATCAAGTTCGACGCCGGGGATGCACCCCCCGAGCTGGAGACCGGCACCCACGTGGTGGTCAACCGGCTGCTGTGGGCGTGCGGCTACAACGTGCCCGAGGACCACGTGGTGTACCTGCGGCCCGAGGACCTGGTCCTGGCGGCCGATGCCACGGTGAAGGACCTGACCGGCGGCGAGACCCGCCGGCTCGATCGCGCGGCGCTGGATCGAGCGCTCGCGACGGTGCGACACGAGCCCGACGGCCGGATCCGCGCGCTCGCGTCGCGCTGGATCGACGGCGTGACGCTGGGCGGCCATCCCGGCGAGGGCGTGCGCGAGGACGATCGCAACGACCGGATCCCCCACGAGCTGCGCCGCGACCTGCGCGGGCAATACCCGATCTATGCGTGGCTCGACGCGGTCGACGTGACGGAGGGCCAGTACATCGACAGCTGGGTCGCGGACCCAGGGAATCCCCATCATCACTACGTGAAGCACTATGCGATCGACTTCGGCAAGAGCCTGGGCGCGATGGGCGAGATCGCCTTCGACTGGTGGCGCGGAGTCTATTACCGGATCGATCTCGCCGCGATGGTTCGCATGTTCGTCACGGCGGGCCTGTCCGCGCAACCGTGGGAGGAACGCAGCGCACCGCGGCCGCGCGGCGTGTCGTCGCTGTTCGGGACCGCGATGTTCGATCCGGGCAGCTGGCATGCCGACTCCCCGGGCTACGCGCCGTTTCTCACCGCCGACCGGTTCGACAAGTTCTGGGGCGCCAAGATCGTCGCGAGGTTCACGCGCGACCAGATCCATGCCGCCGTGGAAGCCGGGCGGTTCTCCGATCCACGGGCGGTCGAGTACCTCACCGACACGCTGGTCGCTCGCCAGCGGATGACGGCGGCCCACTGGTTTGCGCGCGTCGATCCACTCGATCGGTTCTCGATCGAGACCGCGGGCGACCGCGTCGAGCTCTGCTTCGACGATCTGGCGATCGGCTCGCACCTGGTGCCGTCGAGCCAGACCCGCTACGCGATCACCCATCACGACGTCGCCGGGCGACCGCTCGATGCTCGGATCACCACCGCGGGAATCAGCGGCCACGCGTGCGCCGAGTTGCCGGTGCTCCGCGCCGACGGCGGCGGGTACACCATCGTGCAGATCTCGACGATGCGATCGAGCTTTGCCGGCGACACGTTCGTGCACGTCGCCCGGGACCCGCAGACCCGGGTCGCGCGCGTGATCGGCGTGTGGCGGCCGTGAACCGCGCGACCGGCGGTCGCGGTCAGCTCGCGCGATAGACGTACACGAAGAAGCTGTCGCGCGCGGGCGCCGCCTCGGCGACCGGCACGTGGCGCGACACCAGCTCGAACCCGAGCAATGCGAGCTCGCGCTCGCCGACCACCGGCGATAGCTTGTGCTCGGAGCCGAACGCGGTGTCGAGGTCGTCGCGCGTGGTCCGCAGCTCGTAGAGCGCCGCATTCAGGCACGCGCGCTCCATCATCACGTCGACGACGTGGCGGTACCACTTCCACAGCACCTGCTGGCGCAGGCGCTCCATCTCGACCGCGATCGCCGGCAGCGCGCCGGTCCGCTGGAACGCCGCGAGCTCGGCGTCGCTGGTCAGGACGTAGCCGCCGGCGATGTGGATCACCGGCGCCGAGCGCACGCGCTCGACCATCGCCGGCGTCAGGTACTCGGGGCAGAACTCGTCGGCGAGGATCACCAGGCCACCCGGCCGCAGCAGCGTGCGCGCGTGGGCGAGGTAGCTGCGCGGCATGTGGTGAAACGAGCCCCAGCTGAGCAGCACATCGATCGGCTCGCGCCAGTCGCAGAACGAGCCGGCGTGGATCCGGATCGCGCTGCCCGCAAGCCGCGCCTGAAGCAGCGGCAGGACCTCGGGCTCGTCCTCGTGCGCGAACAGCTGGTGCGCCGCGACCTCCGGCAGCTCGCGCGACAGCCGGCGGATGAAGAAGCCGCTGCCGCTGCAGATATCGAAGATCCGCAGCGGCGCGTCGCCGGCCCGGTGCGCCAGGTGGTCGCGGAACAGGCCGAGCAGGGTCCGGTCGGTGTCCTCGATCCCGACGTGGCCCCGCCGCATCTCGAGCGCGACATCGACGTTCGCGCCGGGAGGCGCAGCGGCATGCTGGGGCTGGAAGACGCTCATGGGGCTCCGTGCGGCAAGAGAGGGCGCTCGCGGGCGCCACGTTACTGCGGCGGCGCGCCGGCCGTCGATGGCTCGCGGCGACCGGCGGGATGTAAGCTCGCCCACGGAAGCCCGGCCACCGGCCTCCGCGTGGAGCGAACATCTCGGGTGCTTCGCGCGTTGACTCCGATCGTGGGTGGTGCCGCGTCCTGCCGGGTGGGTGATCCGGTTCTGTTGCGGACGGACAACAGGTGTTCCGCGCCAACACAGGTCGCGCCGCGGTCCAGGAACCTAAGTGAGCGCGGGGCGCCGCGCCACACGTGGTTTGCTGCTTGCAAATTGCGCTGGGCACGCGGCTCTCGTCCGGCTCGTCGAGGCTCGAGCCGCGCTTTTGCGTTCCGAGGAGCTCGTGACAAATACCTCTCGTCTACCTTTCTTGTGCTGTGCGCTGCTGGGGCTCGCCGCCTCGGCGAGTCCTGCATCGCCGGCGGCCGCCCCGCGCGCGGTCGCCAGCGCCGCGGGCAACCCGTACAGCTTCTACGGCTCGGTCGCCGAGTGCGCGGCCGCGCAGCGCGACCGCTGCGACGCCTGCCTGTCCGGCGGCCCATGCCCGGCGATCACCGACCTCGGCGACGGCAAGGCCGAGTGCATGCTGCTCACCGCGAACCGGGGGCGCGGCGACTACCTGATCTGCATCGATCTGGCGCTGGCGATCGACGCGGTCGCTTCGTGCGCCGCCACCAGCGCGCCGTCGTGCCCGCGCGACACCGGCGCGAGCGAGTCGATCTCGACGCTCGAGGCCAACGCGGAGTTCCTCGACAGCCCCACGTGCGCCGCGCCGCTCGATGCGTGCCTCGCGGCGCTCTACGGCGCGTCGAGCCCGGGCTTCCCCGGCCCCGGCTCCGGCGGTCCGGGGTCGCCGCGGCCGCGCAGCACCTCGATCAGCTGCGACGATTCGTTCAACGGCGATCCGAACTGCGACGACGTGCCGGACTGCGAGCTCGACGGGCCGAGCTGCGACGCGCCCTACGATGGCACGTGCTCGGACTCCAACGAGCAATCCGGATGCAGCGACTCCGGGGATGGCGCCGACGCCGGCGGCAGCAGCTGCTCGGGCAGCTCCGGCGACGGCGGCGACTGCAGCTCCGGCGACGGCGGTGGCGACTGCAGCAGCGGCGACGGCGGTGGCGACTGCGGCAGCAGCGGCGGCGGGGACTGCAGCAGCGGCGGCGGTGGCGACTGCAGCGGCGGCGGTGGCGACTGCGGCGGCGGCGGTGGCGACTGCAACGTCGGCGGACCCCGCGGCCACGCCGGCGCGGGTCTGCCCGTCGCGATCGCATGGGCCCTGCTGCCGATCCCGTTCGCGACGATCGTGCGGCGGCGCGCCGAGCGGCGGCGCGCCCGCGCGGAGTACGACGCGGAACCTCCGGACGCGACGCCCTCGGATCCGGCCCCCCCGGACACCGGGCGGGGTGCCTCGTGAGGCCGTACGCCCTGCACTGGCTCGCGCACCACATGCGCGCCGACGTCGCGGGCCTGCTGGCGCCGTCGTGGTTCACGTGCGTCGGCCTCGCCGGGCTCGCGGCGCTCGTCGTGATGCTCGTCCTCGCGCGCCGCCGCGGTCTGGATCCGGGCACCGTCGCATCGGCGGTGCTGTGGTGCCATGTCGCCGCGGTGATCGCGGGGATCGCCGTCCCTGCGGCGATCACGGCCGTCGAGCACCTGGTCGCGACCGGGCGCTTCCAGCTGCGGTGGTCGGGCATGACCTCGTTCTGGGGCTACCTCGCCGGCGCCGCCGCGGTCGTGCGGGTCTGCCGGCGCGACGGCGTGTCGGTCGCGCGCATGGCCGATCTGGCGGTGATCCCGCTGGGCGTCGCGCTCGCGTTCACGCGGCTCGGCTGCTTCATGGCCGGATGCGACTACGGCAAGGTCTCGTCGCTGCCGTGGGCGGTGCGGTTTCCGGCCGGCAGCCCGGCCTGGCGCGATCACGTGCACGCCGGCCTGATCCCGGCCGACCGCGCCGCGTCGCTGCCGGTCCATCCCACCGAGCTCTACGAGGCCGCGCTCGGCCTGGTGATCGTCGCGATCGCCGTCGCCATCGCCCTCCGCCTCGGGGTCGGGCGGCGGCGGCGCAAGGACGGCGAGCTGTTCGTGCTCGCCGCGGCGATCTACGCGATCGGGCGGCTCGCGATCGAGACGCTGCGCGGCGACGCCGGCCGCGGGATCTACGCGGGCCTGTCGAGCGGGCAGATCTTCTCGCTGCTGGTGCTGCTCGCGATCGCCGCGCGCGCGATCGCCG
>JBGQCL010000034.1:0-46848 GCA_041495365.1 Kofleriaceae bacterium | reverse complement strand
CTGATCACTCGCGCCAGATGCCGATCACGCGGGGGGCATTCGAGGCGGGATCGCGGGCGACGTGGACGACGGTGGCGCCATGGA
The DNA here is from genome assembly GCA_041495365.1 of Kofleriaceae bacterium. Taxonomy (GTDB): domain Bacteria; phylum Myxococcota_A; class Polyangia; order Haliangiales; family Haliangiaceae; genus JABFXX01. Next base: position 46,764 of record JBGQCL010000034.1, on the reverse strand, counting down.
ACCCCGGACGGGTCGTCGTGATCCGGATCATCGTGTAGTCGTCGCCGGCGGCCGGCAGGGCCAGTGGGACGCAGACGCGACCGTCGGCCACGCCGCTGGCATCGCTCGTGCCGAGTGGCTGTGCCCGACGGTCGTGGCGACGAACCTCGTAGCGGGTGGCGGCGGCGGCGGCGAACCCGAAGCCGATCGCGAGGTCGTCGAAGCACAGCCGGTCGCGGTAGACGGCGAAGCGGTCGAGCGGGTTGACCCGGGCGAACCCGTAGGCGGCGGTGGCGCGCTGGCGGGCGACCAGGGTGTCGGTGACGTACTCGACGGCGCGTGGATCCGTGAGCTGGCCGGTCTCGACCAGGGCGTGGAGCTGGGCGCGGGTGAAGCGGATGAGGATCCTCGCGGCCCAGAACGCGTCGAAGCGGTCGGCGAGGAGGATCGGGACGTAGACCGGATAGTCGGGGACCCAGGCGGAGGGGTCGTAGGTCGGGGCCTCGAACAGGCCGACGCCGCGCAGGGCCGGCGCGCTGCGACCTTCCCAGGACCGCTCGACCAGGCCGAGCTCGACGAGCGAGCCGGCGATCGCGGCGAGGTCGATGACGTAGGCGTGGCCGCGCCGCGGGTCGTGGCCGGTGCTCGCCATGACGCCGAAGCTCTTGCCGAAGTCGATCAGGTAGTGCTTGACGTAGTGGATGTGCGAGTCGGCGCGATCGGCGATCCAGGTGTCGAGGAAGTTGCTCTCCTGGACGTCGACGTGATCGAGCCAGGCGAACAGGGTGCCGGCGCCGCGCAGATCGCGGCGTAGCTCGTGCGGGATGCGGTCGTTACGGTCGTCGTCGCGCACGCCCTCGGCGGGGTGGCCGCCCAGGGTCTTGCCGTCGATCCAGCGCGAGGCGAGGGCGCGGTAGCGGCCGTCGGCCAGGCGCTCGACGAGCCGGAGCTTCTGGTCGACGAGCTCGGCGTCGAGCCGGTGCTTGTCGCCGAACCGGTCGGTGAAGGTGGCGTCGGGCGCGAGGATCAGGTCGTCGCGGCGCAGCCGGACGATGAAGTCCTCGGTGGTGTTGTAGCCGCACGCCCACAGGATCCGGTCGACGATGACGTGGGCCGCGGTCTCCTGCTCGGGGTAGCCGGCGGCGTCGAACTTGATCAGGAACTTCACGCCGCGGGCGTCCCGGACGATGAAGCCGATGTCGCTGTTGCCGGGCTTGGCGCTCTGGATGATCCACGGCCTGTGGAGCTCGGGGCTGTCGAGGGTGAGCGGGCCGCGGACCAGCTCGTCGATCGCCATGGCGCGCACGCCGATCCGGTTGGTGAACCAGGTCGAGTCGGGCACCTCGTCGAGGGCGTTGACGCCGAGCGCGCGACGCGGCCGCGGCAGCGACAGCCCGCGGTCGATCCGGCGCTGCACCACGCCGTCCCAGTGATCGACGTCCATGAACACGTCGCGCGGGGCCGGCGGCGTCGGGACGTCGAGCCGGTCGTTGACGGCGAGCACCGGCGGGGCGTTGGCGAACCGCGCAACGGGCAGCCCGGGCGCAGGGGCACACGCGGCGAGCGCGGCGATCGCGGACAGGCATCGCGACGTCATCGGCGCCTCACGCGGTCCTGGATGTCGTAGACCGGGTTGAACGACAGGTCGAGGAACAGCCCGCCGTCGATCGACGAGCCGACGCTGGCCTCCAGAACGAACGAGCTGGCGCTGTGCGCCTCGACGGCGAGGCCGAAGCCGACGCGGAGATCGCGGAGCGATAGATCGTCGAGCGCCGGGTAGACCCGGCCGGCGTCGGTGAACAGCCGCGCGGCGAACCACTGTGACAGGTCCCACTCGTAGGCGACCGAGGCGAACGCGGCGACCCGATCGCGATACTGGTCGAGCGCGTAGCCCCGCAGGTAGGTCGGGCCGCCGAGCGCCGGCAGCTCGGTGAACGGCACCTGATCGAGGCGGCCGGTCACGCCCTCGCCGTGAACGTGGGCGATCAGCACGCGCGGGCCCTCGGCGAGCCGCACGAACTGCGCGACGTCGAGGCCGTAGCGCGAGTAGCCGGCCCCGCCGTCGAGCCGGTGGGTGCGGCCGGCGAACACCGACGCCAGCGTGCCCAGGCTGTGGACCGACACCGGCTCCCAGATCGTGGCGTTGCGCCGGCTGTCCCAGCGCAGCTCGAGCTCGCCGTAGCCGTACTGGATGCCGCCGAGCCCGACCAGGCCGCCCGGCTCGTAGAACGCGGTGATGGGTGTGCCCTGATCGGGACTGCCGAAGCGGACCCGGGAGATCGTGCCGGCGGCGCGGACGTGGAGCTCGCGCCAGGCGCGCAGGTCGGCGAGCAGCGTCGCCCGCGACCGGTCCTGGCGGTAGAACGTCTCGAGCGCGGTCGAGCTCACGAGCGGATCGATCACCGGCGCGGGTGGCACGGGGACGCTGTGGCGCAGGTCGCCGTTGCCGATCCCGTAGAATGTGTCGTGCGGGCGGCGCTCGTAGGCGGCGTCGAGCCCCAGCGAGAACCGCTCGCCGAGCCGGCGGCCACTGCCGAGGCTCACCGCGTAGATCTGGCGGTACCAGCTACCGAAGGTGATCTGTAGCCCGAGCTGCTCTCGCTCGCCGAACAGGTCCAGGTCGACGAACCGCGCGCCGACCGTGACGCCGAGCGTGGTGTCGATCGCCGCGGTGGGATACAGCGCGAGGGTCTGCGCGTCATTGTAGAAGATCCGGTCGTACCAGTCGGTGACCCGGTAGTGCTCGTTGATCCACAGCGCGCCGCGGAACGGAAACAGCAGCGCGTCGAGGACGAGCCGGGGGACGTACAGCGCGCCGCGGGCGATCCGGCGCCACGGGGAGTCGATCTCGGGCGGATCGAGGCGGCCGCTGTCGAGCCCGGGCGGCGGATCGGCGGCGACGTCGGCCGCGGTGAGGTCGCGGCCCGGCGCGGGCGTGAGCACCGGCGTCTGCACCGGGGTTTGCGACGGTGGCTCGCCGGCGCGCGGTTCGACGACGCCGGCGACGCGAGCAGGCTCCGCCGGCTCCGGGTCCGCCGCGGCGGCCGGTGCGATCGCGAGTAGCCCGGCGGCGATCGCACGCGCGGCCCGAGCCGACGGGCATCCGAGCGCTGCCATGTCGCGCACGCCACGGTGCAAGGCGAGGACCACGGAACCGACGCGAACGCATCGTTCGCCGGATCGCGCGACGCGCGCTCCCACGACGTGCTGGCCGGCGCAATGGAGGTCGCCGGCCGGACGCATGGTGCCGGGCGCGCGGCCGGCCATGATCCGGTGAGCGTCCCGTGATCAGCGTTGCGTCCGGCGCTGCGCTCGGACCGGTGGATCAGCTGCGTTCGCATGCCGGGCGGTTGCGCCCGGCGAGCGCGCGCTCGAGCACGGGATGGTCACCGCCGCACGCGGAGTCCCGTGAATTCAGAGCGCGCAGCGCGGAGACTTCGCAGCGCCGGGTGGCAGTGGCCTTGCACGGAGTTGTCTGCATCGCCTGCAGCTGATCGGGCCGGCGCCGGACCGGAGCGCGTGCCGCGCCCGCAGGTGACCCGCACCATGATCCACAGCAGCACCAACCTCGCAGTCGCGCTCGACGAGCCCTCTGTGTTCCGCCGGCTGCTCGTCGCGCTTGCCCCGGTCAAGCGCGGCGAGCTCGCCACCGTGGTGATCCTCACGGTGAACGTGTTCGTGCTGCTCACCTGTTATTACCTGCTGAAGGTGCTGCGCGAGCCGATGATCCTGCTCGGCGGCGGCGCCGAGCTCAAGGCCTACGCATCGGCGGGGCAGACGCTGCTCCTGATCGGCGTGGTCCCCGCGTTCAGCTGGCTGTCGAGCCGGGTCGACCGGGTGCGCCTGCTCACCACGATGCAGCTGATCTTCATCGGCTGCCTGATCGCATTCTATGGGCTGGCCCACGCCCGGGCGCCGATCGGGCTGGCGTTCTACCTGTGGCTCGGGATCTTCAACATCCTGGTGGTGTCGAACTTCTGGTCGTTTGCCAATGACCTCTACAATGAAGAGCAGGGCAAGCGGCTGTTTGCGATCATCGGCGTCGGCGCGAGCGTCGGCGCGATCCTCGGCGCATTCGTGCCCCACCTGCTGCACCGCGTGCTCGGCATGTACGCGCTCATGCTGGTCGCCGCCGGCGGCCTGGCGGTCTCGATCGCGCTGTACCGGATCGCCGATCGCCGGGAGCGGATGCGCGGCCGCCGGGCGCACTCGATCCCCGGCCTGCCCGACGAGCCCGAGGCTGCCCACGCGCCCGCGATGACCCGCAAGGGCGGATTCGCGCTGGTCATCAAGGACCGCTACCTGCGGCGGCTCGCCGCGATGCTGCTGGTCGCCACGGTCATCAACTCGACCGGCGAGTACGTGATCGGCAAGATGGCGACCGAGCGCGCCAAGCAGGTCGCGGCCGAGGTCGCGCCCGGTCCGGCCCCGGCTGCAGTGCCGGCGGGATCGGGGCCCGCCGCGCCGTCCGGCAAGCCGCCCGCGGCGGTCGACTCGGTGCAAGGCCGCTACCTGGAGTCGTTCTACTCCGACTACTACGCGCTGGTGAACCTGCTGTCGTTCGCGCTCCAGGCGCTGGTCGTGGCCCGGCTGCTGACCTGGCTCGGGATCCGGCGCGCGCTGTTCGTGATGCCGCTGATCGTGCTCGGCGGCTGGGTCGCGGTCGGCCTGTTCGTCAACGTCACGATGGTCCGGGTCGAGAAGACCGCGGAGAACAGCCTGGACTACTCGCTGCACAACACGCTGCGCCAGGCCCTGTTCCTGCCGACCGACCGCGATCGCAAGTACAAGGCGAAGGCCGCGATCGACACGTTCTTCTTCCGCATGGGGGATGTGATCGCCGGCCTGGGCATCGTGTTCCTGTTCGTCGAGGTCCTCGGCCTCGGGGTCCGCGCGTTCGCCGTGCTCAATGTCGTCCTCGCCGTGTGCTGGCTCGCCCTGGCCGCGGGCGCGGGCCGGGTGCACGACCGGCTCGCGGCGGCGAGCGGCGGTGCGACCGCCGGGGACCGGGCGCGGGCCGGTCGCCATGGCGCGTGACGACCAGCGCGGTGCGGCGTGGATCGCGACGGTCAGCGCGGTGACCGTGATCGCGTCGTTCGTCGCCGGCAAGGCGGCGCGCGACGCGATCCTGCTCGCCCGGTTCGACGTCACCCGCCTGCCGCTGTTCCTCACGATCTCGGCGCTGACCTCGCTGCCGATCATCCTGGTGGCCGGCCGGCTGATGGTGCGGTGGGGGCCGGCGCGGCTGATCCCGGTGCTCCACGTCGCGAGCGCGGCGATCTCCGTCGCCGAGTGGCTGCTGATCGGGCGTGCCCCGCGCGCGATCGCCGTGGTCGTGTTCTTCCACCTCGCGACGCTCGGCGCGGTGCTGGTCTCGGGGTTCTGGTCGATGGTCAACGAGCGGTTCGACGTCCAGAGCGCCAAGCGCCACATCGCGCGGATCGGCATCGGCGCGACGCTGGGCGGGATCTTCGGCGGCGTGATCGCGGAGCGCTCCGCGGTGTACCTGGCACCCGATGCGATCCTGCTCGTGCTCGCCGGCCTGCAGCTGACCTGCGCGGTGACGCTCCGGCTGTTCGGCTGGGCCGAGCGCCGCGAGCCGGCCGCGGTTGCCCCCGCCGATACCTGGCTCGCGCTGCGCGCCGCGACCGGGTCGCCGCTGCTGCGCGTGCTCGGCGGCCTGGTGATCCTCGGCGCGATCGCCGCCGCGGTCATGGACTACATCTTCAAGGCCGACATCGTGCGCGGCGCGTCGCACGACGGCGTGCTGCGCTCGCTGGCGATCTTCTACACCGTGACCAGCGTGATCACCGCGATCGTCCAGGTCGCGGTGTGCGGCCCGGTGATCGCGCGGCTCGGAGTGGCGCGCAGCGTCGCGACGCTGCCGGCCGCGGTCACGGTGTTCGGGATCGCGGCGCTCGCCATGCCGGTGCCGCTGGTCGCGGCGATCGCGCGCGGTGCCGAGGCGGTGACCCACAACTCGGTGTATCGCGCCGGCTACGAGCTGATCTATGCGCCGCTGGTCGAGGACCACAAGCGCCCGGCCAAGCTGGTGCTCGACGTCGGGGCCGATCGGATCGGCGACGTGCTCGGCGCACAGCTCGTCGGTCTGATGGTGTACTCGCTGGCCGAGCCGCGGACCGGCCTGTTGATCGCCACGGTCTGCGTCGGTGCGGCCGCGATGGTGCTCGCGATCCGGCTGCCGCGCAGCTACACCATGGCGCTCGAGGACAGCCTGCTGGCGCGCGCGTCCGAGCCCGCCGCCGCGCCGGTCACCGACGACGAGCCGCGGCCGTGGATCACGCTCGACGGGGTGCCGGGCCTGGGCCAGTCCGGCGAGTTCCCGGCGCTGTCGCTGCGGATGCGGGCCCCGCCGCCGCCGCGCGAGCGTACCCCCGCGCCGCGAGCTCGCCGGCGCGCCGCGCCCGACCGCGACCCGATGTTCGATGTGATCGCCGATCTGCGGTCCGGGGACGGCGGCCGGATCCAGCGCGCGCTGTCCGGCGGGCTCACGCCCGAGCTCGCCCCGTGCGCCGTCGACCTGCTCGGCCGCGACGACGTCGCGCGCGCCGCGATCACCGCGCTCGGCGCCGTCGCGCCGCGCTGCACCGGCATGCTGGTCGATGCGCTGCTCGATCCGCGCCGCGACCCCGCGGTGCGCCACCGGCTGCCCGCCGTGCTGCTGTCCGGCGAGCCGGGGCACGCGAGCTGGGGGCTGTGGCGCGCGCTCGGCGATCCGAGCTTCGATGTCCGCTACCGATCGGGCGCCGCGCTCGCCCGGCTCGCCGCCGATGGCCACTTCCGCGGGGTCCCGGCCGAGGACGTGTTCGACGCGGTCCGGCGCGAGCTGGTGGCCGATCGCGACGCGTTCACCCGCCACCAGGTGCTCGACGAGCTGGCCGCCGCGATCGCGGATCGCGCCGGCGCCGACGCCCCGGTCCACCGCGGCAGCGCCGGCCTGGAGCACGTGTTCACCGTGCTCGGACTCGCGCTGCCCGCCGAGCCGCTCCGCATCGCGCTCCATGCGGTCCAGACCGACGACCCCGAGCTGCGCGGCACCGCGCTGGAGTACCTGGAGAGCATCCTGCCCCCCGACGTCCGCGCCCAGCTGTGGCCGCTGCTCGAGGGCGACCTCGCCGCTCCGCCCCCGGCCATGCGGACCGCCGCCGAGTGGCCCGCCGTCGCGCCGGCCGCGGTCTTGCCGCCCGCCGCCCAGCTGATCGATCCTGCGCCACCGTCCGCCGGCCCACGCCCGCCGCGCAGCCACGACGAGATCCTCGACGCGCTGCGCCTGTCCTACCCGAAGGTCCTCGACCGCCTGCGCCAGCGGCCCCGCTCCGCCTGACCCGACCCGCCCGATGGCCGATCCTCAGTCGAGGATCGACGTGGTGCGCTGGCCGGCCTTGACCCGTGTCTTGATCTTCATCGGGTGACTCCTTGGCAGGTGTGGGTCAACTACCTTCGTCATGAAAGTAGTGGAATCAGAATACTGCTGATCCGAGCCCGCACACAGATCTGCCAGGTCGTATGCAGTGTGCGGATCGCGGAACCGTCGGTACAGTACCGGAACACCCGCGGTGTTCGTCCGGAGTGTCGCCGGTGCGGGCCCCGGCGCGGAGACGTGTCACTTCAGCTCGCGGTGGAAGGTCTGCGGATCGCCCGGTCCGACGCGCGCGCCCGACAGCGGCACGCCGAACGGCGACGGATCGATCTTCATGCTCGATGCATGGCCGGCCTTGACCGCGAACACGATGTGGCTCGCCGGATGCGAGCGGATCGCGAACTCGCCGTCGGCCTGCTCGAGCAGCCGCTCGGGGACCTCGCCGAGCGCCTGGATCATCAGCCGGCCGTTCTCGTCGAACACGCGGTAGGTCCGGCGGTACTGCGCGAACGAGTCATGCAGCCCGTCGTCGAGGTGCTCGAGCTTGAGCGCGAACGTGCCGGACAGCCGGCTGCGCTCGGCCGCCGGCACCGCGGTATCGGCCAGCGCACGCTCCGCGGCGGGCGGCGGCGGCGCGGGCAGGGGGGCGAGCCCGAGCGCGGCGCGCGCCAGGGCCCGGGTGATCGCGTAGGCGTTCTGGCCCTCGGTGTTGGTCAGCACGACGATCGTCAGTCCGTCCTCGGGGAAGTCGTACAGGCTGCCGCTGTAGCCGAGCAGCGAGCCGTGCTGGCCGATCCGGCGGTGGTCGTCCTCGCGATTGACGATCATCGCCAGGCCGTACCCCGCGTTCGGGTCGCGCGCGCTCGTGTGCTGGGCCGGCCCCTCGGGCGTCGCCATCATCGCGAACGTCCTGGGGGCGACCAGGTGCCTGCCGGCGATCGCGGTCCACATCTGGTACAGGTCGCCGACCGTGCTGCAGAACCGCAGGTCGGCGTTGTACGCCATGGCGTTCTCGTACGCCGGCACGAAGTGCTGCTCGTGGTGCCGGTAGGAGTGCGACAGCCCGCGGACCAGCGTGAAGTCGTCGCAGTACGTGGTCGACGCCACGCCGGCCGGGCCGACGATGTTGTGCTGCACGTAGTCGGCGAAGCTCTCCCCGCTGACCCGCTCGACGATCGTCACCAGCAGCTGGAACCCGGAGATCGACCAGTCCCACTTCTTGCCCGGCTCGTTGACCCACTTCTTGCCGGCGTACAGCGCCATCACCTCGTCGAGCGCCTTGGGCAGCCGGCTGGTCGCCTCGATCGGATCGCCCAGGTAATGGTAGTCGACGATGCCCGAGGTGTGATCGAGCAGCTGCCGGATCGTCACGCGGTGGCCCTGCATCGGAAACTCCGGCACGTGCTTCGCCAGCTCGTCGTCGAGCGCCAGCTTGCCGCGCTCGACCAGCTGGAGCACCGCGATGCCGGTGAACGGCAGCATCGGGCCCACCACGTGATAGACCGTCTCGTCCCGGGTCGGCGTCTCCAGCCCGAGGTCCGCCTGGCCGTATCCCTTGTGCAGGATCACCTTGCCGTGGCGCGCGACCAGCACCGACGCGCCGGCCACGCGCTCCTGCGCGATCATCCGCTGCGCGACGCCGTCGAGCTCGGCCGCCGAGATCTCTGCCCGGGACACCCGAGGCGCCGCGGTCGAGAGCACCGCCGCCGCCACTGCTGCGATCCGTCGCCATTCTTGCATAGACCGTCTCCTCGAAATTTGCGCGCGCACGGTAACACCTTCGTGAACGAGACTCCGGCGCACGGCGGGCGCCAGGGTATCACCCTGTGCGAAAATTGCTGATGCGGATCGGCACGCATGCGCTCGCGTGCCACGTGCGCTGCCGCTCGAAACTCGGCGACCGGACCGGGCGCCGCAAGCACATGCCTTGCTAGCGAGCTCCGGTGCGCGGAGGACGCCCGCCTCGGCGATCACTGCGGGCGTAAGGCAGATTCCATGTTGGATCCAGAGCAAGCGGTGTGTGCGCCGCATTCGCGTGACACCGGGCAAGCCCGCGCACCGCGCAACGGTGACAACATCGCCCTGCGCCGCATGACCGAGCCCGAGTGGAGGCCGCCCGACGAGTTCGAGGAGTACCGGCTGGTCCGGCTGCTCGGCCGCGGCACGATGGGCGAGGTCTACCTCGCCCACGACACGCTGCTCGATCGGCCGGTCGCGGTCAAGTTCGTGCGCGCGGCCAAGGATCCGGTGGCACGCGCGCGGTTCTTCGACGAGGCGCGCGCGATCGCGCGGCTCCAGCACCCCAACGTCGTCGCGATCTACCGGATCGCCGAGGTCGCCGGCCATCCCTACCTGGTCTCGGAGTACGTGCGCGGGCGACCGCTCGATCAGCTCGACCGCCCGGCGCCGTCGCGCCAGGTCCTCGACATCGCGCTCGACCTCGCGCGCGGGCTCGCCGCCGCCCACCGCTGCGGTGTCCTGCACCGCGACGTCAAGCCGGCCAACGCGATCCTGTCCGACGACGGCCGCGCCAAGCTGCTCGACTTCGGGCTCGCCAGCGGGGTCGATGCCGCGGCCGATGACGACGACGCGCCGCCGCGCGAGCGGTTCGATATCCGCGCGCTCAGCCACCTCGTGGCGGGTGAGACCGCGCCCTCGCCGCAGCGCCCGGCCGGCGAGCGCGCCGATACCACCGGGCTCGAGGCCAGCGCCTCCGTGTCGCGCTCCGGCCGGCTGCTCGGCACGCCGCTCTACATGGCGCCCGAGCTGTGGCGCGGCGAACCCGCGACCCGGCGCTCCGACCTCTACGCGCTCGGCGTCCTGCTCTACGAGCTCCTGGCCGGCGCGGCGCCGCACCACGGCGTGCCGATGCCGGTGCTGCGCGGCCTGATCGGGCGCGACATCCCGCGGCTCGGCGAGGTCGTCCCCGGCGTCGAGCCCGCGCTCGCCGCGATCATCGATCGCCTGGTCGAGCGCGACGCCGGCGCGCGGTTCCTGTCGGTTGATGCGTTGGTCGTCGCGCTCGAGGAGTGCATCGCGCCGACCTTGATGGTCAGCGTGCCCGACGGCAACCCGTACCGCGGCCTCGCCGCGTTCGAGTCCGAGCACGCCTCGCTGTTCTTCGGCCGGCGCAGCGAGATCCGCGAGCTGGTCCACCGCGTGCGCAGCGATCCGTTCGTGGTCGTCGGCGGCGACTCGGGCACCGGCAAGTCGTCGCTGTGCCGCGCCGGCGTGCTGCCGTGGCTGATCGATCACGACGGCTGGTCGCGGGTCGACGTCGTGCCGGGGCGCCACCCGGTGCGCTCGCTCGCCGCCGCGATGTCGGGCTGGCTCGACACCGACGAGGCGGCGCTCGACGCGCTGCTGCGCGACACGCCCGACGCGTTCGCCCGCGCGGTGCGCCAGCAGGCGCTGCCGACCGCCGACTTCCCGGCGCGCCGCCTGCTGCTGTTCGTCGATCAGCTCGAGGAGCTGCTCACGCTGTCCGAGCCCGGCGAGGCCCGGGTGGTCGCCGCCGCGCTCGGCGCGCTCGCGGTGCGCGTGCCCTCGGTCCGCGTGCTGGCGACCGGGCGGTCCGACTTCCTGTGGCGGCTCGCGATGCTGCCCGGGCTCGGCGAGGAGATGACGCGCGGGCTGTACTTCCTGCGCCCGCTCACCGGCGAGCGGATCCGCGAGGTGGTCGTCCGCCCGGCGGCCGCCAAGGGCGTCGCGTTCGAGTCCGAGATGCTGATCGACGCGCTGGTCGAGCAGACCGAGCTCGCGCCCGGCGGTCTGCCGCTGCTCCAGTTCACGCTCGCCGAGATCTGGGACGCCCGCGATGTCGCGACCCGGACGATCCGCGCCGAGTCGCTGGCCCAGCTCGGCGGGGTCGCCGGCGCGCTGACCCGCCACGCCGATCGCCTGCTCGCCGGGCTCGACGCCGACGAGCGCGACGCCGCGCGCCGGATCCTGCTCCGGCTGGTGACCGCGGAGGGCACCCGTGCCCGCCGCACCGAGGCCGAGCTGCTCGGCGACGGCGTCGAGCGCAGGGCGGAGCGCGCGGCGCTCGAGGTGCTGGTCCGCGGCCGCGTGATCGTCGCCAACGACGCGCAGCACGGCGCGTACGAGATCGCGCACGAGGCGCTCCTCGTCAGCTGGCCGACCCTGCAGGGCTGGCTGCAGCGCGGCGCGGCCGAGCACGCGCTGCGGCAGCGCATCGAGCAGGCCGCCGCGGAGTGGGAGCGCCTCGGCCGCCCGCCCGAGCTGCTGTGGGGACGCCGCCGGCTCGCCGGGACCCAGGGGCTCGATCCCGCGACCATGGCGCCGCGCGAGACCGCGTTCCTCGCCCGATCGCGCGCGGCGGTGGTGCGGACCCGGACGCTTGGGATCGTCGCGGCCGCGATCCTTGCGGTCGTCGTGGTCGTGATCGGCCTCGCGATCCGGGCGCGCGCCCGGCGCGAGCTCGAGGTGGTGATCGCCGACCAGATCCACGCCGCGACCGTCGCGTTCGACGACGCCCGGCGGCTCGCCGGCCAGCGCGACGCCGCGCGCAGCGGCGCGTTCGGCCTGTTCGACTCGCAGCGCTGGACCGACGGCGAGACGGCGTGGAACCGGGTCCAGGCGCTCGCCGCCCAGGAGGCCAGCGAGTACCGCGCCGCGTCGTCGCACTTCGAGAGCGCGCTGTCGCTCGATCCGGCGCGCCGCGGCCTGCGCGCGCAGTTCGCCGACCTCACGTTCGAGCGCCTGCTGCGCGCCGAGCGCGATCACCGCAGCGATCTCGCCGACGAGCTCCGCGACCGCCTCGCGGCCTACGACGACGGCCGCCACCGCGCGGCGCTGGCCGCCGGTGCGCGCGTCGAGCTCGACGTCGACCCGCCCGGCGCGCAGGTGTGGAGCGAGCGGCCCGGAGCTCCGCGCCAGCGGCTCGGTGAGGCGCCGCTCCCGCCGCTGAGTCTGGCGCCGGGCTCGGTGATTCTCGGGTTCGAGGTCCCGGGCCGGCTCGTCGTCCGGCTCCCCGTGCTGCTCGCGCGCGGCGAGACGCTGCGCCAGCACATCGTGCTACCGCTCGCCGGCGCCGCGCCGCCCGGCATGATCTACGTGCCCGCCGGGCGGTTCCTGTTCGGCAGCGCCGAGGACGACGAACTGCGGCGCGGATTCCTCAAGTCAACTCCGATCCACGAGGTCCAGACTACCGCTTATTACATCGGCCGGTACGAGGTCACGCTCGGGGAGTGGATCGCGTTCCTCGACGATCTACCGCCCGCCGAGCGCCGGCTGCGCACCCCGGCCTCGGTCGCTCTGCAGACCTCCTCGCTCACGCTCACCGAGATCGGTCCCAGGCGCTGGCGGCTATCGCTGACGCCGACCACGCGGACGTACTCCGCCGAGACCGGCCAGCGCCTGCGTTACGAGCACCGCACGCGGCGCGCCGAACAGGACTGGATGAGGTTCCCGGTCGCCGCGGTATCCTATGACGACGCGGTGGCCTACGCGGCATGGCTCGATCGTACCGGCCGGATCCCGGGCGCACGGCTGTGCGACGAGTACGAATGGGAGCGCGCGGCGCGCGGGGCGGACGGCCGCACGTTCCCGAGCGGCAGCGCGCTCCAGCCCGACGACGCCAACATCGACGCGACCTACGGGCGCGATCCGCTCGCGTTCGGCCCCGACGAGGTCGGCTCGCACCCGGCGTCGCGCAGCCCGTTTGGCGTCGACGACATGGCCGGCAACGTCTGGGAGTGGGTGCGGTCGGTCGAGGGCGCAGAGTGGCCGGTCTACCGCGGCGGCGGCTGGTACTACTCGGACCTCGACGCGCACAGCGTGAACCGCCAGCCCGGGGAGCCGACCCAGCGCCATGTCCACCTCGGCGTGAGAATCTGTGCCACGCCCCGTTGAGACAGCGTGACGATCCGCAAACACCAGGCATGAGGTTCTCGTGAAGTCATCGTGAAGTCATGACGCTGTGCCTGGTTTTGCGGCATACTTCACGATCAATCCCCCATTGAATATCGATGCGAGTCGGGCCACGCTTGACCACAGCAAACGAGAACTAGCCATGACCAGATTCCATATCTGCAGCGTGACGCTCGGCATGATGTTGTGTGCCTGTGGCGTCGAGTCGTCCACTCCCGTGCCCGGCGCGCCCGGCGCGCCCGGCGCGCCCGGCGCGCCCGGCGCGCCCACCGCCACCATCGAGCAGGAGGGGGCAACCCTGCAGGGCGCAACCCTGCAGGGCGCGACCCTGCAGGGGGCAACCCTGCAGGGCATGAACCTGCAGGGCATCCTGGTCGCCGGCGCGACGCTGGCGGGCGATCCGCTCGCCAGCGTCCGGGTCGAGCGCGGCGAGGTCGTCGCCGCGCACGGCGGGGCCACGCTGCGCGGCACCGCGCTGGTCGGCGCGCAGTTCCAGGCCCAGGTCCGCAACATCGCGGTCAGCCCGCCGGCGGCCGCGGTGATCCAGTACCGGGTTGCCGCGATCCAGCCCGAGCTCGCGCACTACGATCCGACCGCGACCGGCCACACCTTCCTGTACACGCTGGAGCAGTGGGTCGACGACTCCGCGTCGTGGCAGCCGGCGTGCCCGGCCGACACCGACGGCCGGCGGGTCGCGATCCCGCTGGCGGCGATCTGGGACGAGCACGGCGACCGCAGCGAGTCGAGCGCGATGTTCACGTTCGGCTGCACGACCGGCGTGATCGCGAAGTGCTATCGCTGGGGCTACCGGCCGTGGGTCACCGGCTACGGCGATCTGACGACGATGCACTGGACCTGCACGCGGATGGCGCGCGCCGACTACTGCGGCGACGGCGTGCCGCACACCCGCAACGGCACCATGATCAACATCTGGGACACCCTGCCGTCGCCCGGGCCGATCCAGCGGCACGGCCTGTTGCCGCCGCTCGGCATGCTGTTCGAGGCCGGCTGGGACACCGGCGGGGCGGTGTGCCTGAGCCGCGCGCGCTGGCTGCTCGACAGCGGCGGTCTGCTCGCCTCGCTGTGCCCCGACCACCTGATCCCGCCCGGCCTGCTCGGCGCGACCGTGTGCGACACCCTCGCGGAGGTCCTGTTCCAGGACCCGAACGCCCGGCTGTTCAACGAGTCGTACCTGAACCTCTTCGGGCCGTGATCAGCCGCGCAGGTAGCGCGCCAGCACGCGGGTCATGGTCTCGGGGTCGCGCGCGCCGCCGAGCTCGCGCGCCGAGTGCATGCTGAGCATCGGGGTGCCGACGTCGACCGTCGCGATGCCGAGCCGCGTCGAGGCGATCGGCCCGATCGTCGTGCCGCACGGCAGGTCGGTGCGGTGCACGTAGTGCTGGACCGGCACGCCCTCGGCGCGGCACAGCTCGGCGAACATCGCCGCGGTCGCCGCGCTGGTCGCGTAGCGCTGCTGGGTGTTGGTCTTGATCACCGGCCCGCCGTTGAGCTGCGGGCGGTGGCGCGGCTCGTGGCGGCTGGCGTAGTTCGGATGCACCGCGTGCGCCATGTCGGCCGACACGCAGGTCGAGCGCGCGCACGCCTGGTGGAACGCCTCGCGGCTGCCGGCGAGCCGCTCGAGGATCCGCGGCAGCACCGCGCTCGCCGCGCCGGCCGCACTCTCGCTGCCGACCTCCTCGTGATCGAACAGCGCGATCACCGGGATCGCCGCCGGCCGCGTCACCTGCGCGACCGCGGTGACCGCGGCGTGGCACATCGCGAGGTTGTCGAGCCGCGCCGAGAAGATCAGCTCGCCCGCCGCGCCGCCCCGCACCGGCGGCGTCACGTCGAACAGCATCAGGTCGCCGGCGACCACGCGATCCGCGGCCACCCCGGCGGCCTCGGCGATCAGCGCGCCGAGCGACGGGCCGCCGGCGAGCCCGAGCACCGGGGCGAGGTGGTCCTGGCGGTTGAGCACCAGGCCCTTGTCGTTGACCTCGCGATCGAGGTGGATGGCGAGCTGCGGCACGCACAGCAGCGGCCGCTCGAGGCACACCAGCCGGCTGTCGAGCGCGCCGCGGTCGTGGCGCACGATCACGCGGCCGGCGACGCCGAGGTCGCGATCGAGCCACGAGTTGAGCAGCGCGCCGCCGTAGACCTCGACGCCGACCTGGGCATAGCCCTCGTGCGCGTACTCGGCGCTGGGCTTGATCCGCAGGTTCGGGCTGTCGGTGTGCGCGCCGACCAGGCAGAACCGGCGCCGGTGATCGGCCGCCTCGGGCAGCACGAACGCGAACAGGTTGCTGCCGCTCGACGTCACGGTGTACGCGCCCGGCGCGAGCTGGTCCCACGGCTCGGCCTCGTCGAGCGCGCGGAACCCGTGCGCCTCGAGCCGGCGGCGCGCCTGGTCGACCGCGTGGAACGGCGTGGGGGAGGCTCGCAGGTAGGCCAGCAGGTCGTCGATCATGCCGCGGCGAGGCTACCACCGCCGCGCCGCGCGGCCCCGCCGCCGCCGTCACTGCAGCGCGATCCTCTGCACGCCCCACAAGCCGGACGACAGAACAAAGTCTGGTCCTGCCGCGACACGCTGTTGACGCCCCAGCCATTGGCCCGCACCGTCTGGTCGAACTGCGGTGCCCCGCCGGCGCGCAGCCGGTAGATGTCGATCGCCCCGCCCGACCAGCCCGACGTCACCAGCGCGCGGTCGCCGGCCACCCCGAGCAGCCAGCCAAAGCCGTGCTCGCTCGCGATCCGGTCGCGCGGCTGCGACGGGTTAATGGTCGCGCCGCGGCCGGCGCCCTGTGCCGGGCGATGTGGAGGACCGCACACCAGCTACAGCGCGTCGAGCCAGTCCAGCAGATCCTTCTGCACCTCGTCGCGGTTGGTCTCGTTGAGCAGCTCGTGCCGCCCCTGGGGATAGAACTTGTACGTCACCTTCGTCAGCCCGAGCGCGTGATAGCGATCGATCAGCGCCATTACCCCCTTGGTGTTCTCGCCGACCGGATCCTGATCGCCGCTGACGATGTGGATCGGCACGTCCCTGGGGATCCTCGCCTCGACCTCGGGCGCGCGCATCTTGCTCAGCCCGCGGAAGAAGTCGCGCGTCAGCTCGTTGCCGAACGGCTTGCCGCACATCGGATCGTTGACGTACTTCGCGACCTCGGCCGGATCGCGGCTCAGCCAGTCGAATCCCGGCTTGTCGGAGAACGGCTTGTTGAAGTTGGCAAACACGCCGGCGAAGATCTCCGACGGCTCGAGCGGCGCCTTCGCGGCCGCGTCATCGAGCGCCTTCAGCACGTCGTCGGGCACCGGCGGGCCGTAGAACGTGCCGCTCAGGATGTACGCGTCGACGCTCGTGCCGTACCTCGTCATGTAGTCCTGCGCGATCGCGGATCCCATGCTGTGGCCGAGCAGCACGACCTTCTTGCCCGGCATCTCGCGCCCGATCAGGTCGCGCAGCCACTTCTGATCCTCGACCATGTGGTTCCACGCGTCGGGCCCGGCGTCGAGCAGCGCGCCCGAGCGCAGCCGGGTCTGGCCGTGGCCGCGCAGGTCCATCGCGTACACCGCGTGGCCGTGCTCGTTGAGGAACCGCGCGAACCGGTCGTAGCGCGCCGCGTGCTCCGACGCGCCGTGCACGATCAGCACCACCGCCTTCGCGCGATCCGGCGCCACCGGCCAGCGATGCACCGCCAGCTGGGTCGCGTCGGTCGCCGCCAGCTTCGCCATGCCGGGCGCGACCGGCGCGCCCGCGTTTGCGCCGCACCCGACGGTGACGACCAGGGTCGCGCACAGCAGTGCGCCCGGCAGCCATGATGACAAGCTCTGCATCGATACCTCCGTGCCTCCTCTCATACACGAAACGGAGGTGCGGCGGCGGATCGCCCACGCGGCTACAGCACCGCGCCCATTCCGATCCCCCAGTAGCGCACCCCGGCCATCTCGCGCACGCTGCCGTAGACGAACCCGTCGAGCTTGCCGCTGAACCGCAGCCCCGCGCCGGCCTCGGCCTCGTCGCCCCAGCGCGCCAGCGTCGAGCCGTTCTTGCGCGTGTCGGTGCCGAACAGGTAGTCCTGCCGGAAGTACGCCATCGGCCGCAGATCGGGCGACAGCTCCAGGATCACGAACGCCTCGGTCGGCACCTTCCACGCGAAGCCGAGCACCCCGCCGGTGATCCCGCTCAGCCCGAACCCGACCGTCGCGCCGACCTGCAGGTTGTCACCGAGGAACACCCCCGGGCCGAACCCGAAGCTCATGTCGTAGGCAAAGCCGATCTTGTGGCCGAGCGTCGCGCCGAGCGAGAAGTCGCCGGTCTCGGCGACCCCGATCACCGGGCTGCCGTGGACCTCGCGCGACGTCCCGCCCAGCGTGAGCAGCGCGTCGAAGTCCGGCTTCTGGACCGGCATCGCCAGGTTCGTCATCGCCTGCGGCCGCTCGACCCGCAGCCCCTCGCCGAAGCTCGCCCCGATCTGCCGGTACCACGGCGAGTGCCGGGCGTGGTGGTGGTGGCGGCCGCGGTCGTGGCCGCCGTCGTCGCGGTCGCCGTCGTCGTGCTTGCCGTCGCGGTTGCCGTCGTCGTGGTCATCGTCGTCGCCGTCGGCCTCGCGTTCGCCGTCGCGTGCGGCCTCGCGTTTGCCCTCTCGCCCCGGCCCGCGTGCCACCGTGCGCTCCGGTGCCTCGTGGCGCAGCGCGCCCGGATCGAACGCCAGCTGGCCGCCGTGCTCGAGCGTCACCGTCGCGACGAGCTCGCCGTTGCCGTTGTCGACGTGCATCGAGTAGGTCTCGTCGGGCAGCGCGAGGCTGAGCGGCTCGCCGGCCTGCTTGGTCAGCTCGACCGTCACCCGCCCGGTCTTGTCGACGATCGTGATCCGCCCGCGCAGCGCCGCCGGCAGCACCAGCGTCGCCTCCGTGCTGCGCAGATCGGTGATCACCACATCGCCGGTCCCCGACAGGTGCATGTCGTACGCCGGGTGCTGCGGCCCGTGCACGGTGTTCTGCGTCCGCCCCAGCGTCTGCTCGTACGCGAACTGGTAGGCCTCGGTCAGCGTGATCTTGCCGTCGTGGTTGCGGTCCGCCGCGCCGCGCAGCCCGCTCACGAAGAAGTAGGTGAAGAACGACGCGCCGATCTTGTCCGACTCCTGCGCGTCCTCGTCGGCCGAGCTCGACGACAGGAACGCGAAGCCCTGGACCTGGTTCGAGCTGTCGTGCAGGAACGGCGGCACCCGCGCGCCGCCCTTCATCCGGGTGAAGCTCCCCGACGCGCAGCTGTCGACGATCGCGATGTGGACATCGGCCGGCACATCGCGGATCCGCTGGCGCAGCCGCGCGTAGTCGTAGCGCGCCCCGCCCAGCAGGATCCCGCTCTCGTCGGCGTGGCCCGAGTAATACACCACCAGCTCGACCCGCTGCCCGCGCTTGCGCTCGGCGCGGACCCGGTCCGACAGCGCGTCGAACGCGTGGTCGAGCCCGCGCGCGTCCGGCTCGCTCAGCAGATCGAGGTCGACCTGGTCGACCCCGCCGAGCTGGCGCAGCACGTCCGCGATCGTCTCGGCGTCGTGCCCGGCGTAGCGCAGCAGCTCGCGCACGTTGCCGCCGTTGTTGCTGCCGATCACCAGCGCGAACCGCCGCAGCGGCGCAGCCGGCGTGCTGGCGTGAACCGGTGCGCTCGTCGGCAGGGCGACCAGCGCGGCGAAGGCGAGGCAGAGCACGGGGCGGGAAGTCATGGCGATCCTCATGGCGACTCGTGGTTGGAAGAAGTGCGATCCGCCTTGCGCAGGCGCAGCGACCACTGGCGCAGCCCGGCCGGCAGCTCGGCCCGCGCCGTCGCGCTGTCGTCGCGATGGGCCAGCGCGCGCAGCGCCGCGAGCGTCTGCGGGACGTCCAGCGGGTCATTCGAGGTGATGAAGAAGAACCGCTCGAAGCGCGGCGCATCGTCGAGCGCATACGCGTGCGGCAGCGCGGTCGGCTCCGGCGCCATCGCCGTCGCCTCGGGCGGCGCGTCCTCGCGCAGCGGGTAGTGCAGCGTCACCGCCCCGGCGCCGTCGACCGACGCGATCACCCCGTAGCCCCGCCCGCCCGCGCTGTAGCGCAGCTGGATCAGGTCGCCGGCGCGCACCACCGCGTCGGGCCCCAGCTGCTCCGCCTGCTGGCCGGCCTGCCGGAACGCGATCAGCCGCGCCGACCCCTTCACCCGCGTCCCGTCGTGAGCCGCCTCGTGGGCCGCCTCGGGGGTCGCCTCGCCCGGCGCGTCGGTGGACGCCGGCTCGCCGGCCGGCGGCCGCGCCGCCCCCCGCACCACCAGCAGCACCGTCGCCGCGCTCATCGCCAGCCCCAGGCCGCCCAGCCACCGCCGGCGCCGCCGGGCCTGGTGCTCCGCGCGATCGCGCAGCTCGGCGACCCGCGCGTTGATCTGCGCCAGCGCCGGCCCCGCCGGGTGCCGGGCCAGCTCGGCGGTGCTGTCGTCGCGCAGCGCCGCCACGCGGTCGGCCAGCTCGCGCGGATCCGCGCGCTCGATGCGATCGCGGCTCGCAGGGGGAACCTCGTCGAGCGCCGCGCGTTCGACGAGCCAGTCGGGTACGGATGTCACGGTTGGACCTCCAGGGCATGGAGCTTGGTTCGAAGCCTTTGCAGCCGCTTGCGCACCCCCGACACCGACATCCCGACCTCGTCCGCCACCTCCTGCAGCGTCATCCGATCGTGCAGGTGCAGCACGGCGATCAGCGCGGTGTCCTCGGGCTCGTGGCGGAACAGCGCATCCAGCGCCGCCCGCGCCGCGCTGCGCGCCGCCGGATCCGTCTCCTGTGCGATCTGCACCAGCAGCTCCGGATCGCCGTCCTCGGGCCGCCGCCTGCGCGTCCGCAGCCGGTTGAGGCACACGTTGGTGGCGATCCGGAACAGCAGCGACGACGGCGCCTGATCGGCGAGCTCATCGGCGCGGCTGAGGATCTGGACAAACACGTCGTGCATGGCGTCGCGTGCGGCTTGTTCATCGCCCAGCAGCTTCCGGCACCGCCGGAGGACCATCGGGCCGTAGGTGCGGTAGTACGTGTAGGAGTCGACCGGCACGGCAGCTGAGGGGCGCCCGGTGTAACACCGCAGCCCCCGAAACGTGCCCCTGGCTTTTTTCAGGCCTCCGGTGGTCCGGCCGCCCGCCGCTGGCGCGGGCGCCGCCACCCGATGCGCTCGGCAGGGCGATGTTCCGCGCGCCACGGGGCCGCGCTCGCCCTCCTGGAGAACGCACTTTGGTCATACCAACCCCGCCTCCGCTCCACGATCCACCGGCCCCGTGTCCGGGGCACCACGGACGTCCCCGACTGCAACGCACCGAAACCCGACGCGACGGCACCGTGGCGTTGCCTCGGCGTGCAGCCCCGATGATCGGCACCTGCGTCGTTACGCGCCGGCCCGGGCCGCGCTTCCCCGCGTCTGCCACGCCATCGACCCGCGGCGGGGCCCACATGTCGGTCCCCCGGCCGGGGCCGGACACCGCCGCCCGCGCCCTGGCCCGGCGACCCCCGCGCGACCGGCCGCGCACGTCACACGACGATCTGTCGGGGTCCCTCTCGACAGTCGGCGCTATTCAAGGCAAACAAGGCCTTCGGTCGCGCGATCGATGGCTGAATTCCTTGGCCCGGCGTGGCACCAAAGAGCACGGAGATTGACGATGGCAGAAGGTACGATCAAACGGCTGACGGACAAGGGCTTTGGCTTCATCGACAACGGCTCGGGCAAGGACATGTTCTTCCACATGTCGGCGCTCGAGGGCGTCCGTTTCGAGGATCTGCGCGAAGGCCAGAAGGTGTCCTACAACGAAGGCCGCGGACCGAAGGGCCCGCGCGCCGAGAACGTGCGCGTCCTCTAGTAGTAGTAGCGGCATCGGGCGTCCTCGGGCGCATCACCGAACATCTGGGGGCATCTGCGGGCATCCGGCGGTCACGCCGGGCGGCTCTGGCTATCCGTACGTCGGGCGCTGGGGCCAGTCCTGCGGCGAGTCCTCCCGGTCCTCCTGCCGCCCAAACGGCGTCAGATCGAGGACGTTGTGGACGAACACCAGCCGGTCCACGCCGCGCTGCGTGGTGCAGTACGTCCGGTACACCTCGTCGCCGTCGCGCAGGAACACGCTCAGCATGAACCCGCTGAGCGTGGGCGCGCCGCTCACCCGCGGCCCGCGGTCCGCGCCGCGGTCAGCCAGCGCACCACCCCATCCTCGTCGTGGCGCCCGGCGATCTCGCTCGCCACCGCGCGCAGCTCGGGGACCGCGTTCTCGACCGCCACCGCGTGGTCCGCGTGCGCGAACATGTCCAGGTCGTTGATCCCGTCGCCGAACACCACCAGCCTCGACCCTTCCAGATCGAGCAACCGGCGCAGCTCGGCGATCGCGCTCGCCTTCGTCGCGCCGCGGTCGTGGATCGACAGCTCCCACCAGCCCGGGCAATAGAGGTTCTCGAACCGGTGGAGCTGCACGAGCTCCGCCAGCTCGCTCCGCAGCTCGGCGGCGAGCTCGCCCACCGCCTCGCGCTCGGCGAACAGCGTGAACCCGACCACGCGCTCGCCCAGCGTCACCTCCGGGTCCGCCACCGCGCGCAGCCGCGGGTCCCCCATCGCGAGCTTCTCGTCGCGATACCACGCCATCCCCGGGTTCTGCGGCTCGCCGTGGTACAGGTGATCCTCGTCGCCCGCCGTCGTCGCGATGAACGCGCCCAGGCCCCGCCGCCGGATCCGCGCCATCACCGCCGCCGCGACGTCGCCCGCCAGCGCCTGGACCACCAGGTGCCGCCCGGTCGCCAGGTCCGACACGAACGCCCCGTTGAGCTCGATCACCGGCAGCGGCAGCGCCAGCGCCACATCGCCCAGCAGCCGCCGGATCGACGGCGTCGACCGCGCCGTCGCCACCGTGAACAGCATGCCGTCCGCGATCAGCGACCGCAGCGCCCCCCGGCTGAACTCCGACAGCGCAGCGCCCGGCCCGAGCAGCGTCCCGTCGAGATCCGACACGAACAGCGTGCGAGCGGTCATGCCGAGGCCCCCTGCCGGGTGAGACGTTGATCGCGTCGACTATGGAAGGCGATGTCGCAGAACCTCGACGCTGTCAAGCTTGCGCTCCGCGAATTCGGCCAATGGAATGCCCAGCAGATCCGCGGCCAGGAGTTCAGCGTGTACATCGTCGATGAAGCTCGCAGCTTCGAACGTTATGCGGTTCATCGTAACGGCTTCAATACGCTCGATCCGCCCAGAATCAATTTCGATCGCGGCCCATTGCTCGGTGTTGCACACCGGGCAGATCCAGATGTCGAGGAGGCGGAGCGAGTTCGCGGCTGCCGGAGGCGTGATCCGAGCATAGCCCGCGTTCATGAGGTGTTCGGTTGTGAGGTAGATCGCTGCGAGCGAGATCCCGATCGTCAGCTCTGATCCATCAGCACCACTTCCGTGAATGTGTGTCTGCAGGTTGGTGTATGCAGTTGCGGGATTGACTATGTCACAATCAGGGCACCGGAGCTCCGCAAGAAAATAGTCGTACATTGCATCTATCCTTTACGGAATCCGGATGACCATGATGGTTCTGCTCTGCGGAGTACCTTTATCGCGAATGCAAGCCCCGGATGATGGAGTGCTTCATGTGTGATCACTTGCTTTGTCTTCATTCGCCGAGATCTTGCCTTACTTCCTTCTCGAACCGGGTCTGATACAGAGAATCAAGAATGGTGTCGAGGCACTGCGAAGCCAGTGGCGGCGGCAGGGTATAAGCCGCCATGTATGCTTGAGCGGCGGTGGGCTTGACCTGAGTGTCTCGGATCATGTCGGCGAGCCAGGAAAAGTTCTCGGTGGAGTATCTGCGTCGCTGCTTGCCAACGACGTGCACTCCTACCTCGCGAATAAAATTGGCTTGGGCATCGGAGAGTCCCGGCGGAGCCTCTGCAAGAAGTTCGAAGAGGGCTTGCACGACGTCGCCGGCCAACGCGCCTGGCGGTTGCAACGCGGCCTCGATCAAGTGTTCCAGGACTTGGCTCGACCAACGTGGATCGCTCGACTGAGCACCCAACCGCAGCATCATCAGGCGAATTGCGGCAATGCGGCGCACAACCGGTACAGGTTCTTTGCTGGCTGCCGCAGTCCCGGCGGGGCATCCTAGGAACGCGAAGCTTGCTTCGAGTCCACGACGCGTCTCGTCATCCGCATCAGCGAACGCTTGGCAAGTGTCTTCGCTGAGCGTGCCTGTGGTACGAAGTTCGCGTTCGGCTGATTGTAGAACAGGATTCATGAGTGTGACCTATTAGTCATGCAGAAGGAATGGAACCGGGGTATCGGGCGGCAGCTGTCCAGTGTGCATGCGTCGTGCGACCTCTGCGATCCGATGGTGCCCACCGGTGACCGAGATGCCGCCGCCGGGAGCCGCCGTGGCGCTGATCGGATCTTCGATGCGAAACCGAATCAGCTCATCGTTGCTGAGCTTGGCAATGCTGACCTCCTGATCCGGGAAGGTGCCATGCTTCGTTTGTGAGATCTCGCGCTCCACATCGCCGGCGCGGATCTCTCGGATGCGCGGATTGAACTCGTCGATGGAGGGTGGATGGGGATTCCGGGGAGTACCGAACGTGCGGCCCTTTGCGTCGCAGCGGTTGATCCGATAGAGGAGTCTCTCGGCTTGCTCTTCCGGCAACCCTCCGATCGCGTCCCGGATCTCCGCCTGCGCCCATGCTTCCTTTACCTTCGCAAGATCTTCGGGCGACAGCTCCCCGAGCTTCGCCGCGAGGCGGGCCTGCTTGATCTCGGCGATGAACCCGGCGAGGGAGTGGGATCCCTGCTTGATCTTGGCAGCTGCCATCTTGACGAGTGCTCGATAGACATCCGGATCAGTGAACGGTCCGGGGAACGAGTAGGCCTTGCCGAGCGCGGCCGAGAGCTCGCCCCGGGCCGCCGAGTAGGCCTTGCGGGCGGCCGCCGCCTTCTCGGCCGCGGCGGCGATCTGGTCGTCGAGTTGCCTGGACTTCTGCAGCGCCTCGACGGCCTTCGTGAAGTCGGTGAGCTCGCCGCCGGCGTGGAGCGTCCTCGCCGCCGGTGCGAGGGCGCGCACGGCCCTGGTCGCCGCAGCGATGTCGACGCCGGCGCCGACGATGGCGAGGACGAGCCAGATCACGGAGGGGTCGTCGGCGAAGCCGGCGTCCGCGACCGCGTGCTCCGCGGTGTACTGCTTGTACTCGTCATACGCCATGTACGTGCCGAGGCCGGCCGCGACGATCGAGGCGCCGGCGGCGACGACGGCCGGGGTCGCCGCGCCGGCCGATACGACCGTGAGCGCGATCGCGACGATCGCGAGCAGGATCCCGCCGACGAGCTTGGCGATCGCGTCGTCGTGGATCTTGTCCTTGATGATCTGGTCGTGGATGGACCGGGGCTGGATGTCCATCTCCGCGTAGAAGGTGGGCATCAGCTTGTCCAGCTTGTAGACCAGCTCGTGCTTGCCCTCGAGCTGGCCGCGGGCCTGGGCGACGACTGACGCGCGGCTTGCGAGATGGGTCTGCAGCACGCAGGCGAGCTGGCTCTCGCTGGCCTGAGCGAGCGCCGCCTTGTCGAGCCGCTTGTCGACCGGCAGGTCATCCTCGGCGAAGATCGGATGGTCCCGCGAGAGGTCCTTGATCTGCGCCTCGGCGCTGGCCTTGGCTGCCTTCGCCTTCGCACCGGCCTCGGCTTGCTCGGGCGTCGGCGGCCGGGCGTGGATGTGTCCGTTGCCGGGGAGCCGACCCTGCTCGGAGTCCTGGTTGGACTGCGCGGCGTGGTCGTTCCAGATCCTCGCGTTGCTGTCGAATTCCTGGAACTGCGTGCGGAAGCCGCCGAGCCTGCCGTGCAGATCCTTGACGACGGCCGGATCCTGGTAGCGCTGCGACTCCTTGTAAAGCTTGCCGGCGTACCTGGCGAGGACATCGAGGGTGATGCGGGCGGCGCCGTCCTCGAACGCCTTCTCGAACCGCGCAATGTACGCGGCGAACTCGGCGACCGACGCGAAGCCGTGGCGCGCGAGATGCTGCTCGAGCCGCTCGCGCATTCCGGGCGGTGCGGCCTCGATCGGCGTCGTGAGGTACTCGCGATAGAGCGCGTAGACCTCCTCGAGGCCGAGCAGCTTGTTCTGCACCGTCGTGCGCTCGGCGTCGCCGCGCTCGCGCTCGGCGAGCTCGCCGCGATAGCCGTCGATGGCTGCCTCGAACGCGGCGAGGTCCGTGGTGCTGCCGGTGATCTTGCTCGTGTAATCCGCGACGGCGCCCGGGGGCAGGGCTGCGATCTTCTTCGCGATGCGGAACAGCTGATCGTAGTCCGCGGGGGTCAGATCTCGGCCCTGGATGCTGACGTGGATCAGCGCCTTGACCTTGTCCGGCAAGCTGGCGAGGTACTGGTGCTGAAACAGGACCTCGTCGCGAATCGAGCGCCACAGATCGGCCTTGCCGGACTCGTTGGACCGGATCTGGGCGCCGGGCGCCGTGCCGCTCGCGGCGTGGTACCTGCGATCGATCTCGGCAAGCAGTGCGGTCTTCTCGCTGGAGGCCGGCTCCGCCTGGAAGTCCCTGGCGCGCGCATCCGCGCCGGCGACGTTGCCGGTCGTGTCGGTGTCGATGCCCTTCGCGGCGCCGGCGGCGCCGCGCATGCGCCGGACGAGCGACGCCTCGAACAGGACTTCGACGGGGCTGTCGGCCGGCGTGTAGGCGTCCTTGACGTTGTGCCACTGCGAGGGGATCGCGGTGGTGCCGAACACCTGGAGGTTCGCGGCCGCCTCGAACTCCTCGCGCGTCATCGGCTTTCCGACGGTGATCCGGAACGGGATGAAGTCCTTCCGGCCGTTCTGCGGCTGGCCCGTCGGGGCCTTCTGGATCGGCGCGGTGGATCCCGCACCGCTGTCCAGCGCATCGCCGGCTTCGGGACCGGCGAGCTCCTCGACGCGGGGCTGAGCGTCCGGTGGTGCGGCGTCCACCGGGTCCGCGTCGGGCTTCGCCTGCGCGGGTGCGTGGTTGCCGTGTGCGGCGGGCGCGCCCGCGGGCAGTGGCCCGGGGCCTGCGTGCGGGCCGGACTCCTGCGCGGGCGCCCCGCGTGCGGCCTTCGCACCCAGATCGTCCGCTTCCTGCTCGAGCGCGGGATCGTCGTTGGCCGGCGCGCCGTCGATCTGCGCGGTGACCGGCACGCGGCCCTCGGCCTGCTGCTTGACGTGCACGAGCTCGTGGCCGATCAGCTCGAGGCCCTGCGGGCTGCCGGGGTCAAACCGTCCCGGTGCGAAGAAGATGTCGGTGCCGCGCGTGAACGCCTGGGCGCCGATCGCCTGCGCGTAGGCATCCTGGTGGACGCGCACCGCGGCGAAGTTGCGGCCGAGCGCGGCCTCCATGCGCGCTCGCAGGTCCGGCGGCAGCGGCGTACCTCCGCCTCCGGCCGGCGGCGGCCCAGCAGTACCTGCTGCACCGCGCGCCAACGCCTTCTGCTGCAGGGGCCCGGAGCCCAGGGAGAACCCTTCGAGCTCCGCCTGGACGCGCGTCTGCTTCCCTGGAAGCACAACGCCCCGGTCGGCCCCCTCGAGCTCCGCGGCCACCAGCGTCTGCTTCCCGGCCCCCTGCGCGCGATCGCCCGGCTGTGTCGCCGAGCGCGCGCGAGGATCTTGTCGTCGATCGAACCCCATCCCCGGACGCGACGCTAGGTGAGGTGACACAACGCGTCAAGAGCGTTCATGTACGGTTTGGTGTTTCCGTGGCAGGCCGGCTCCGGTCGACGCCGGCACGGTCGATCGCACCGACGGTCCGGAGCAGAACCAGGATCGCGTTGTTGATCCATCGCGCAGCATCCTACGGCCCCGTCTCGTGGATGTGGCCGGCGACCGGTCGATATGACGGGTCGGCTGCCATTTCGCAAAAAACCGTCACGACTCCGCGTACGCCGGCCGCGTCAGGGTCGGCAGCGGCGGGATCGAGGCGTCAACTGTCGCGACCAGGTGGCCGAGCAAGGTCGGATCATCGCGAGTTCACGGGCGCGGCATGCGCGTCGGGCAACGCCATCGGAGCCGCAGGAAGGCCCACCTGGCTGCCCGGGGTGGTCTTGCCGGCGCCCCGTGGCCCGAGAAGGGAGATGATCGAGGGGCTCGTCATGATCCCTGGTGACCGCCGTGAGCTCGCATGCTCTGCTGCACCGTGCGGACGATGATCGCCGTCAGGGTGAGGTCGGTGTTACCTCGCCAGTGCTCGAGCGCTCGGACGAAGCGAAACTGCAACGTGGTCGCCAGGTGTTTGAAATCGGGCGTCTCCTCCTCGGGTGCCAGGGGGAAGTCCTCGACCAACGGGACGTCGTCCTTGCTCTGGATCCGCTCCTCGAGGCTCTCGGCAGCCGCGCGCTCCGCGTCCTGCAAGGACCGCACGCCCGCGAACCGCTGCTTCAGGGCGACCTCGGCAACGCGGGGGTCGATCACGGTGACATCCTGGTCGAGCGTGGCCATCAGCTGGTTCGGCTGGCCTTCGTGTGCGGCAAAGCATCGGTTCACCAGTCGGCACCGCATGGCGACGACCGCGGGCCCGAGCCGGGGAGCGAAGAACCTGGCTCCCGCGATCGCTCGATCGAGCGAGTTGGTCTCCAGCGTCATGGTTCCGTGTTCCGGGAAGCGGATGCGCCCGAGGACGATGGGCCGTCTGTCCTCCGGCACATCGTCATGGCCACCTCCCGGGAATCGCAGCGACGCGGCCTCGGCGTGAAACAGCCACTGCCGGCATCGCTCGGAGGGAGCCTCGACCACGCAGCGGAGCCCCGCGAGCTTCCTGATCACCCGGGCGCGGTCCACGACGGCATAGTAGAGTCGCACCGGCTGGAACGGCTCGTTCGTCATCGTCACGAGGAGCTGCCGGTGATCAGTGCCTCCCTCGAGGAGCGGCTGGACGAAGTGCATCCTCTGCGCGGCCGGACCGTCGCCGCGAGCCCTGGCCGCAGGGAGCTCGACGGCGTGGTCGAGGGCAGCCGCCGGTAGATCGCGATCACCGGAGACCCGCAACGGCCGGCCGCGGTGACCGATGGTCTGCGACGCCGGCCGTGGTGGTGGCGCGAGCGCACGCTGCGCGGCTTCGTCTTTCGCCAGGCAGCACTTCTTGTACTTGAGCGTCGAGCCGCAGGGGCAGGGTCCATTCCGACTGGGCACGGTCCGACGGTAGCCGCCGGGTCTGACGGTGCGGGGAACGCCGACCTTGTGCGCAACGGGACCTCCATGGAAGCAACCAGTTCTCCGCACCCGGCCGTGCCGCCGCTGCTTCGCGTCGCGAAGGCTCGCCGCCGCCGCCTGCCACGACTGCGGCAGCCGCGCGCTCCGCGTCCTGTGGGGATTCGCCAGCCGCGGCGCCCTCGCCGGGCCGCGCCTCGATCGCGCCCGGGACCTCCTCGATATCTGGCAACAGGAACCGACCTGCGGTACGTACGCTCGATGTCGACGTGCACTCACTGTGGCCAGAGCAAAGGCAAGCGCAGCTGTCCGGCGCTCGCCGGTGCGATCTGCTCGCGCTGCTGTGGCCAGCACCGAGTCGTCGAGATCGCCTGCCCGTCCGACTGCGTTCATCTCGGCGGGCTGGCGGTCGTCCGCGATCCCTCGCTCGCGGTGGCGTTCACCCGCACCGACTACTTCTCCGCGTGGGACAAGCTGCAAGCGTTCGCGGTCAGCCCGGCGGGCTTCTCTCGCGAGGCCGCCGCGTCGGTCGGCGACGGCACGCCGTGGGATCCGAGCATCGTGATCGCGTACGTCCATCACGGACTCCGAGGGGTCGATGGCAGCCGCCTGATCGAACGCTTCCTCGCGGCGCGCGGGCGCGGGCTGACGGCGGACGAGGCGGCCGCCACCGTCGCGCTCCAGCGCGCGCGGGCATCGCTGTTCGAGGTCGTGGCCGTGCGCACGGGGGTCGGCCTCGA
This sequence comes from Kofleriaceae bacterium, assembly GCA_041495365.1. Taxonomy (GTDB): domain Bacteria; phylum Myxococcota_A; class Polyangia; order Haliangiales; family Haliangiaceae; genus JABFXX01. Next base: position 17,606 of record JBGQCL010000034.1, on the reverse strand, counting down.
GCTTCGCGATGCGCTCTCGGGCGAGACGTCGCACGTGCGCGACGTCACCGGGTCGGCGCGGCTGCGCGAGCACGACGTGCTGTTTGCGTGGGTGATGGACTTCCCCGATCATCGCGAGCTCACGGGCGCGGCGTGCGTCATCGAGCGCGCCGACGTCGACCGGGTGCGCGCCGCCCTCGAAGCCGAGCTGCCGGCCGCGCGCACGCGCTGGCCCGGGATCGCCGATGCCGACCTCGTCGGCTCGATCGCCTGGGTCGTGTTCCGCGCCCTCGATGAGGCGCCCGATGAGGAGGACGCAAGCCGAGAGGCCGCGATCGAAGCGCCGTCGTACACCGGCGACGACGATCGCGACGAGGACGGCGATCCCGGCACCGGCGGGAGCTACGACGCGAGCACCGCACCCGATCCCGAGCTCTGGCTCGCGGCCGGCGAGTCGCGGAAGCTCGCCGCGATCGAAGCGCACCACCGCGCGCTCGGCGTCGACCTCCCGAACCCCAGGCTGCACGCGACGATGCATGCCATCGTCGAGAACCAGCTCGCGGCGGACGCGCCGGCGGAGGCCCGCGCGACGCTCGAGCGCCTCGTGGCGGCCGGCCTCGCACGACATGAAGCCATCCACGCGATCGGCTCCGTGGTGGCGGACGCGGTCTGGAGCGCGCAGCGACGGCGCGCGACCGTGGACCATGACGCGATGGTCGCCGCGCTCGCCCACCTCGACCCCGACGACTGGCGCGACGGCGAGCCCGAGGACGAACCACCGGCGGCGATCCCGCCGCTCGCACACGAGGTCCTGTACCGGCGCGTCCCGGGCTTGCGAGCCGCGATCGAGCGCGCGGCCCGCGACATGCGCCAGCACGGCTGGACCGAATCGACCGTCCTCGATCCGCCGCAGCTGCTCGATCGATCGACGACGATCGGCGAGTTCCTGAAGGGGCACGCCCTCACCCTCATGGCGGGCGGCTGGGACCGCCAGACCGCGATCGACGACGCCAACCTGCTCTCGATCCACGCGTTCAGCATCCTGAGCTACGAGCTGCACCGCAAGAAGACGTTCTGGGTCGACGAGTCCCTGGCGTTCATGCTCGGCTGCACGCGGCTCGACGTGCGCGGCGAGGGCTTCCGGCTGCCGTTTCCGTGCTTCGCGCTGGTGTTCACCGATCGCGAGACGCTCGGCCTCGCCGAGGCCGTGGCAAGGACCGATCCGACCGCCACGGTCTGCGGCCTGCCGCTGCGCGGCCTCACCGTGTACGCGACCCAGCTGCCCACCAAGCGCGGCGCCCTCGGGCTCCACCTCGCGTTCCTGCTCGACGGAGACACCGATTCGTGGCCGTGGCTGATCACGCGCGATCTCGACATCCGGCCCGACGACACGCTCGACGACATCATCGAGAGCCGGTTCGCCGACGCGGTGAACCCCGATCCGGTCTTCCGCACCCCCGAGCTGCGCCAGCTCGTCCAGCTCGTCGTCAACGCGATCCTGTTCGCCGGATCGTCGCCGGCGTGGCCGGTCGTGGGCTCGGCTGCTTCGCCGACCGGCACCGGGCCGGGCGGCCGTCCCAGGCGAAGGCGTGCTCCGCCGACCCCGCCCGAGCGCAGCGAGGAGCAGGTCTGGCACCTGCCCGGCAAGATCCCGATCCGGCAGGTCCGTGCACTGCGACAGCTCCAGCGCGGTCGAGAGGGCGGTGCGCTGTTCTCCCGCTGCATGGTCCGGGGCCACTGGCGCCGCGCACCCGACACCTGGCGCGACCAGGCCCCGCGCTGGATCGCGCCGTACTGGAAGGGCCCCCCGCTCGGCGACATCGTCGAGCGCGACTACGCGCTGAAGCCGTGAGTCGCCACCCTGTTCGTCTACGACGAGGGCGCGGCGCTCGCACCGCACAAGGACCGCGCCCAGGCCGAGTTCAGCATCTCGCTCCAGATCGACCACGCGCCCGAGCCCGCCGGCGGAACCGGCTGGCCGCTGTGGTTCACGTTCGACGATGGCCGCACCGTCCCCGCCGACCTCGCCATCGGCGACGCGGTCCTCTACCACGGGCGCGCCGTGCCCCATCACCGCGGCCCGCTGGCGGCCGGCCAGCGCTCGATGGTGCTCGTTCTCGACTACGTCCCGCGTGATTTCCAGGGCTTGCGCGTGTAACGCACCGCGCCCCCCGTCCTTCCGGCTTGCGCCTCACCCCCGGACCGACTAGGGTGCCCGGCCCCGATGCCATTCTCAGCTGCCCATCCAGGTCTCGCCCGGACCCTCACCGCACGCGGCTTTGTCGCGCCGACGCCCGTCCAGGCCGCGATCCTGGCGCCCGACCTCCACGACCGCGATGTCCTGGTCTCGGCGCAGACCGGCTCGGGCAAGACGGTCGCTTTCGGCCTCGCGCTGGCCCGGACGCTCCTCGGCGACGCCGCCCGGTTCCCCGCCGCCGGCGCGCCCCGCGCCCTGATCGTCACCCCCACCCGCGAGCTCGCCATGCAGGTCGAGCGCGAGCTCGCCTGGCTGTTCGCCGACACCGGCGCGCGGATCACCACCTGCGTCGGCGGCATGGACCCCCGGCGCGAGAGCCAGACCCTCGCGCGCGGCGCCCACATCGTCGTCGGCACCCCCGGCCGCCTGTGCGATCACCTCGCGCGCGGCTCGCTCGTCCTCGCGCAGCTCGCCGCCGTCGTCCTCGACGAGGCCGACGAGATGCTCGACATGGGCTTTCGCGAGGACCTCGAGCGCCTGCTCGACGCCGCGCCCCGCGAGCGCCGCACCCTCCTGTTCTCGGCCACCATCCCCGCCCCGATCGCCGCCCTCGCCCGGCGCTACCAGCGCGACGCCCTGCGCATCGCCACCTCGGCCGACGGCGACCGCCACCGCGACATCGAGTACCAGGTCGTCACCACCATCCCGCGCGAGCGCGACCTCGCCGTCGTCAACCTCCTCCGCTTCCACGACGCCCCCGGCGCCCTGGTGTTCTGCGCCACCCGCGACGGCGTCACCCGCCTCGCGGCCAACCTCAGCGAGCGCGGCTTCTCCGTCGCCGCCCTGTCCGGCGAGCTGTCCCAGCGCGAGCGCAACCAGGCCCTCCAGTCCCTCCGCGACGGCCGCGCCCGCGTCTGCGTCGCCACCGACGTCGCCGCCCGCGGCCTCGATCTCCCCGACCTCGGCCTCGTCATCCACGCCGACCTGCCGCAGAACAAGGAAGTCCTCGTCCACCGCAGCGGCCGGACCGGCCGCGCCGGCAAGCACGGCCTGGCGATCCTCATCGCCCCCGACCCGGCCCGCCGGTTCGTCGAGCACCTCCTGCACTCCGCGCGCGTCGACGCCACCTGGCGCCTCGCCCCATCGGCGGACGACATCCGCATCCGCGATCAGGCCCACCTCACCGCCGAGATCCAGCACCTCACCGAGGACCTGTCCGACGCCGACCGCACCGTCGCTCGCACCCTGCTCGCCGATCGCTCCGCCGAGGACCTCGTCGCGGCCCTGGTCCACATCCGCCGCCAGCTCCGCCCGGCCGCCGAGGAGCTGACCGTCCCGCCCTCGATGCGGCCGCGCCCCCCGGCCGCCGACCGCCGCCCGCCCCCTCGCGGGCCGCGCGAGCGCCCGCGCTTCGGCCACGCCGCGCAGCCGCCGAAGCGCGATCGCGACCAGCGACCGCCCCATCCCGCGCAGAAGCGCAAGCCGCCGGCGCAGCAGCCAGCGCTGCCCTGATCGCCCTCGAGCGTCCATCCGCTCGGCGACATCGTCGAGCGCGTCACGCGCGGAAGCCGTGATGGTTTGCGCCGCCGTCGCTTCATGCTGAGATGGCCGCGTGCTCGCGCTCGTGCTCGTCCTCGCGGTGCTCGCCGCGGCGGCGCTGTGGTGGCGCCAACGGAGCATCGCCGCGCGGGCCATCGACGAGTGCTACGAGCAGGCCGAGTGGCACCGCGCGCTGGCGTGGATCGAGCGCGCTCGCCGCTGGCGTCTCGTGCCGCGGGCCGAGCTCCTCGACGCGCGTGCCCTGGCCCTCCAGGCCCTGGGCGACGTCGACGGTGCGGTCGCCTGCGCGCGCGCGTACCTCGCGCATCCCACGGCCGGCTCGCCCCTGCATCGCGCCAACACCGCCGTCGACGTTCTCGTGTTCGCAGGCCGCTACGGCGAGGCGCTCGCGGTCACCGCCGCCTGGGACGACCGCCGCTGGCGCGAGCTCGCCGCCGGCCATCCGCCGATCTTCGTCATCCTGCGCGCCAACCTCGCCGAGGCGCTCTACAACCTGGGCCGCTGGGACGACGCGCTCGCCCAGCTCGCCGATCTCGACGCGGCAGCGTGCACCCCGCTGACCGCCGCGATCCTCGCGCTGCAGCGCGCCTGGATCCTCGCGCACCGCGGCGACGGCGCCGCCGCGCTGCGCCTCGTCGACGGCGTCGATCGCGCTGCGCTCCCGGTCGCGTGGCGCGCGGAGGCCCACTACACGCGCGCATCGGCGCTGCTCGCCCTCGATCGCGTCGCCGAGGCCGGCATCGACGCGGAGGCCGGCCTCACCGCCGCACGGCGCGCCTCGTCGCAGCGCAACGGCTGGTTCCTCCTCGCACGCGTCGCAGCGCGGGCCGGCGACCCCGCACGCGCCTGCGCCCTGTTCGAGCGTGGTGCGCGTCACGCCCATCGCCGCCAGGGTGGGGACAGCCTCGTCCTCTGGGGCGATCTGCTCGCCGCGCAACGCTGCGCCCCCGAGGCGCGCACCGCGTGGTCGCTCGCCATCGAGCGCGATCCGGAGAGCGAGGCCGCCGCCGTCGCCCGGGACCGGACGTTGACTTTGCCGTCGTCGGCCGAGATAGTCGAACCGGCTCGTTCATGAGCCGAGGAGGTTGCGATGGATCCGAACCGGAAGACCGCGAGCTCGGTGCCCTTCTTCGCCCGTTTTCTCGAGCGCGACGACACGCCCGCCGATCCGCTGTGGCGCACCCAGAAGTCCAAGGACGACGTCGCCGTCCGTCCGCGGCGAACGTCGTAGCCTCGCCGGGGCTGCGCCCGCGCTCCGCCCGGACCGCCGATGACCGCCCGCGCCGTTCTCCTGCTCAGCACGCGCAACGATCCGGCCGTCGCACTCGTCGCGGCGGCGCTCGAGGCCCGCGGCGCGCGGCCGATCCGCTTCGACACCGACGCGTTCCCCACCGACGCGCACGCCTCGCTGCGCTTCGGCGCCGGGTCGGACGACGTCGTCCTCGAGTCCGAGCACGGCCGCGCCGCCTTCTCCGAGCTATCGGCGATCTGGCTGCGCCGCCTCGACATCGCGGCCCGCCTCCCTCCCGATCTCGACCCGCGCTACCGCGCCCCTGCGCGTGACCAGTCCCACGCCGCCCTCGTCGGCATCCTCGCCAGCTTCCGCGGCCGCGTCCTCGATCCGCTGCGCGTCATCGACGCCGCCGCCGACAAGCCGCGCCAGCTCCAGCTCGCACGCGCCCTCGGCCTCGACATCCCGCGCACCCTGCTCACCAACGACCCCGCCGCCGTCCGCGACTTCGCGCGCAGCTGCCCGGACGGCCTGGTCACCAAGCCGCTCTCCGCCCTCGTCATCGACGACGGCCCCGGCGAGCAGGTCATGTACACCAGCGCGCTCTCGCCGGCCGACCTCGACGATCTCGACGGCCTTCGCCTGTGCCCCCTGATGTTCCAGGAGCGCGTGACCAAGCAGCTCGAGATCCGCGCCACCGTCGTCGGCCGCCGCGTGTTCGCCGCCGCGGTCGACTCCGCCGCCAGCCCGCGCGGCCAGATCGACTGGCGTCGCGACGGCGCCCGGCTCGACGATCACTGGCAGCCCCACTCGCTGCCCGCCGCCATCACCGATCGCCTCGTCGCCCTCGTCGCCGAGCTCGGCCTGACCTACAGCGCCGCCGATCTCATCCTGACCCCGGACGGCCGCCACGTCTTCCTCGAGAGCAACCCGGCGGGCGAGTGGCTGTGGCTCGAGCAGCCGCTGCAGCTCGGCATCGCCGACGCTATCGCCGACGAGCTCCTCGCCGGACCGCCGCCCCCCACGTGCCGCGCTTGACCGGCGTATAGTCGCGGTGCGTGTCGGTGTTCCTCGAGGTGCCCGAAGCGGTGTGGGTCTGCGCCAACGCGCTCGCGTTCGCGTTCCGGGATCGCTTCCCGGTCTCGCCCGGCCACACGCTCGTCGTCACCCGCCGCGTGACCCCGGACTGGTTCAGCGCCACCGAGGACGAGCAGCGCGCCGTGCTCGCCCTCGTCGACGAGGTCAAGCGCCGGCTCGACGACGAGCTTGCCCCCGACGGCTACAACGTCGGCTTCAACGCCGGCAGCGCGGCCGGCCAGACTGTGATGCACCTGCACGTCCACGTCATCCCGCGGTTCCGCGGCGACATGGACGACCCGCGCGGTGGCGTGCGCCACGTCATCCCGAGCAAGGGCAACTACCTGCGCGACGTCGCGCCGCTCGCCACTGGCGGTGAGGACGATCCGTTCGCGCGTCACGTCCTCCCGCTGTTCGAGCGCGCCGGCGACATCGCGATCGTCGCGGCGTTCGTGCAGGAGTCCGGCCTCGATCGCATCCGCGGCGCCGTCGATCGCGCCCTGCAGGCCGGCGCCCGGATCCGCGTCATCACCGGGGACTACCTCAACATCACCCAGGCCGCCGCGCTCGAGACCCTGCTCGACTGGGAGCAGGCCACGCAGTCCGACGATGCCCCGGGCGGCCGCTTCGTCGCCCGCGTGATCGAGGTCGAGCAGCTGCCGACCCGCAGCAAGTCGTTTCACCCCAAGTCCTGGCGCTTCGAGTCCCCCGAGCTCGGCGTGGCCTTCGTCGGCAGCAGCAACCTGTCGCGCTCCGCGCTCGACAGCGGCATCGAGTGGAACCTGCGCGTCGATCGCGACCGCGACCACACCGCCTACACCCGCGTGCGCGACGCGTTCGAGGCCCTGTGGACCCGCGCCCGGCCGCTCGACGCCGCCTGGATCGCCGCCTACGCGGAGCGCGCGAGACGCACCGAGCTCCCGATGCCGCCCGGCGAGGAGACCGCCGAGCCGCTCGAGGACCCGCCCGCGCCGCACGAGGTCCAGCTCGCCGCGCTCGAGCGGCTCCGCGCCTGCCGCGCCGAGGGACGCACGCGCGCCATCGTCGTCCTGGCCACCGGCCTCGGCAAGACCTGGCTCGCCGCCTTCGACCACGCGCAGCTCGCCCGCGAGCTCGGACGACCGCCGCGCCTGCTGTTCATCGCCCATCGCGCCGAGCTGCTCCGCCAGGCCGCCCGCACCTTCCGCCGGCTCCTGCGCGCGGCGGGGCAGGCGAGGCGCGTCGGCTGGTTCGTCGGCGGCACCAGCGAGCTCGACGCCGATCTCGTGTTCGCGTCCGTCGCCAAGCTCGCCCGCCCCGAGAACCTCGCACGCCTCGCGACCCAGCACTTCGACCACGTCGTCGTCGACGAGGTCCACCACGCCACCGCGGACTCCTACCGCCGGATCCTCGATCGCCTCGATCCCGCCTTCCTGCTCGGCCTCACCGCGACCCCGGATCGCGCCGACGCCGCCGACGTCCTCGGCCTGTTCGACGACTTCGTCGCCTACCGTGCCGACATCGCCAGCGGCATCGAGCTCGGCCGACTCGTGCCGTTCCACTACCTCGGCGTCAAGGACGACATCGACTACGAGAACATCCCGTGGCGGAACCGCCAGTTCGATCCCGAGGCGCTGTCGCGCGCGGCCCAGACCGAGGCCCGCATGCAGACCCTGTGGTGCGCCTGGACCTCGCACCCCGGCGATCGCACCCTCGTGTTCTGCTGCAGCGTCGCCCACGCACGCTACGTGCGCGACTGGCTCCGCGACCGCGGCCTCGCCATCGCCGCCGTCCACACCGGCGACGGCTCCGACGACCGCGAGCGCTCGCTGGCAGCCCTCGAGCGCGGCGAGCTGGCCGCCGTGTGCGCCGTCGACATCCTCAACGAGGGCGTCGACCTCCCCGCGATCGATCGCGTCGTGATGCTACGTCCCACCGAGTCCAGCGTCGTGTTCCTGCAGCAGCTCGGCCGCGGCCTGCGCGCGTCCCCCGGCAAGACCGCCGTCCAGGTCATCGACTTCGTCGGCAACCACCGCATGTTCCTCGAGCGCCTGCGCGTCCTGCTCTCCCTCGGCGGCGACGCCGGCGCCGAGCGCCTCCGCGCCCTGCTCGAGCCCGACGGCGCCCCGGAGCTCCCCGCCGGCTGCTCCGTCGAGCTCGAGCTCGAGGCCAAGACCCTCCTGGCTCGCTTGTTCCAGGTCCGCGGCGTCGACGAGGTCGAGCGCGCCTACCGCGAGCTCTGCCTCGAGCGCCGCACCCCCGACTCGCCCGCCGCACGCCCCACCGCCGGCGAGCTCCAGCGCATGGGCTACCTCCCCAGCCGCCTGCGCGACCGCCACCGCAGCTGGTTCGAGTTCGTGCGCGGCGAGTCCGGCCTCGCGCCCGACGAGCTCGCCGTCCTCGACGTCGCCGCGGCCTTCCTGCGCGAGCTCGAGATCACCCAGATGACCCGCTGTTTCAAGATGGTCACGCTGGAGGTCCTCCTGGAGCACGACGCGCTGCTCGACGGCTTGCCCGTCGACGACCTCGCCATCCACGCGCACGCCTGGCTTCGCCGGTCCCCGGAGCTGTTCGTCGACGTCCCCGACGAGCTCCGCGCGCAGGTCCTCGGCGACGCCCTGCGCGCCCGGTGGATCGCCTACTGGAAGGAGAACCCGATCAGCGCATGGACCACGCGCCGCGAGGGCCGCGCCTGGTTCCGCCTCGACGACGGCCGGTTTCGCCTCGATCTCGACATCGCCCCCGCGCTGGCGGAGGCGCTGCATCGCCTCACCCGGGAGCTCGTCGACTACCGCCTCGCCCAGTACCGCGATCGCCGGCGCCAGGATCGCCCGACCGACGCCGGCTTCGTGTGCAAGGTCATCTCCAACCAGCGCGATCCGATCCTCAAGCTCCCGCCCCGCAATCGGGCCAGCCTCCCGGAGGGCGAGGTCGACGTCCGTCTGCCGGACGGCGCGATCTGGCAGTTCCGCTTCGTCAAGGAGTACTGCAACGTCGCCCGCCCGGCCGGCACCTCGCGCAACCAGCTCCCCGACCTGCTACGCCGGTGGTTCGGCCCGCGCGCCGGCCAGCCCGGCACCGCGTTCCAGATCCGCTTTCACGCCTCGCCCTCCGGCCTCTGGGTCGAGCCCGTCCAGGCCGACGTCATCGACCTCGCCAGCCGCCGCCAGATCGTCGCCTACCCCGACCTGCGCGCCGCCGCCGGCCACCTCGGCCACGACACCGAGCCGCCCGACGCCGAGCTCGTCTCGCTCCCCATCGACGACGCCGACCCCGACCTGTTCGCCGTCCGCGTGTCCGGCACCTCGATGGACGGCGGCAAGCAGCCGCTCCGCGATGGCGACTGGGCCATCCTGCGCCTCGCGCGCAGCCTGCCCGCCAGCGCCGTCGAGGGGCGTGTCGTCCTCGTCCAGGTCGAGGGCGACGCTCACGGCGCCGGCTACCAGATCAAGCGCCTCCAGCGCGACGGCCGCGGCTGGCGCCTCACCTCGGACAACCCCGACGGCCCCACGTTCGAGGCCACCGACGCCATGGTCCCGATCGCCCGCCTCGAACGTGCCGTCCGCCCCGAGGATCTCGCCCCGCCGGTACGCACCGTGTGTACCGACGCCGAGCTGCCGCGCGCCTTCGGCATCGACCCACTACCGCCGCGCTCGGATCGCCACGCGGGGCACCTGTTCATCTTCATCGACCAGCCGGACATCCTGATCGAGCCGGACCGCGTGCGCTTCTCCGGTGTCGCGCCCAGGCCCGCCGAGACCGCCTTCGTGCTCGCCCGGCGCGACGACACCCACTGGCAGTACCTCGGCGTCGCCCGCCAGACCGCCGACCGCGGCATCTGGTCGCTGCCGGAAGTCGACTACCCAACCTGGCGTGCCTGGGGCAAGGGCCGCGAGGTCTCCCGCCGCTTACCCGATGGCGCGCTCGACAAGGCCAGGGGGCTGGCCGAGGCCCTTCTCACGCGCCCCGAGGCCGACCGCTGGATCCAGCGTGGCGATCAGCGCGCCCGGGTCGTCGCGCCCGCCCGCGGCGGTGGTCTGCGGATCGACGGCGGCCCGGGCGGCTTCGCCGAGCGAACCGTCTCGCTGGTCGATCTGGCCTGGGTGATCCAGGCCGCCGCCGACGTGGCAACTACCGGCGGCCTGCTCGACGAAGCCCGCGTCAACAAGCTCCGGTACCTGGACGGGACGCCCGAGGGATCGACCCGCTGGATCGACACGGGCTGGGCGATCGCCGCATGGCAGGCCACGAATCGCGGAGGGGGATAACCGCATGGCCTTCGGGCCGACAGTCTTACTCAAGCTCATTTCACTGGGCACAGCTTGACTTTCGTAGCGCGTGTTCTGTACAAGGCACGCATGATGGGAGGCGTGGTCCCGTTTCTGAATTTGGAGCGCCCGGCCTGCGATCGCGAGCCGCGTGCGACATCGCGGGGCCACTGGGCAGCGCCTCCGACGACGAGGACGCTCGCGGGAGTGATGACGACCGCCAGCTCCGGGACGTGTCCAACGGTCATCGATAGAAAGATTCATGTTGCCAGAACATGCCACCGTCCTTGAGCAACTCCGCGCCGCGTTTCCGGTGGAGCCGATCTCCTCCGCGGGTGCCTTCGACAGCTGGGGAACGACGTACCCCGATGCCGAGCCCTACGCGAAACACCTCGAAGGCAAGACCTGGGAGCAGCTCGATCGCTCGTACATCATCATGCGCGCCGACGCGCTCGGCTTCCTTGGAACGCGACAGCTAGTGGCTGTGCTTCCCGTGTACTTGCGCGGGCTGCTGGAAGACGGCGTGTGGTCGGCCTCTGGGGACACGCTGATTCTCCTGCTGACGAAACCTGAGCCCGGGACGAAGACCGGACTCAAGCTACAGCGGTTCGAGGCGCTCGTCGCCGCGCTCACCCCGGCGCAGCGCGCTACGATCGCTGCGGTGCTGCGCGCGTTTGCGGCCACGGATGAGGGTGGATCGCTCGGAGACCGTGCGCGCGCCGCACTCGAGCGTCATTGGACCGCGTATCTGCCCGGTGAGTCGTAACCGCCAGTCGCTCGCCACTTGCGATATCAGGTAATTCGACACTCAAAAGGAATCCGGGTATGGGCAATGTAAAGATGACAATCATGGTCACCCTGGCGCTGGGCGCGTCAGTCGCCTCCGCCGACAAGCTCTCCGATTTCAAGGAAGCGGTTGTGAAGAAGGGATGCGAAAGTATCCCGTACAGTGACTATCGGGGCAGCTGCCAGTCGAACCAAGGCCAGGTGCATGACTGGTGCGATGGTGCGCGGGGGCCGGTCACTTGCGGCAGCGAGAATATCACGCGCCAGGTGAAGGACAACCTCGAGAAAGAGAAGAAGACCGTCGAGGCGCTCAAGGACAAGCGGAGCAAGCTCCAGGACAGCAAGTCTCGCGCAAGCAAGGAAGACGAGAAGAACAAGCTGGGCAAGGACATCGAGCAGGTCGAGAAGGACATCTACGAAGGAGAAAAGCGGGTGGAACAGGCCCAGAAGGACCTCGAGACGCGAAAGAAACTCGTGGACGATGCGATCTACACGCTCGACAAGTGCATCGATTACCGGCGTGCCGTGATGAACTCCTTTGCAGCGGCACTCGACAAGGTGCGCAACGAGAACGAGACCCGCGAGATCTCCGACCTTGCACGTCAGCTCCGCAACAGATACGAAGAGGGGAAATCCGGGCACGAGGAACAGATCACAGCGCGAAACAACTCTCTGACGACGTGCAAGAACTCGCGGCCTTGAACCTTCCCGCCGGAGGTCGAGCCGCTCTCGCGCTATCCACCGGCGAGCGTGGCGTACTGCTGGAACAAGCCGGCAGGGAGCGGATGATCCAGGCGCCACACGATCGCCACGGGGCGGCTGCCTTCGGACCGCGCGTGGTTCACCGGGCCGAGGTACGCGAACGGCTCGCCCTTCGCAGACTGCACGAACAGGTGGATCGACCAGCCGCGCGCAGCATGATCGGCGTAGCGACGCGCGGTATCGCTCTCGGCGCTCACGCTGTTCTGTGTCTCCCAGTGGAACTCCTCGCGGCTGATCGCGAAGTCGCGATATCGAGTCGTCGGAGAGAATCCGCGGCCAGACTTGTCGAGCGTGACAAACAGGAGCTCACGGCGCTGCTCCTTCATTGGCAAGATGCCTTGTTGATGCGGGGTCTTGCTGGCCTTGGTCCAGTGGCCGCATGCTGTGAGGATCTCCCGGCGCATGTAGTGGCGGTGCAGCACGAGAGGCCAGTCCGGGGCCGGCATGATCGATGCGGGAGCGCTGACCCGCTCACCGAGCACGCCGACGAGCTCGCGTAGCTCGTCGCGTGGGGCCGGGCGATCACGAAGCCAGCTGCCCACCGCTTCGGCCGCCATGAAGCGGCGCGGCTCATGCTCGATCTGGTAGCCGAGCATGAGGGCCTCGCGGCATTCGGTCGCAGAGATCGGGTCACGCCCATCGAGCAGTGACCTGATCCGCTGGAGCCGATCCGGGTCGTCGATGTGCAGCAAGCGGCGGAGGCGCTGGCAGGTTTCGAGGGTCTCGTCGTCGACTGCGATCTCGCGCAGGCGAGCGTCGCGCACGAGCCGGGTCCAGCTGCCATGGCGGTAGATGTCGTCGAGCTCGCGGCCGCTGTCCTGCAGGAACGTGGCGAGGGTGACCGGTGTGGCCTCGGCGGCTCGCGCAACGGCCTGGGCCTCGGCGACGAGCATGGCCCAGCGCGCCTCGACTGCCGTGCGCAGCGAGCGCAGGACCGTGGCTTGCGCGACCTGGTCGAGTGCCATCGAGCAGCCACTCGGCAGGAACGGGAAGCCGTGCTCGACCGCCTCGATGAGGCGACCGCGCGGCAATCCGGTGAGCGCTCCGAGCACCGCGTCGAACCGGAACTCCTGGCGATGCTGGCCGATGAAGTCGAGGACCAGGCAGCAGGCCTTGTCGGTGTGGAGGCGGAGGCCGCGTCCGAGCTGCTGCAAGAACAAGATCGCACTCTGGGTCGGGCGCAGCAGGAGCAGGGTGTCGACGAACGGAAGGTCGATGCCCTCGTTGTACAGGTCGCACGTGAAGATCACCTGGATCTCGCCGCGCTCGAGCATCCGGCGTCCGCGGTCTCGCAGCTCGGGAGCGGACTGGCCGTGGAGCGCGATCGCGGGCACGCCATGCCTCGTGAAATGCGCCGCCATGAATTCGGCGTGGCCGATCCCGATGCAGAAGCCGAGCGCGCGTACATCCCGAAGCGTACCGATCCGGCGGCGGAGCTGTGCCAGGACGAGGTCGGCGCGCGCGTCATCGCCGGTGTAGAGCCCATCGAGCGCTGCTTCGTCGTAGCCCTTGCCCCGCGTCCATCGCAGCGCAGCCATGCGGTGCTCATCGATCCCGTCGTGGATGCCGTAGTACTCGAACGGGACGAGGAGCTGACGCTCGAGGGCATGCCACAGCCGGACCTCGGCCGCCACGTGGCCCTCGAAGTCGCCGAGCAGCGACTGGCCGTCGCTGCGCTCGGGGGTTGCGGTGAGTCCGACGAGCACCTGCGGGGTCAGGCGAGGAACGACGTCGCGATACGAGGCCGCGGGGACGTGGTGGCATTCGTCGACGACGACGTGGTCCCAGTAGCTGGATCCGAGGCGATCGATGAGGCCGCGCGAGCGCAGGCTCGCGATGGTCGCGAACAGGTGATCGAGCTGGCTCGGCTCGTCGTCGCCGGTGAGCAGCGCGCCGAAGCTCGCGTCGCGGAGCACGTGGCGGAAGGTGTCGCGCGCCTGGAGCAGAAGCTCGCGGCGATGCGCGAGGAACAGCAGGCGCGGCCGGAGACCCGACGCACCCGTGCGTCGCACGTAGTCGAACGCCGCGATCACGGTCTTGCCCGTGCCGGTCGCGGCCACGACGAGGTTGCGGTGGCGGCCGTGGATCTCGCGCTCGGCGCGCAGACGGTCGAGGATCTCCTCCTGGAACTCGTACGGCCGGATCGTGAAGAATGTCAGTTGCGCGGCTTCATCTCCGCCGCGCGCCGCGCCCAGCGCACCGCGAAGGCGCTCGCGGTCTGCTGCGCTCTCGGGGTCGAAGCGCTGGAACTCGCGATCCGCCCACAGCGTGTCGAACGCGCCCGAGAACTTGGTGATGACATGGGGCAGGTCGGAGCTCGTGAGCTTGACCATCCATTCGAGGCCGGAGGTGAGCGCCGGCGACGACAGGTTCGCGGAGCCGACGTATGCCGTCTTCAGCCCGGACTCGCGATGGAACAGCCACGCCTTGGCATGGAGACGCGTGCGCCGGCCATCATAGGAGATCCGGATCTCGACGCCCGGAAGCCGCGCGAGCTCCTCGATTGCAACCGCCTCGGTGGCGCCGGTGTACGTCGTGGTGATCAACCGAAATACCGGCGGCCCGCCGCGCGGGTGCCGCAGGACGAGGCGATCGATCGCGTCGCGGAGGACACGCACGCCACCCTTGGTGACGAAGCTGACGAGGGCATCGACGCGATCGGCGCTATCGATCTCGCACGCGAGCTCGTGGCCGATTCGCGGCTCGCCACGCCCCAGGGTGAGCAGCGTGGTGGTGCCGAGCGGGGTCTCCGGCCGGCGCGGGCGCACCGCGGGATCGGGGAACACGCCGCGCAGCTCGCGGGCCGGGCGTGCGACCCGCTGGTCGCCGTCGATCAGCTGGTGCGCCTCGAGCACCTCGATGAGCTTCTCCGCGAGCCGGAGCTGGCGCTCGAGCCGGTCGTCGCCGGTGCCTCCGACGTCCGCGAATGCGCGCTCGATCTGGCCTCGCAAGAGGCGGGACAGGAGCACGTGGGCATCGGCGCCGAGCTCGGGCGCGTCGATGTCGCGCTCGTTGGCAACGAGCGCGAGAGCCCGGGCAAGCCCGCCGGTGACAACCTCCTCGTACAGCCCGTCGGCCAGCCTGCGGATCGTGGACACCCAGGCGGGATGCTATCGCACTGCGGGGGATGCGTGACCGCACGGCGGCCGATCCGCGAACCGCTACGGCGCGATCACCTCGAAGTTGCAGACCTTCAGCTTGGGCTGGGGCGGGAACGTCCACGAGCGTGAGGATGCCCACGTGGTGCGGGCAGAACGCGCTATTCGATCGATGGCGCGGCCGGCGCTGCGATGGCGGTGGTGACGAGCCGCGCGTGGTGATCGGCGGTGAGCGTGATGGTGCACTGGGAGGTGCGGTCGCGTCCGCCACCGGCGCCACCGGGCCCGGGCGGTCGATAGGCGACCTGGAAGCTCAGCGTCCCTTTGCCGTTCGGCTCGACATGCAGGCTGCGCGGGCCGACCACGCGGTGGTTCATGCCCATGGCCCAGGCCAGCCGCTCGGCGAGCGCGTCGGCGTCGAGTTTCGGCTTGCCGCTCCACACGCCTGCCTCGGCCAGCAGCAGGCCGAGGTTCTGCTCGGGCGTGATGACGGTGCCGTCGGCGATCGCCCAGCCGCGGACCTGGCGGTCGGGGTGGTCCTTGGACGAGCCGTAGAACGCCCAGGCGGCGCCGACGCGCTGGTCGAGCTGCACGCTGGCGTCCTCCTCGATCGGGCTCACCAGGATGCGGTCGGGCGAGAGCTTGAGCGCGTGCGCCGCGTGGTCGCGGAAGCGCGCATGCGCCTTGTCGAAGCCGGGCATGGGGTCGCTCCTCTGTGCGCTGCAACCTGGGCACGCCGTCGACGTGCGGGCCAGGGCGGCGACTGTGACGATGATCGTGACGATGGCGATGGCGGTTCGCATGGCTAGGGTCCCGATCGGTGCGCCTTCCGGCCGGTGCCGCCGCCGCCGGGTTCCACGCCGCCGGGGGCAGCGCCGGACGCGCCCGCGCCTTCGGGGCCCGGTCCGCCGCCACCGCCGCCCGCGGCTGCGCCCGCCGGCGCCAGGTGGCGGTCGTGGATATGGGTGCGCATCCAGTCGCGCTGGTTGGCACTGGAGATCAGCCGGCCGTGGTCAGCCTCGGTGACGCCGGGACGGCCGGCCTCCTCGTAGAACACCGTGTAGGTCTCGGCGAAGAACTCGGCCGGCGCGTACAGCGAGTAGTCCGACAGCCGCGCGGTGCGGATCGACTCGTTGTGGTACATGAACTTCTTGTACCAGTTGCTGACCGAGAAGACCTTGCCGCCGGCGGTGTAGAGGGACTCGGGGCTGAGATAGAAGCTGTCGCCGCGCGACAGGCAGGCCTCGGCGGCGATGATGACCGGCACGTTGTTGGCGCGATTGCGCATGATCGGGTGTGCCGCGGGCAAGCCCTGGGCGAACAGCGAGCCCGAGCCGTGGGCGACGGCACGCGTGATGGCGGTGCGGACCCTCGCCTTGTCGGCGTCGGTGATCGGCGTCGCGTGGCCGGGCGCGCCGCTGGTGGCGCCGGTCCAGGCGGCGGCGCCCATGGCGGCCACCCAGGTGTCGAAGTCGGCCTCGGTCGACGGCTCGGCGCCGGTCCACCAGCCGCCGATGCCGACCGTGAAGCCGGTGACGGTGGCCGGGATCGAGGCGTCGACCGCGTGGGCGATCTCGTGGCGCACGGTGGCCGCGAGCCAGTTGACGTCGCGCGCGCCGCTGCCACGCGGGTCCATGTGGCGGACGATGTCGCCGGCGGCGTGGGCGTGGCTCATGGCGCGGTGCACGGTGAGCGTGTTGCCGGCGATGGCGGTGATGCGGCCGAAGTCGAAGCTGGCGTCGCCGAGGTTGGGGTTGGCGCTGGCGCCGAGCGCGACCGAGTCGTTGACCGCGAAGCTCGTGCCTGCGCCGACCGTGAGCGTCGTGGCGCCGACCGCGACCGCGGCGGTGAGCGCGCTGTTGTTGCCGAAGGCGACGGTGCGCGTGACCACGTCATCGGCGTGGTGCGCATGGTTCAGGACCGGTGAGATGGTGAGCACGTTGCCGGCGATCGCGGTGACGGTGCCGTGATCGTGAGCGGGATCGCTGGTCGAGGCGCTCGCGCCGGTGCCGATCGCGAAGCCGTCGTTGACCGAGAAGTGGGTGCCGTCGGTGACGTGGATGGTGGCCGCGTGGGCGGCGGCCGCCGTCGTCAGCTTGACGCTGCCGCCGCGGGCGTCGATCTTGGTCACGATGTCATCGCGGTGATGCGCGTTGGCCAGGCCGGCGCCGATCGTGACGGTGTTACCGGCGATCGCGGTGACGGTGCAGCGGTCGTAGCTGGGGTCGACCGACAGGGTCTGCGTGCCGCTGCCGAGCGCGATGGTGTCGCCGACGGCGAGCCGGTTGCCCTCGGTGACCTGCAGCGTGACCGCGCCGGCGCCGGCGTCGGCGGTGAGCTTGGTGCCGTAGCCCATCTGCTGCTGGAAGCCCGTGCTCGCGTGGGCGCCGACGGTGAACTCGCCGCCGCCGAACGCGGCGCGATCGATCAGCGCGGGGTCGACGCTGAGCACGATGGTCTGCCAGACCCGGCCGTTGACGTCCTGCGCGCGGACATCGCCGTCCGGGAGCAACCCGAGCTGGCGATGCATCGCCTGGATGACCGCGGCGTTCCAGCGCGCGCCGGCCTGGCGCGTGGCCTCGACGTCCCAGTAGGAGTCGAAGGCGCGGATCATGTAGCCGGTGTTGGTCCCGTCGGCGATGACGGCGTCCTCGAAGGCGCGCTGCTCG
>JBGQCL010000033.1:0-47295 GCA_041495365.1 Kofleriaceae bacterium | reverse complement strand
TCGGCGCCTCCGGCGCCCCTTGACCGCGCCCGCGGCTCCCCGGCGAGCGGCCTGTAGGGTGGGTCCGTGGTCCCCGGTGATCCCGGTGGAAGTGGTCCCCTGCGAGGCCGGTGGTGACAAGCAAGGCCTCGTTCGTGATACCGGATGGCGAGCTCGACCCCGAGCGTGCCACAACGAGCCTCGATCCCCAGGCGGTCCTTCCAGACCTAACCACGGGTGAGATCGCCGAGCTCTTGACGCTGCCGTTGTTCGATGAGGCAACCTATGGTCGGGTGCGGATCCACCACCGCAGCGTCTCCGAGTACCTGTCTGCTCGGTGGCTCTGGAGCTTGATACAGGGAGGTCTGCATGATTCGGAGGTCGAACGCCTGCTATTCCAGCAAACGCCAAGCGGGCCAGCGCTACCTCCGGAGCTCGTCCAAACTGCTGCATGGCTAGCAGCCGAAAGCTTGTTCATCCGCGACCGGGTCATGGCGGTCGCACCGCTCGCCTTGCTGGAGGGTGGTGACCCCAGCTCGCTGCCTGACGAAACGAGGCGCGAGGTCTTGCACAAGCTCGCCGGGCAGTACAAGGGCAGAAGGCGGCTGTTCACCAGCTTCGATCGCGTCGCCTTGAGGAGGCTCGCTACCTCCAACCTCGCGCAGACGATCAACGAGCTCCTGCTCATGCCGGCCCAGCCGGCGGAGCTAATGGATACGCTGCTGCAGATCATAATCGAGGGTCGCCTGGACGGATGCGCCAGCGTCGTCACCGGCATCGCCGTGGATCGCGCCCGGCTTCCGCTCGTCCGGGCGGATGCCATCGAGGCAGCCGCCGCGATCGGCAGTCCGGCCGACAAGGAGACGACAGTCCATGCGCTGCTGGGCGAGCAAGACATCGATCCGGAGATCGGCGGCGCCGCCGTCGAGTTCCTGTTCCCGGCGCCCCTGGATACCACGCGGCTCCTAGCCTAGAGCTGCTGCAGCGCTCCGCGAATCCGCCGCCCGACAAGACAACCTCGCTTGAGCGCGTCCTCGGTGGCCGCGTCTACGAGAAGACACCGGTCGCGGATCGAGCGTGGCTGTTGTCGGGTATCTTCGAGATCGTCCAGGACCCAGCAGCCGGCCAGGCTCACCGCTGGCTGCTCGCGCCGTTCGGTCACTTGGTGGTGGCGCACCTGACCATCTGCGATGATGAGGTCGGCAGGCGCTCGCTCAAGTTTCTCGACGAGGTAGCACGTGGGCTGACCTTCGAGACCAGGCGCGATCTATTCCGAGTGTCTGACGAACTCAGGGCGCTGCTCGGGGCGCGACCCGAGCTGCGCAGGTTCCTATTCTGGGAACGGGCCGCGGAACCTGCTCCAGATCGTCGCCGGAGACGCGCGACATACCACGCGATCTCGCTGGGTCGTACGCCGCTCTGGAAGCTATCAGTCGCGGATCTCGACTGGTTGGAGCGCGATGCTATCTCGCGAGGGCACATCGCTGAGCGGCTACTGGCCTTCGATACATTCATGTCGATCCCGGTTCCCGATGAGCGGCTTGAAGATGTGCGAGCGCGCTCGGAGCGTCTGTCTGGGAACGATCCCGCGTTGAGAACGCACTTCGAACGGAGAGCGACAAAGCACGAGTACGTACATCCCGAAGGACCTCGCTGGGCACGCGAGCAGCAGGTGATGGAGAACAGGCGGCATCGAACACGTGAGGCAAACCTCGCCTGGCTCCGGGAACGTCTTGAGGAGATTCGGAGCGGCGAGTTGCAAGGTGCCTTGATCTGGCTCTGGAACAGCGTGCCGTCGTGGGATGAAGGGAAGATCGAGGTCATCAGCCGCGAACTGACCGAGCAGCTAGACGCTGAGGTCGCCCAGGCCGCCGAGGAGGGCTGGCGGCGCAGCTGGCGAACCGTAAGATGCCCGCTGCCTCACGAGAAGGAGCGAAACGTCATCAGCGATACAGCCATGATTGGGCTGGCGGGGATTTCGGTCGATGTGAGGCAGGGGCTGGATTTCTCTTCAGTTTCGACGGAGGCCGCCACGCAAGCCGCGCGGCTCGCGACGCATGCAATGAACAGCTTTCCGACGTGGATTGAGTCTCTCGTCCGTCATCAAGGTCCATGCGTTCAAGCGGTGTTTGGGGCCTGCATCCGGGCAGACTACTCGGCGCCCGCCCAGCACGACGTGCTGGGCCTCTTGGTACATGCCCCACAATCGGTCCAGGAGGCCTGCGCTCCGATCCTGGAAGAGGTCATCGAAGCGGGCGACCCTGCGGACACTCGCGTCCTGGAACAAGTGCTGGAGACGCTGCTCTCACTGCCAACCTCGCACGCGGTGCTCTTGCGGCTAGCGCCAGACAGGTGTGTTGCTGATGCGTCAGACCTGGCTCGTTTCGCGTTGTGGTGGGCGATCTGGTTCACCATGGATCCGGATGCAGCAGTGGCAACCTTGGCGACACAAGTCGCCACGGATGGCGATCGTGCTTGAGATCGAGTACTGACGGTGTGCGAGCAGATCCTGTCGTGGCTTGACATAGACCAGCAAGCTGGATTTGAGCTCCCGGACAATGCCCGCGCGCTCACCTCGTTTCTTGCGATCGTCTTAGCATATGTTCATCCATCTGACGACGCTCATCACGTCGGGGGATACACTCCAGGGTCTCGTGATGAGGCCGAGCGGCTTAGGGGGATGTTGATCCAGCGACTCGCCACCATTCCGGGACAAGAAACCGTCGACGGGCTGATGCAGCTCGCCAACGATTCGCGTTGGCCGGATTGGCGCGACTGGCTACTCTCTCTCGCCGAGAGAAGACGCGCAGACGATCTTACCGTAGCCGCTAACGACGTCGCCGCCAAGCTGCTCAACGCCTATCAGACGCACGGCCTGGCGGCGCCAGAGCACCTCGCGAAGGCAGGCCTGCGGGTCATTCCCATGCCTGCTGCTCACGGACATTCGACCATAGAACCGAGACTGCCGATGCAGAAGCACACCATCCTGTTTCTGGCCGCAAACCCGATCGGAATCGATCAGCGTGCCCTCGATCGTGAGGCGCGAGCGATCCAGCAAGAGCTCGCAAGCACCGGACGTCGCGACTACTTCGACTTCGTAACCCGCTGGGCAGCCGAGCCGCTCGATCTGCTCCGCGCACTGCGCACGCTCAAGCCGGCGGTGGTCCACTTCAGCGGCCACGGCAGCGGGCATAGTGCGGATGAGACACCGACCGGGGCCTCTGCCGGGGAACGACGCCACGGGGTGTACTTTCAGAACGCGAACGGCGAGGCACAATGGGTATCTGCTGAGGCGCTTGCGCACGCATTCGGCGCAGCTGGTGCCTCAGTGCAACTCGTCGTGCTCAATGCCTGCTACAGCGACGTACAGGCTGCGGCGCTGCTCTCCCAAGTTCCCTGTGTCGTTGGGATGACTGGTGCAGCTGATGATGCCGCCGTCAGGCACTTTGCGACTGGCTTTTACGGCGGGCTGGGCGATGGGGCATCGATATCCGATGCCTACCAGCAGGGTCGTGCGGCGATCGCCTTGATGGGTCTTCGTGGCGTCGACACGGCACGACTAGAGGTACGCGTGGGTGTTGATGCCAGTCGACTTCTGCTGGCAGGCGACGACGATGCTAATGTGGCAAGCCGCGCCTGCTGAGCGACAATTAGATCTCGCCATCGACGACAGCTACACGCCGCCATATTTCGGGCGGTTAGCTGGCTGGTCAGAGGGCCGTGGTGTCCCCGAGGGGGAGGACATGTCCCGTGCGACCAGTGAGCGACGCTCAAGTGAGGAAGCTGATGGAAGATCTGAGCAAACACGGACGGATCGGCGATGCCGCCATGAAGGCGGACATGCATCGCGAGACCGCGCGCAAGTACGTCGCCGCCGGCACGCTGCCGTCGGAGATGACGGTCGTGCGCGACTGGCGGACGCGACCGGATCCGTTTGAAGAGCACTGGCCCGAGATCGAGGCCCGGCTCCGGGACACGCCGGAGCTGGAGGCCAAGACGCTGTTCGAGCTGCTGGAGCAAGCGCACCCCGGCCGATACGAGGAGGGGCAGCTGCGCACGCTGCAACGGCGCGTGAAGCGATGGCGGGCGGCGCATGGGCCCGATCAGGAGGTCGTGCTGGCCCAGCAGCATCGCCCCGGGGAAGCGGCGCAGACCGACTTCACGCACGCGACCGAGCTCGCGGTCACGATCGCCGGCCAGGTGTTCGTGCACCTGCTGTGCGTCCTCGTGCTGCCGTACTCGAATTGGCAGTGGGCGACGATCTGCCTGTCGGAGTCGATGGCGGCGCTGCGCCGCGGCGTGCAGCGCGCGCTGTTCCAGCTCGGCCGCGTACCGCGGTACCACCAGACCGACTGCTCGACGGCGGCGACGCACAAGATCCCCGCCGACCAGGTGGCGTACGTCGAGGGCGGCCAGCGGCCGTTCAACGCCGAGTACCTGGCGCTGATGCGCCACTTCGGGATGAAGCCGCGGACGACCGCGGTCGGCGCGAAGGAGCAAAACGGCGACGTCGAGGCGAGCAACGGCGCGCTCAAGCGCCGGCTCGAGCAAGCACTGCTCGTGCGTGGCAGCCGCGACTTCGAGAGTACCGAGGTGTGGCAGGACTTCATCGACGGCGTCTTGCGCAAGGCCAACGCGCACCGCGGACGCCGCGTCGCCGAGGACCTAGCGGCGATGCGCGAGCTGTGCGTCGCCAAGCTGCCAGAGTACGTCGAGGAGGACGTGCGCGTCAGCGAGTGGAGCACGGTACGTGTCAAGCACTGCGCGTACTCGGTGCCGTCGCGGTTGATCGGCGAGTGGGTCCGCGTGCGGATCTTCGAGGACAAGCTCGAGGTGCGCTACGCCGACGAGCTCCAGCTCGCGTGCGAGCGGCTGCTCGGCCGCAATCGCCACCGCATCGACTACCGCCACGTGATCGGGTCGCTGATCCGGAAGCCGGGCGGGTTCGCGCGCTACGTCTACCGCGAGGAGATGTTCCCGCAGCTGGTGTTCCGTAAAGCGTACGACGCGATCCAGGAGGTGCAGGCTGGGACCCGCGGCGACCTCGAGTACCTGCGGATCCTCCATCGGGCCGCGACCACGATGGAGGCGGAGGTCGCGGCCGCCCTGTCGCTGCTACTCGACGCCAGCACGCCGATCACGGACGAGGCAGTCAAGCAGCTGACGGCGTCGTCGAAGATCGAGGTGCCTGCGCTCGCGCCGGCCACGGTCGACCTCGCCGAGTACGACACGCTGCTAGTGCAGGAGGTGGCCGCATGACCGCCGATACCTCGCCACTGGCCGCGCTGGTGATCCTGCTCCGCGCGCTCAAGCTGCCCACGATCGCGCGTCACGCCGAGGAGGTCGCGCAGGTCGCCGAGCGCGAGGGCTGGAGCTTCGTGCGCTACCTGCATCACCTGGTCGAGCTCGAGGTCCACGAGCGCCGCCGGCGCCGCATCGAGCGCAACCTCCGGCAGTCGGAGTTGCCGCCCGACAAGACGCTCGCGACGCTCACCCGATCCCGCCTGCCGGCGAAGGTCGCCAAGCTGCTGCCGACGCTGTGCGAGGGCACGTTCCTCGCGCGCGGCGACAATCTGCTCGCGTTCGGCCTACCGGGCCGCGGCAAAACTCACCTGATCTGCGCCATCGGCTACGAGCTGATCCAGCGCGGGTATCGCGTGCTGTTCATCGCGACCTACGCGCTCGTCCAGCGCCTGCTCGTCGCCAAGCGCGATCTGCGTCTCGAGGACGAGCTCGCGGTGCTTGACGGCTTCGACGCCGTGATTTGCGACGACATCGGGTACGTCCAGCAGAGCCGCGACGAGATGGAGGTGCTGTTCACCTTCCTCGCCGAGCGCTACGAGCGCCGTAGCGTGATGATCACCAGCAACCTCGTGTTCAGCGAGTGGGACCGGATCTTCAAGGACCCGATGACCACCGCCGCCGCGATCGACCGGCTCGTTCACCACGCGATCGTCCTCGACATGACCGGCAAGAGCATCCGGGTCGAGCACGCGCAGGCCGAGCGCACCGCCGAACCAACCAGCCCGCCCACCCCGAACGCAACACCGACGGGGCCTGGCTCGGCACCCGCGAAGACCACGAACGAGCCTGGGAGCGACGATGTCTGATCATCGCCAGCTCCACGACACGACTGCGAGCCCTGCTCCGCCAGGCGACTTCCGCCCTGCGGATGCGATCGAGAGCCTCCGTGATGCGCTCTTGCGCGTGGACACCATCGCACAGGTCGCCTGCTATTCGGCGGATGAGCTGCGCTATCCCGGGGACGCCGCAGCGCGACGCGCCTTTGTGCGGATGCAGATCCTCGTCGAGCAAGCGGCCGACGAGGCGAGCACGGCGCTCGCACAAGGTGACAGGCTCATGGCAGCGCTCACGAAATACCTGCAGACCCAACGAGACAACCAAGAGCTTGGCGGTCGTGACGGCGCACGCGCTCGTCCAGCGCCTGCTCACCGCCAGAAGCGATCTTCGCGGCGCGCACGGGCGCGCGGCTCTCGACGGCTGTGACGCCCTGACCAACCTCATGACGCCGACCACCCCACCGATCCACCCCCTCCCGAGCGCAGCACCGATGGCACCTGGCTCGGCCATCTCAACGACCACGCCCAGGACGACCACCACGGAAGGAGCAGCACACCGACCCACCACGCAGCCCATCCAGCCGACCTCCCAACGACCTTCCACCCCCATCCCGGGCGCAGCACCGACGGCCCCTGGCCCGACCTACCATCCCAGGAGACGACACGACCAGGACGACCACGACCCTCACCACCACGTCCACCAAGCCCACCACCCCGATCCCGGGCGCAGCACCGACGGCCCCTGGCCCGACCACCCAGAGCACCACCTCTCAGCCACCCAAGGGGGATCCCACAACAACCACCAAGAAGAACAAGAACCGCATTCAACCAATGGAGGCCCGATGGCGAGATGTAATTGTCGTTGACGCAAGAATCTAATTGACGCCAGGCACGCGCCTCGGCGCCAACCGCCCCCGCCACGCGCGAGACATTCGACACCGGTGATAGTTCGCCACCCGGCCACGCAACGAGCGTGCCCGCACGTGTCAGTGCATCGCCCGCGCGTCCACGCGTCGACATCGGCATCCTGACGATCCGTCCTGACGAGTTTCGCGCGGTTCTCGACGTGTTCCCGGACAAGGCGGGAACTGGCGTGTACAATAGCGGCAGCCGTGAGTATACGCTACGTATCGCGGATGCAGGCCTCGGCGAGCGCTACACCGTCGCTGTGCTGCGGCAGATCGAGCAAGGCAATGGCGAGGCGCAAGAGGCCGCCCGCGATCTGCTGCAAGATCTTGCGCCCAAGCTGGTCCTTGTCGTCGGGATCGCCGGCGGACTTCCATCTGATGTCACGCTCGGCGACGTCGTCGTAGGGACGCGGATCCACGATCTTACGATCGAAGCGCGAGACGCCCAGGACAGGGTCTCATACGCGGCCACGGGCGGGCCGATCGATCGGGGCCTCGCGGCCTCGGTTGCCAACTTGGATGGCCGCGATGAACTCCGCAACTGGTCGGCAAGCCTTCCGGCTCGGCCTGCCGTGACCTGGGCCGAAGGGCAACTCTACGGCCCGACAGAGTGGCAGGACAAGCTGCGCAGAAGGCTAGAGCAGCATCATGGCGCGACGGCCACGGCCCGTGCGCCGAGTTACCTCGCCGGGCCCATCGCGTCGAGCGACCGGCTGGTCAAGGATCCGGCGGTGCTGTTCCCGTGGATCACGACGGCGCGCAATCTCCTGGCCGTCGAGATGGAGTCGGGCGGAGTGTACCGCGCACTCCGCGAGCGCTGTCCGATGCTGCCGATTCGCGGGATCAGCGACCTCGTCGGCTTGCAGCGCTCGGAGGCATGGATCGGCTTTGCCTGTGCCTCGGCCGCCGCATTCCTTGCCGCCTTCCTGTGCACGCGACCGGTACCTGTTGGTGACTCGGTCGCCGTGGGCCCTTCGTAGCCCCATCTGCACCGCCGGCGCAGGCGGGGGCCTAAGTCGACTTCACGGCAGAGCACGGGCGACGTGAGCGACTCGTGGACAAGAAGGAACTCGCGCTCACGCAGCGCCTGGGCCGGCGCCCGGCTGTCGGCAGGGAGGACGGACGATCGCGGGCACCGGTGTCGAGTGGCTTCGGCGAGCTGGCCGGTGCGCGAGGCCATGCTTGAACAACAGGCAGTGCTCGTGGAGCGGCAGGCGGCCCTGAAGACCGGCTCGTTCGCCAATATGACGCATCGAGTCATGAACAATACTGGCCATGACTTCCTGGTGCCTCAAGGCGACTAAACGGCGACTAGAGTACCAATTCGCCCCATTTCGATCGTCTAACTACGTGGAGGATAGGGGGATCGAACCCCTGGCCCTCGGCTTGCAAAGCCGATGCTCTCCCACTGAGCTAATCCCCCGGGCCGGATCCTGGTAGCGCGGCCGGCCCGGCGCGTCAAGCCGATCAGGGCTTGGGCAGCGCGTCGGGGCTGGCGCTGGAGCCCTCGTCGGTGACGACGATCTCGCCCAGGTCTTCCTGCGGGCGGATCAGCGGCTGCGCGGGGGTGCGCGGGAACAGCGGCGGCGGGTACATGGCGCGCGCCGACGCCGAGGCCTGGCCCCAGACCAGGAAGATGATGCACCAGAGGGTGGGCATCCAGAACAGGACCTCGGGGTAGCGCATGAGGAAGCCGCAGGCGTAGCCGATGGTCATGAGCACCAGCAGGACGACGCCGAGCAGCCGGTTCTTGGTCTTGCCGATCTTGGGCATCGGCAGGCGCGAGGCCATGAGGTAGCCGAACACGGCGACGGCGATCGGGAAGTAGGTCCAGACCGAGGCGGGGGTCTGGAACGCTTCGCCGAACAGCTTGGCGCCGCCGAAGCTCGGCGAGGTGTGGGGATCGTACTTGAGGAACAGCAGGATCCAGATCGCGAGCATGCCGCCGGACAGGGTGGTCGGGAAGCCGAAGAAGATCTTGGTGGGAACCTGGTCGTCGCTGAGGACGTTGTAGCGCGCGAGGCGGAACACGGCGCACAGCATGTAGCCGCCGCAGACGATGAACAGCAGGGTGTGGGCGGCGCCGCGGTCGTGGTACGGCAGGTCGGGCCGGCCGGAGAGATAGGTCAGGACGAGGAACGCCGGGGCGATGCCGAAGTTGAGCGAGTCGGCGAACGAGTCGAGCTGCATGCCGAGCTCGCTGGTGCCCTTGACGGCGCGGGCGACCAGGCCGTCGAGGCGATCGGTGAGGACGGCGTAGACGATCAGCCAGGCGGCGAGGGGGAAGTTGCCGTTGGAGGACGACCACAGCGACACCAGGCCGAAGATCATCGACGACAGCGTGATGAGGTTCGGCGCGAGGTAGCGGAGGAAGCGCGAGGAGGACATCAGGCCCGCCGTCTGCTGGCCTGATCCATGAGCTTGGCGTAGAGCCTTGGACCGAGGCTCTCCGTCATCAACCCTTCGACGATCCGGGCGATCTCGGCCTGCGGATCGCCCTCGCGGTACACGAACTTGATGGCCATGCCGGCTTCCTCGGCGCCGCCCTCGTCGATGATGCGCTGGACCT
Organism: Kofleriaceae bacterium; assembly: GCA_041495365.1. Taxonomy (GTDB): domain Bacteria; phylum Myxococcota_A; class Polyangia; order Haliangiales; family Haliangiaceae; genus JABFXX01. Next base: position 37,759 of record JBGQCL010000033.1, on the reverse strand, counting down.
CGCCGTGAATGGTGAGCGGGGCTTCGCGACCGGGCACGAACAGCTTGAACAGGAATTCGGTGCCCACCGGGAGCGGTCTGGTTGTCTTGATGAAGGTGCCGCCCCGCGAGATGTTCTTGGTGTAATCGGCGAAGAATGTGTTGAGCCGCTTGTATTCGACCTTGAGCTCGATCGGACTGCGAACGTCGATGCGGCGTTCGCGATCGGGGTCCTCGGCCACGCCCAACCATAGCAGGAACGCCCGATGATCGTTGGCTTGCGCACCGCGATCCGGCGGATCCGGACGACGGGCCGGCGCCGGCGATTGCGCGTGTGGGGGGCGCTGGCGGTGGTGCTGGGGGTCGGGCTCGGCTGGGTGCCGCTGTTCGGCGTGCTGGGGTTCGAGCTGGCGACGGCGGTGGCGCTGTTCGCCGCGGTGATGGGGCTGGACCTGGGGAGCGCGCTGGCCCGCGAGCGGCAGCGACAGCGGCCGGAGGCCGGCGACGGGGAGAGCTGCGCCGGCCGGATGGCCCGGTCGACGGCGGCGGCGGCGGGGATGGCGGTGGCGGTGGCGGTGGTGCCGGGGGCGACCGCGGCGGTGCGCGGGATCTGGACGCCGACCTGCGACTGGGGGTTCGGGATCGAGGCGTACCTGGCGATGCCGGTGGTGACGGCGGCGCTGGCGGGCGCGGTGGGGCACGCGCTCGGGGTGGTGTGCGGGCCGCGGCGGTTCGTCGGCGCGGCGGTCGCGCAGCTGGCGGCGCTGGCGGTGGCGGCCGCGGCGCTGTGGCGGTTCTATCGCGAGCCTCCGGTGTTCAGCTACAACGCGATCCTCGGCTACTTCCCGGGGAACCTGTACGACGAGAACATCCGGCTTTCGTGGCCGCTGCTGTGGTCGCGGCTGGAGGACGCCGGCTGGGGGCTGGCGCTGGTGGCGGTCGTGGCACTCTGCCTCGACGTGCCGCGCCACCGGGCGACGTGGCGGCGCGCACGGCCGGCGGGGCGGCGGCGCGGAGCGCTGGGGGTCGCGCTCGGCGCCGTGGCGGCGGCGGGGGTGCTGCACGGCTTCGCCGGGGCGCTGGGGTACGCCCCGGACGCCGGGGACCTCGAGGCGGTGCTCGACGGTCGGATCGAGACCGAGCACTTCATCATCCACTATGCGCACACCCGGGACATCGACGCGGACATCGCGGTGATCGCCGAGGACCACGAGTTCCGTTACCACGAGGTGGTGGCGCAGCTCGGGGTCGCGCCGGCCGGCAAGCTGCGCTCGTTCCTGTTCGCGGACGGCGAGCAGAAGGCGCAGCTGTTCGGCGCGCGCGGGGTCGAGATGGCCAAGCCGTGGCGGCACGAGATCTACCTGGAGCACCGGGCGTTCCCGCATGGGTCGCTGCGCCACGAGATCGCGCACGCGGTGGCGAGCGCGTTCGGCGATCCGGTGTTCGGGATCGCGGCGCGCCACGGGGTGTTCGTGAATCCGGGGTTGATCGAGGGGCTGGCGGTCGCGATCGACTGGCCGGGGAGCTACGAGCAGCCGACGCCGCACGAGTCGGTGCGCGCGATGATGGACCTCGGGGTCGAGCCGTCGATCGGGCAGCTGCTGTCGCTGCAGTTCTTCTCGGTGTCGTCGGCGCGCGGCTACACGACGGCGGGGTCGTTCCTCCGGTTCCTGCTCGACCGCCACGGGGCGGACCGGCTGCGCGCGCTGTACCGCAGCGGCGGGGACTTCGAGGCGGCGTACGGGGTGAAGCTGGCGGCGCTGGAGGCGGCGTGGCAGCAGATGATCGGGACGATCGTGCTGCCGCCGGGGACGAGCGAGGCGCAGCGCGAGCGGTTCCGGGCCGGCAGCGTGTTCGCGCGGCCGTGTCCGCATGCGATCGCGTCGCGGCGCGAGCGCGCGGGCCGGGCGCTGGCGGCGGGTGACCACGCGCGGGCGGTGGCGCTGCTGCGCGAGGTCTGCAGCGACGCGCCGGACGAGCCGCGGCACCGGCTCGAGCTCGCCGACCTGCTCCACGCCGGCGGCGCGGTGGAGCAGACCGAGGGCGAGGCGATCTGGACGTCGCTCGCGACGGATGCCGAGCGGGTGACGTCGTCGCTGCGCGCCCAGGGCTACGAGCGGCTGGCCCGCGTCGCGGCGCTGCGCCAGGACCCGCGGGCGGTCGCGGCGTGGGTCGGCGCGGCGGCGGCGCTGCCGGTCGATGCCAACGAGCGCCGCCAGCTCGACGCCGAGCGGTTCGCGCTCGCGCACCAGGGGCCCGCCGCGGTGCAGCTGTACTCGTACTTCTTCCTGCCCGGGCCGATCGACACGGCGCTGTTCGCGCAGTGGGCGGTCGACCGCGAGCCCGAGCTCGGGTTCGCGCACTACCTGCTCGGGCTGCAGCGCCAGTTCCAGGGCAAGTGGGACGAGTCGGCGCGCGAGCTGGAGCGCGGGCTCGCGCTCGGGCTGCCCGGGCCGCACTTCGTGCGCAACGCGGCGCGCCGGCTCGCGGTCGCGGCGTACCGCAGCCACGACACCGCGCGGGTCGAGCAGGCGATCGCCGTGCTGTCGCGGCCCGGGATGACGACGCCCGACCACCTGCTGGCCACGGACTGGCGCGACCGGCTGGCGTTCGACGCGAAGCGATGACGCGCGGCGCTAGCGCGGGGCGACCGGCTTGGCGTCGGGCGACAGCGGCGAGACGTACGGCTTGCCCCTGGTCTGCACCTTGAAGTCGTCGCGCGCCGCCTTGACGATCGCGGGGTCGGTCAGCGCGTCGATCGCGCTGGCCGCGAGCACCTTGGCGGCGATCGCCATGCCCTTGTAGCCGACCGGGTGCGCCGCGCACGCGGTCTGCGCCCAGTGGTGCGCCGCGGTGCCGAGCGGCCGGGTCGCGAGGTTGAGCTCGGCGAGCGGCACGGCGGCGCTGACCTCGCCGATGTCCGACGACGCCGTGCCGCCGTTCTTGTGGGCAAACGGCATGACCTCGGTCGCCATGCCGAGCTCCGCGAAGCCGAGCTCCTTCTGCATCGCCCGGGCGAACTTCTGGTCGGCGTCGTCGAACTTCGGCGGCCCGATCCGCTCGAGCTCCTTCTGCAGCACCGCGCCGAGCGCGTCGTTGGGCACCGGCTCGCGGGTCGAGAACGTCAGCGTCACCTTGGCGCGGGTCTCGGTGGCGAGCGCCGCGCCCTCGGCGGCCTTCTTGAGCCGCTCCATCATCTCGTTGACGCTGTCGCCGGTCGAGTCGCGGATCCAGTACTCGCCGAGCGTGTAGTCGGGGATGATGTTGGGCGCCGCGCCGCCCTCGCGGATCGTTCGGTGGATCCGCGCGGTCGGCTTGATGTGCTCGCGCATCAGCGCGATCGCGTGGTCGAACAGGGTCAGCGCGTCGAGCGAGCTGCGGCCGAGCCACGGCGCCGCGGCGGCGTGCGCCGAGCGGCCGAAGAACTCGACGTTGGCGGCGGCCACCGCGAGCCGGGTCCGGTTGGTGACCCGGGTCTGATCGTCGGGGTGCCACGCGAACACCACGCCGGTGTGATCGAACGCGCCGCCGCGGATCATGAACGTCTTGCCGAATAGGATCTCCTCGGCCGGGGTGCCGAACAGCTGGATCGTCCCCGGCAGCTTGCGCGCGATCCGCTCGCGGTTGGCGGCGATCGCCGCGGCGACGCTGGCGGTGCCGAGCAGGTTGTGGCCGCAGCCGTGGCCCGGCGCACCATCGCTGACCGCCTGCTTCCTGGCCTGGCCCGCCGCCTGCGACAGGCCGGGCAGCGCGTCGTACTCGGCGAGCAGGCCGATCACCGGCTCGCCGGAGCCGGCGGTGGCGACGAACGCGGTCGGCTCGCCGCCGGCGCCGCGCGTCACCTGGAAGCCCTCCTTCTGCAGGATCTCGATCAGCGCCGCCGACGACCGGGTCTCCTTGAGCCCGGTCTCGGGCATGTCCCAGATCTGGCGGGCGACGCGCTCCCAGCGCTCGCGGCTCTGGTCGAGGTACGCGTCGGTGGCGCGCCCGTCGGCACGGGCATGGTTGGTGCGCGGGCCGAGCAGGCCGGCGACGCAGATCAGGCAGAGCGCAGCGCGTGGGATCCGTGATGACATGTTCGCCTCCGAGGCCGGCGAACGTAACCCCGGTCACGGCGAGCCGCCAGGGCAGCGCGTGCCGCGAGCGCCGCGAATAGCGGCCCGGCGCCGGCGGTTGCAGATCCATGCACCGCCGGGGGATCGACTGCGCCGGGATGCCGCGTTGTGGCGGTAGAATCGGCGGTGGTGACCCGCGGCGCCGCCCAGCCTCCATCCTGCACCGGGGCACGGCCGTGACCGCCCCGGACCTCGTCCGGCTCGATGCCCGCCGGCTGTCCGAGCTGATCCACGCGCGCCGGGCGTCGTGCGTCGAGGTCATGACCGCCTACCTCGATCAGATCGAGCGGCTGAACCCGCAGGTCAACGCGATCGTCTCGCTGCGGCCGCGCGAGGCGCTGCTCCGCGAGGCCGGCGAGCGCGACGCGGCGCTCGGCCGCGGCGAGCCGGCGGGCTGGCTGCACGGCGTACCGCTCGCGGTCAAGGACCTGCTACCGACCCGCGGTATCCGCACCACCTGGGGCTCGCCGCTGTTCGCCGAGTTCGTCCCCGACACCGACGCGATCGCGGTCGAGCGCATGCGGCGCGCCGGCGCGATCGTCATCGGCAAGACCAACGTCCCCGAGTTCGGCCTCGGCTCGCAGACCTACAACGACGTGTTCGGCACCACGCGCAACGCCTACGACCCGGCGCGCACCGCGGGCGGCAGCAGCGGCGGTGCCGCGGTCGCGCTCGCGCTGCGCATGCTGCCGGTCGCCGACGGCAGCGATCACGCGGGCTCGCTGCGCAACCCGGCCGCGTTCAACAACGTGCTCGGGTTCCGCACCACGTTCGGCTGCGTGCCGTCCGCCGAGGGCGATGTCTTCCTCCCGGCGCTCGGCGTGATCGGCCCGATGGCGCGGACCGCCACCGATCTGGCGCTGCTGCTCTCGGTGCTCGCCGGCCCCGATCCGCGCGCGCCGCTGTCGAGCCGCGACGCGCCGGCCCGGTTCGCCGCGCCGCTCGATCGCGACCTCGCCGGCACCCGGATCGGCTGGCTCGGCGACCTCGGCGGCCACCTGCCGTTCGAGCCCGGCGTGCTCGAGCTCGCCCGCGCTGCCCTGCCCGCGTTCGAGGCGATCGGCTGCACCGTCGACGAGGTCCGCCTCGGTCACGACATGGAACGGGTGTGGCAGAGCTGGCTGGTGCTGCGCGCGTACCAGGTCGGCTCGGTGCTCAAGGTCCACTGCGCCGACCCCGCCCGGCGCGCGCGGGTCAAGCCCGAGGCGCGCTGGGAGATCGAGCGCGGCGCGCGCCTCACCGCCTATGACCTCGCCGACGCGCAGACCGAGCGCACCGCGTGGTACCACGTCGTGCGCGGCCTGTTCGATCGCTTCGACTACCTGGTGCTGCCGTCGGCGCAGGTGTTCCCGTTCGACGCCGCCACCCACTGGCCACGCGAGATCGCCGGCCGCGCGATGGACACCTACCATCGCTGGATGCAGGTCGTCGTGCCGATCACGATGGCGGGCGGCCCGGCGCTCAACGTCCCGGCCGGGTTCAACGCCGGCGGTCTGCCGATGGGCATCCAGCTGGTCGGCCGCCCGCACGACGAGCTCGGCTGCCTGCAGCTCGCCCACGCCTACGAGCAGGCGACCGGCTGGGTCGCCCGCCGCCCGCCCCCCCTCGCCGGCGTCGGGTAGCTACTCGGTCTGCGGCGGGCCCGGCAGCCACCAGTGCTCCAGCGAGATCTCGAGCTCGAACGGCGGCAGCACGCGCCGCTCCGTTTCCTGCGCCGTCGTCACCAGCGCCGGCAGGCCATTGATCGTCTGGTAGATCTCGATGAGCTGCAGCGTTGGATCGACCAGCCAGATCCAGGGAATGCCCGCGCGCGCGTAGAGCGGGAGCTTGAGCTGCTTGTCGTCGCGCGCGGTCCGCGGCGACAGGATCTCGCAGCACCAGTCGGGCAACACGGTCAGCGGGTTCTCGTCGGGCAGGTCGGGGACCCTCTCGACCCGCCAGCCCGAGAGATCGGGGACCGCGAGGCGCTCCTGGAGCAGGCGGATCTCGGCTTCGATCTCGATCCACCAGCCAATGCCTCCCACGTTGGCGTTGATGTCCGACAGTGCGATGAGACAGGCTTGTGCAGCGCGGCGGTGGCGCTTGCCGGGCCGCGACATCACCCGCAGCACGCCTTCCTCGAGGATCTCCCCGGTCAGCCCCTCGGGGAGCCGCAGGATCTCGTCGTAGAGCTGCTCGAACGTCCGGACCTGGTGCGCGGGATCCGCCATGCCTTCAACGTACCGCAGCGAGCGCGAACCCGCACCCGTCGTCCACGCCCGCGCGGCGCTTTGCCGGAGCGTCGAAGCTCCGGCATCGCCGACGCTGCCGCGCCGATCCTCGGCGGAGCCCGATGCTCGCGCCCCGCCCGGCTACATGCCGCTGAGGAACAGCCAGCGGTGGCCGTCCCACTCGAGGACGAGCTGGTTCTGATCGCGCTTGTCGGGGCGGATCGGGCGGCCGAGCGGGTTGGCGATCGTGTAGCTGGCGTCGATCAGAATGTCGACCGCGGCGCGGCAACCGGGCTTGAGCTCGGCGCACTGCTGGTGGATGGCGACGTAGCGCATCGAGTAGCGGATGTCGCTGGCCTTCTGCAGCCGGGTCAGCAGCACGTTGCGCAGGCCCTCGATGCCGTAGTCGTCGCTGCCGGACGGCGTGCCGCTGTCCTCCCAGTACTGCTTGTGCGCCATCAGCATCAGCGCGTCGGCGTCGCCGCGCTCGACCGCCAGGCGGTACTCCTCGCACGCCTGGAGCACCGACTTGTTCGGCGCTGAAACCGGGATCTGCGTGCCGGGAACGTAGGCGACCTGGTGCGCGCAGGCACCGAGCCAGATCACCACAATGAGCAACAGCCCCTTCATGTCAGCACCGCGTCGCTGCAGGAGATGCGCCAAGGCCCGGACGCTACAACAGCGACCTGAGTTCGCCAAGGGCTGGACCCCGCCATGCATCACAGCGCGCCAGAAAGGCACGGAAGTCCTTGTCGGGGTTGTCGACCCTTGCCAAATAGACATCGGTGATCCGCGTGATGGTGAAGCGGGTCGCGGCGGCCGGGACCTCGATCAGGAAGGCTTCACGGTCGGCGGCGGTGAGCGGGCGGACGCGCTGGTAGCCCGCCAGGAGCGCGGCCGCGGCGTCGCGGCGGAATCCGCCGTCCCAGCACCAGTCGTTGAGGCACACGGCGAGGTCGTAGGCGAGACTGCCGCCGGACGCCTGCTCGAAGTCGAGGATCGCGGTCAACCGGCCGGCGTCCCACAGGACGTTGTCGCGGAACAGATCGCCGTGGATGATGCCGTGGCTCGCGCCGCGGCGCACCGCGGTGGCGGCCGCGGCGGCGGCCAGGCCGTCGCCGATCACGGCGATCGCGGGGGCGAGCGCCGGGTCGGGCGATGCGGAGAACCGGGCGTAGCGCGCGACCAGGTGGTCGTGATCGTAGATGCTGCGGCGGCGCCACGCGGCCGGGAGATCGAGGCCGACCTGGTGCAGCCGGGCGAGCGCGGCGCCGAACGCCTCGGCGACGCCGGGGGTGACCTCGCCGGGACCGACGTGGCGCCCGGCGCACCAGGGGAACACACTGACCCACTGGGGGGTGGCGCCCGGCAGCTGCGCGAACGGCCGGCCGTCGCGGGCGATCCGCGGCGGCGGGGTGATCACGCCGCCCTGGGCGAGCGCGCCGACCAGCTGGGCCTCCCAGGCGACGTCGGCCTCGGACTTGCCCTCGTTGACCCGGACGAACCAGCGGCCGCGCTCGGTGTCGACCGCGAAGTTGGAGTTGATCGTGCCGGCGGCGATCGACTGGACGCCGCGCACCGCACCGAGCTCGAACGCGTCGGCGAGGTCGGCGAGGTCCGCCTCGCCTAGCCGCGTGAACAGCGCCACGTCCCAACCTACCAGGGAACCGGCCGGATCGCGCGCCGTGGGCGCTGACGGTTTTGTTCGAACTCGGCCTCGACCCGTCAATTCGACGGCGGGTGCGCCGGACCGCGCGGGGTCGATCCGTAGGATGCGCACCGACCATGGAGCGCCCCGTGCAACCTCAGGATGCCCGACCCTCGGGGGCGCCAGCGTGACCCGGCGCGGGACGCGCGACGCCGATCAGCTCGTCGAGCGCCACCTCGAGCTGGCGCGCCGCGCGGCGGGGAGGATCTACCCGCGCGTGCGCGGCCTGGTCAGCTTCGACGAGCTCCGCGCGCTCGCCAACGTCGGGCTGGCCGAGGCCGCCGGGCGCTACGACCCGGGGCGCGGCGCGACCTTCGCGACGTTCGCGTGGTACCGGATCCACGGCGCGATCTTCGATGGCCTGCGCCGGTCGAGCCAGCGCCGCGCGGCCGCCCCCCCGGCGCGCCCCCCGCCGCGGATGGTGTCGCTCGAGGCGCTGCGCGATCGCGGGTTCGACGCCGCCGGCGACGCGCCGGGCCCGGCCGACGAGTTCGACGCCGCGCGCCGGGCCGCGCGGCTGCGTGTGGCGATCGCGCAGCTGCCCGACAGGCCGCGCGAGCTGGTCACCAAGCACTACTTCGAGGGCAAGACCCTGCTGGAGGCCGGGGCCGAGCTCGGCGTATCGAAATCGTGGGCGATCCGGCTGCACGCGCAGGCGGTCGACCGGCTGCGCGCTGCGCTCGAGCGCGAGCCGGACAAGCCGACGTGACCGGCGATCAGCCGGCCTGGGTCGCAGCCGCGGCCGCACCGAGCGTGCCCTCGGCCTGGTAGCGCTCGAACAGCCGGCCCCAGTGGGTGGCCTGCCGCCAGTGCTCGAACACGCGGCGATCGCGCAGCGGCCAGCGGTAGTAGTCGTGGTAGGCCTCGGAGCCGAGCACGAACAGGTGGACCAGCGGGGTCCGGAAGAACAGGTTCTGGAACCGTTTGAGCGGGCCGAACCACATCACGTCCCCGACCATCGACGCACCGTTGTCGCCGACCGAGAACCCCCAGCGCTGGTCGGCGAGCGCGGCGTCGCCGGCGATGTCGATCGCCTCGCGCCGGGCGTTGCCGAGTCCGGCCTCGTCGGCGAGCTTGAGGTACGGGATGGCGAGCGGATCGAACCCCATCATCGACGCCGCGACCGCGTCGATCGCGACCTGATCGGACGACGCGAGCATCACGTCCTTGATCACCGGGCGCATCGTGCGCGGCCCCGGGCCATCGCCCGCGGTGGTGCCGTCCATCACCGCGAACAGCCCGGCGTGGATCTCCTTCTGGATCGCGAGCAGGTCGACCAGCGTCTCGTGGATCCAGCTGTGGGTGTAGTGCCGCCGGGTGTTGAGCAGCCCGCCGAACGCGTTCTTCATCGCGCCGGTGGTGGTGGTGTAGATGTGGCACTTGACGGTCGGCAGGTGGACGATGTTGGTGCCGTGGAACGCGTCCGGGATCTGGATGCCCTCGGGGAAGATGTCGTCGAGCACGCGCATCTTCGCGCGCGGCCGGTACACCGACCACGTCATGTCCTCGGGCTTGAAGTTGTAGCGGACCGGCACGCCGTACCGCCGGAAGATCGGGACGTAGCCGTTGAGGTCCTCGCCCTTGAACGCGTCGGTCACCACGGTCTTGTTCTGGACGCACACCAGGTCCGCAAAGCCGCGCGCCCGGAGGCTCTTCACGGTGCCCTCGAGCTGCCACGGCGTGGTGTTGGCGCCGGGGAACGGGAAGTGCCACGAGATGTTGTCCTTGAGGATCGTCGTGGCGCCGGGGGTCAGCGCGCGGTCGACGTCGGCCAGGCCGTGCAGGCGATCGATGTCGTCGAGGACGTGATCGGGGCGGACTCGCAGGACGGCGACCTTGGACCGGGGCATCGCGCGGATCCTGACATGCGAGGGGCGGGCAACCTAGCACCCGCGGTGCGTTCCTAGCAGCGGCCGGCGAGCACCGCGAGCGCGATCACCAGGCCGACCAGGCCGAGCGCGACGCGCAGCACGATCCGGCGCTGGCGCTCGAACAGCGCGGGATCGAACGCCGGGAGAGCGATGATCTGCCACGACCGCGCGATGCGCTCGGCGGGCGTGGGCGGCGGTGATGGCTGGCCGGACTGCCACGGCGGCGCGGCGCGCGGCGAGCCGGGTCGCGGCGCACCGAGCGCGGGCTCCGCGCCGGTCGACGACGCCCGCACCGGGGGCAGCGGCGCGCTCGGGGTGGCGCGCGGCGGGACCACCGCGACCGCCGCACCCCGCAGCGTGAGCGTCTCGCTGACCAGCGTGCCGGGCAGCGGCGTCGGCTCGGGGACGATCGGGTCGGCCGCCAGGGGGGACAGCGTGTCGACCACCGGCGCCATGTGCTCGGTCAGATCGTCGTCGCCCGCGTCGCTGATCGCGCGGGCGTCGTCGAGCGCGACGTCGTCGACCTCGGGCTCCACCTCGGGATCGTCCTCGAGCATGAGCTCGAGCTCGAGCTCGAGCTCATGCTCGTCGTTGTCGTCGTCGGCGAACCCGGCACCGCCGGCGAGCCCGTCCTGCAGCCGGATGAGCTCGCTCTCGCCGACCGGCCGGGTCCGGTCGCCGAGCTCCTGGAGGTGGTCGGCGAGCGGCACGCCGGCGGCCTGGGCCTCGCGCCACGCCGCGAGCTCGGGGCCGAACAGCTGGCCGAGCGTCGCCGCCAGCGCGTTGGGCGACTGCTTGAGCTTGTGCTCGCGGGCCAGCTCGTCGAGCTCGAGCACCAGCTGCTCGGCGGTCGGGTAGCGCGCCTCGGGGTCCTGGGCCAGCGCGCGCAGCACGATGCGCTCGAGCTCGGGGGGGCACTCCGGGCGGACCTGCGACGGCGGGCGCGGCGGCTGGTGGATGATGAGCTGCAGCGTCGCGAGGTCGTTGTCGGCGCGGTACAGCCGCTGCGTGGCGACCATCTCCCACAGCACGATGCCGAGCGAGAAGATGTCGCTGCGGCGATCGAGCGGGGCGCCGCGCGCCTGCTCGGGCGACATGTACGCGATCTTGCCCTTGAGCGCGCCGGTCCGGGTCTTGACCGTGCTCGCCGCGTTCTTGGCGACCCCGAAATCGAGCAGCTTGGTCGCGCCGTCGTAGGTCACCAGGATGTTCGACGGCGACACGTCGCGGTGGACCAGGCCGAGCAGCGTGCCGTCGCTGCGCCGCTTCTCGTGGGCGAAGTGCAGCGCCGACGCGACGTGGCGCGCGATCTGGACCGCGTGCTCGATCGGCAGCCGCTCGCCGATCCGCCACGCGCGATGCAGGATCGAGCGCACGTCCTGGCCGTGCAGGTGCTCCATCGCGAAGAAGTAGCTGCCGTCGACCATCCCGATGTCGTAGACCTGCGCGATGTTCGGATGATCCAGGCTGGCGGCGAGCTTGGCTTCCTCGAGGAACAGCTGGACGTAGCGCGGCTTGTCGGCGAACTTGCCGAGGATCTTCTTGAGCACCACGAGCTTCTCGAAGCCCGAGGGTCCGCAGGTGCGGGCGAGGTAGATCTCGGCCATCCCCCCGCGCGCCAGTCGGCGCAAGATCTCGAACGACCCGAGCCGGGTCGTCTCCCTGTGCTCCGAGATCGCGTCGGTCACGCCGCGGCCAATATATCAACGGCTTTCGGCGAGCAAGCAGCTTTCGCCGCAATCTATTCGCGGACATGCGTTATGCGCCATTCGCGCACACCGATGCGCACCGCCGAAAAACTTGCGGAGCAGATCCCCGGGTGTGAGGGTGCGCCATGGGCCAGACGCTGTTCAGCAGCACGTACCAGCCGAACCCCCGCAACGCGCTCGACGTGCTGGCGTTCGTGCTGACGCCCGCCGGCGCGTTCGCGAGCGACCCCGAGGAGATCGAGGCGGTGTCCGTGATCCTCGAGGCGGCCAAGGCCGAGGCGATCGAGCGCTGGCTGTCGCTGCGCACCGCGGCGCGCCGCAGCTGACCGCGTCGTGGCCGGCGGAGAACGCCGGCGAGAGGGGAAAGCCGGAAAACGGCCGGGAAACGCTAGGACTTGCCGTCGGGCGAGTACGCCGCGCCGTAGGTGAACGACATCCGCTCGACATAGAGGTCGATCTTGACCAGCTTGATCTCCTCGCTGCTCGCGTCGAGCTTGTCGGGCGTGATGCTGAGGATGTCGCAGTTGAACAGCTGGAGCGTGAACTTGGTGGCCCACGCGTTGTCGAACGTGGTGAGCTGGCCGTTCATCCGGCCCGGGACCTCGCCCTTGATGCCGCGCTTCTTGAAGTGGTCGTTGAACTTCTGGGCGTCGGGCTCGGGCAGGTAGAACGTGACGTTCGGGAACTCGATCGAGGTGGGCGTCTTGGTCGTCGTCCGGCTGCCGCCGGAGTGGTACTCGAGCACCGGGAGCTTGACGGTGAACGAGTCGACCTTGGCCACCCGGGTGCACTCGTCCGCGAAGCCGTCGAGCGCGAACGTGAAGTTGCACGCCTTCCAGGCCTTCTGGGCCTCCCGGTTGCCGGTCATGTCGAGGGTCTTGCTCTCGTCGCCCTTCTTGTAGTCGATGCTCTCGACGCCGAGCGTGACGTTCATGTAGACCGTGTTCTTGTCGTTCGCGTCGAGCTTGGGGAACGTCAGCTCGGTGATCAGCGCCTCGGTGAACTCCCGGCGCGCGCGCTCCTTGTAGTAGAAGTCCCCGGCGACGATCGCGCCGTTCTTGCGCTCGCAGGTGCCCGCGAAGAAGTTCGAGATCCAGGTGAAGAACGGCTCGGACATCGCCGTCCCGACCTGGAGCTTGATGTCCTCGAACTTGGGCTTGCCGAGCTGGCGCCAGTGCTCGTAGGTCGCGCCGGGCTGATAGGTCATCACGTCGGCCTTCAGCCCGCCGCCCTCGATCGAGCGCACCGTGCTGACGTCCTGGACGCCGGCGAGCTCCAGCGCGAAGTGCGCTGCAACATAGGAGCGATTCTCGTTGCCTGTGGTCATCCGTCCGGCCTCGGGCGAGTGTACATCGGGAGAGTGACCGCCAGCCCAACGGCGGGCGTGTCGTCGGAACATGCTACGGTCGAAGGCCGCGAGCCCTTCCTAGCCGCAATCCTTTCGTGGGCTTCGCGTCCACCATGGACGATCGCCAGCCAGTGAGCATAAGTACTCGATCTTCCCAGGTGATGCCCCTGCACAAGCCGCGCTGGGGGTTCTGGAAGGGGATGCTGGCGGGAGTTGCGATCGAGGTACCCGCGCTGACCGCTGCGGTGTGGGGGCTGGCGCAGCTCGGGATCGGCAACGCCGAGGTGTCGGTGATGCGGATCATGCGGCTCACCACGGTGTTCACCGGGGTAGCGGCCATCTTCACGGCGGGTGGGATCGGCCGACTGGCTGCATATGCATCGATCGATGGTGGACGCAGGCGCGCGGTGTTCGTCGCGGCGCGGGCGCACGCCGTGGCCAGCGCGGGGCTCGTGCTGATCGCAGCGATCCCTCACGGTCAGCTGCCCGGGCACTCGCCGGCCTGGCTGGCGTTCCCGGTCGGCGGCGCGGTGGTCGGGGCGGCGTGCGGCGCGCTGATCGGGCTGGTGTGCAGTGGACCGGCGCCGGTCGATCTCTCCGACGTGTGGTCGCTGGCGCGGCTGCCGAGCATGGCATTGCGCCACTGGCTCGACCCGCGCGAGCTGGTCCGGCTCGGTGCCGCAGTTCGCCAGCACACCTCGCACCTGTTTGAAGGCATGTTTGATCCCGCGCCGCTGCCGCCGACGACGTCCGATCCGCCGCCGCCGGCACCCGCCACGCCTACCCCCCCTCCCCCCCGGGATCCCGAGTGAAGCCGACCGACCGCCTGGAGCTCCGCACGCTGGCCTTCGCCCTGCTGGCCTCCCTGCTGCTGTGGAACCTGCCGTTCGGCGGTGTGCTGCTCTACCCGTTCAAGCTGCTCGCGACCTGGCTCCATGAGCTGTCGCATGGCCTGGCGATGCTGCTGACCGGCGTCGGGTTCGATCGCGTGCTGATCTACCGCGACACCAGCGGGCTGGCCTACGGCAGCAGCGAGGCCGGGCGGCTGGCCAGCGCGATGATCGCGGCGGCCGGCTACATGGGCACCCCGCTGTGGGGTGCGCTGCTGCTCGTGGTGTCCCCCGACGCGCGCTGGGCGCGCCGGGCGCTGCTCGTGCTCGCCGCGCTGCTGGTCGGCACGTCGCTGACCGTGATCGACGTGCCCGACGGCGATCACTTCGGGCCGTGGGCGATCGGCGCGATCGGCGCGGCGTGCGCCGCCGCGGCGCTGGTGATGCCGGGCCGGCTGCGGCTGGCGATGGCGCACTTCATCGCGGCGCAGTCGTGCGTCGACGCGCTGCTCGACATCCGCGTGCTGCTCCGGCCGTCGCAGGTGGTCGGGGGCAAGATCGCCGGCGCGTCGGATGCCCACAACATGGCGCAGGCGACGTTCGGCACGACCGCGACCTGGGCGGTGTGGACGTGGGCGATCGTGTGGCTGTTGTGGTCGCTCGCCGTGCTCTATGTCGCGCTCCGGGTCAGCGGCTCGCGCGCGCTCGCGCAGATCATGCCGGCGGTGCGCGCCCGCGAGCTGAGGGCCGAGGCCCGGTTCGCGCACGCGGCGGTCGCCCGTCCGGCGCTCAGGCTTCGATCGAGGCGAGCAGCTGCGCGAAGAATCCTGGCGCGGCGGCCGCGATGGTCTCGGGGACCTCGATGAGCACGAACACGGTGCGATCGCCGAACGCGCGGCCGCACAGGACGACGCGGATCCGCTGGCGGTAACCCATGCCGTCCTCGGGCGCGGCGACCAGCTCGCCGCTCTGCCAGCCCGGGGGCAAGGCGATCACCGGCTCGCCGGCCGGGGTGAGCTCGCCGAGATCGTCGGCCGGGCGCCGGTCCTTCTCGCTGCGCTTCTGCTGCGCGGCGAGCCACATCGCGATCTGCGGGCCCGGATCGTTCCCGCGCCGGTGCGACAGCCCGAGCACGACCAGCTCGTCGGGCTGGGACGCGCTGCCATCGGGCTGCAGCGGCTGGCCCTCGGGCTGCGGTCCGCTGGCCGACACCTGCCAGGTCGCGGGCACCCGGATCGCGAGCTCGCCGATCCGGACCCGGGTGAGCCCGCCGCGGGTCAAGCTGTCGATGCACGGCGTCGCCACGATGAGGATCGCGGCGACCAGCGAGGCTGCGCCGAACGCCAGCGCGAGCGCGAGCCCCGCCGCGGCGCCGGCGCGAGCCCACCGCGCGGTCGGCGACAGCGCGATGCCGAGCAGCGCGCCGGCCGCCAGCCCGGCGCCGTGCGCCCACTGATCGATCACGGGCGTGAGGAAGCCATGGCCGAGCTCGGCGACCGTGATCACCACGAGCGCGCCCCACAACCCGCGCTTCCACGCCAGCCGGTAGCGCGCGCGGTGCCAGGTGATCTCGACGAACACCGCACCGAGCAGGCCGAACACCGCGCCGGACGCACCGGCCGACGCCACGCCCGGCGACGCGAGGTAGCTGACCACCGCGCCGGCGACGCCCGCGCCGCCGAAGATCGCGACCACGCGGGCGCGGCCGAACATGTCCTCGGCGATCGTGCCGAGCACGAGCAGTCCCACCACGTTGAGCCCGAGGTGGAGCACGCCGATGTGGACGAACACGCTGCTGATCAGCCGCCACCACTCGCCGGACGCGACCACGCCGTGGACCAGCGCGCCGGCGCGCAGCAGCACGCCGATGTCGGGGGTATCGCCGACCGCGATCGCGGTGGTCGCCGACACCGCGACCAGGATCGCGGCGAGCACGCGGGTCGCGCGCGCCCGCGCCGGCCGCACGATCCGGATCCGCGGCGGCAGCGGCGCCGCTTCGACCCGATCGACCACCTCGCGGGCAGCCGGTGACAGCTCGACCGGCCGGGCGTCGGCGAGATCGGCGAGCGCCTGCTCGATCAGCGCGCGCGGCCGGCCCCGCGACCGGGCGCGGGCCTGCTCGTAGATCGCGGCGGCGGTGGCGCGCTCGCCGCGGCGCTCGTGCGCGAGGGCGAGCCAGTAGCCGCGCGCCGCGCGCGACATGTGGCGCGCCTGGCCGGGCGCGACGAGCGCGCGCACCGCGTCGGGCCGGCCGGCGAGCGCGAGGAACATCATCCGGCCGCGGTGCAGCCACGGCGCCGCCTCGTCGCGGCCGGCGCACACGTCCTCCAGCCGCGCCAGCATGCCGGCCGCCCGATCGAGGTCGCCGGTCCGGCCGTACGCGCCAAGCAGGTCGACCCACACCGGCGCGGCGACCCCGAGCGCGCGGCGCAGCGAGCCGTCCGTGTCGTCGCCGCCGGTCGCCGGCAGTGCACCGAACAGGTGGGCCTCGGCGTGCGCGATCGCGTCGCGCCAGCGATACGCGGTGAGGTAGAGCATCGCGATCCGCTCGTCGATCGCGAACCGGGCGTCGGCGCCGGGTGCCCGCTCGCGTGCCACGGTCAGCGCCTCGACGGTCTGCTCGACCCGGCCCGCGCGGATCTCGGCCATCGCGCGCACCACGGCCTTCTCCTCGGCGACGCCCGAGCCCGGCGCGAGCAGCTCGGCGAGATCGAGCAGCCGGGTCGCCAGCCCCATGCGCTCGGCCCCGACCATCCGGCGCGCCAGCGCGCGGGCGAGCGGCCCGAGCACGAGCAGGCACAGCCCGGCGCCCAGGCCGATCGCGCCGGGGATCCCGAGCCAGTCGATGTCGCGCCAGTGGCCGAGCAGGCCCAGGCCGGCCAGCGCGGCGGCGGCGAGCTGCATCACGCCATACGTGGTGGTGCCGTGCGGCCGCTGGCGGGTGAAGAACCAGCCCCAGTACCCGGCTGCCACCACGACCAGGAACAGCCCCAGCTCGTAGATCACGCCGGCTGCTCGACGAAGGCCCCGAGCTTGCGGAACTTCTGGTAGCGGCGTTCGATCAGCTCCGCGGGGGTCAGCTCCACGAGCTCGGACAGGTGGCGCTTGAGCGCCGCGCGCAGCTTGGCGGCGGTCTGCGCAGCGTTGCGGTGGGCGCCGCCCGGCGCCTCGGGGATGATCTCGTCACACACCCCGAGCTCGACGAGGTCGGGCGCGGTGAGCTTGAGCTGGGTCGCCGCCTCGCTGATCTTCGCCGGATCGCGCCACAGGATCGACGCGCAGCCCTCGGGCGAGATCACCGAGTAGATCGAGTACTCCAGCATCAGGATCCGATCGGTCACGCCGAGCGCGAGCGCGCCGCCCGAGCCGCCCTCGCCGATCACGACCGAGATCATCGGGCAGTCCAGGCTCGCCATCACCTGCAGCGCCTTGGCGATCGCCTCGGCCTGGCCGCGCTCCTCGGCACCGAGCCCGGGGTACGCACCCGGCGTGTCGATGAAGCACAGGATCGGCCGGCGGAACCGCGACGCGAGCCGCATCAGGCGGGTCGCCTTGCGGTAGCCCTCGGGACGCGCCATCCCGAAGTTCCGGTGCATGTTGTCCTTGGTGTTGCGGCCCTTCTGATGGCCGAGCACCAGGACCTCCCACTCGTCGAACTGGGCCATGCCGCCGACGATCGCGGGATCGTCGCGAAAGCTGCGGTCGCCGTGCAGCTCGACGAAGTCGTCCATCAGCAGGCCGACGTAGTCGAGCAGGTAGGGCCGCCCCGGGTGGCGCGCGAGCTGGACCTTCTGCTGCGCGGACAGCTCGGCGAACACTTCCTTCTGCAGCCGGCGCGCCTTCTGCTCCAGCCGCCGGATCTCCGTGGAGAAGTCGACCGATTCGGTCGACAGCCCGCGCAGCTCCGAGATCTTGCGCTCGAGGTCGATGATCGGCCGCTCGAACTCCAGGATCATCCGGTCGGTCAGGACCGGCAGGGGTGCGGTTTCGGTGGCCATGGCGGGAGACTAGAGCCCTGCTAGGTACCGCTCCAGGTCGGCCAGGTCAACGGCGGCCGGATCCGGGTGCCAGGCGATCGCGTCATCGCTGCGGTACCAGGACAGCTGACGCCTTGCGTAATGGCGTGAATTCCTTTTGATCAGCTCGATCGCCCGCGCGCGATCGACGCGGCCTTCTGCCGCATCGTGGAGCTCCGCGTAGCCGATCGCCTGCTGCGAGCGCAGCGGCGGACGGTAGCCGCGGGTGCGCAGGTCGGCTACCTCGCGCTCCAGCCCCGCGGTGATCATCGCATCGACCCGGTCGTCGATCGCGCGGTACAGGTTGTCGCGCGCTGGCGCGAGCCCGATCAGCCGCGCCTCGTAGCGCCGCGGCGTCGAGCGGTGATCGTGCTTGGCCTGGTGGACGCTCATCGGCTCGCCGGTCAGCCGGTACACCTCGAGCGCGCGGATGATCCGCTTGGCGTCGTTGCGATCGATCTTCGCCGCCGCAGCCGGGTCGACGCGCGTGAGCTCGGCGTGGAGCGCCGGCACACCGCGGATGTGCGCGACCCCGGCCAGCTCGGCGCGCAGCTCGGGCGATGCCGGCGGCCCGGCGAACAGTCCGAGCAGCAGCGCGCGCACGTACAGCCCGGTGCCACCGCACACGATCACCGGCTTGCCGCGCGACCCGGCGTCGGAGATCGCGCGGTCGGCGAGCTCGGCGAAGCGCTGCGCCGTCATGTCCTGGTCGGGCCGGACCACGTCGATCACGTGGTGCGGCACGCGCGCGCGCTCCGCGCTCGAGACCTTGCCGGTGCCGATGTCCATCCCGGCGTACACCTGCTGGGAGTCCGCGGACACCACCTCGCCGCCGGCGCGCTCGGCCAGGTGGATCGCCAGCCTGGTCTTGCCGGCGCCGGTCGGGCCGACGATCACGACCAGGCGGGGAGCCACGATCGACGAGTATGCCCCAAGCCGCGTGGCGGCGCCTGGCCGACGCGCCCGGACCGCCGCCGGTATCATGATGTCCGCGCATGCCCTCCTCCGACGGCCGGCCCCCGGCGCCCTGGCTCGACGCGCGATTCGCTCTGGCCGCCCGCGGCACGACGGTGCGGCGCGAGGTCCTCGCGGGCGCGACGACGTTCGTCACCATGGCGTACATCCTGTTCGTCAATCCGCAGATCCTCGGGGCCGCCGCCGGGCCCGAGCGGCTCGGTGCGCTGCTGACCTCGACCGCGCTGGTCGCCGCGGTGATGACCGTGGCCATGGGCGTGGTGTCCAACCTGCCGCTCGCGCTCGCGCCCGGCATGGGGCTCAACGCCGTCGTCGCGTTCCAGCTGGTCGGCGCGGCGCACCTGTCCTACGCCGAGGCGATGGGCGTGATCGTCGCCGAGGGGCTGGTCATCACGGCGCTCGTGGCCACCGGCCTGCGCCAGGCGATGGTGCGCTCGGTGCCGCTGCCGCTCAAGCGCGCGATCGGCATCGGCATCGGCCTGTTCCTCGCGCTGATCGGCTTCAAGAACGCCGGCTTCGTCTCCGCCGGCGGCGGCCTGCTCACCCTGGGCGACGCCGGCCGGCTGCACGGCTTCCCGGTCGCGCTGTTCGCGGCGACGCTGCTGTTCACCGCGTGGCTGGTCGTCCGCGGCGTGCGCGGCGCGCTGCTGATCGGCATGGCGGCGAGCACGCTCGTGGCGGTGATCGCCCGCGCGGCGCTCGGCGGCGCCGGGTTTCCGCCCCACGTCGCCGAGCTGCCCACCGCGCTGGTCGCCGCCCCGGACTTCTCGCTGGTCGGCCACGTCAGCGTCGGATTCGTCCGCGCGCTCGGCCCCGCCGCGGCCGCGCTCACCGTGTTCTCGATCATGCTGTCGGACTTCTTCGACACCGTCGGCACCGTGGTCGCGGTCGGCCAGGAGGCGCACTACCTCGACGAGCGCGGCAACTTCCCACGCCCGGGCGGCGTGCTGCTGGTCGACTCGCTGGCCGCCGCGGCCGGCGGGGCGGTCGGCGCCAGCTCGGCCACGACCTACATCGAGAGCGCCGCGGGCGCCGCGGCCGGCGGGCGCACCGGGCTGACCTCGGTCGTCACCGGCGGCCTGTTCGCGCTGTGCCTGTTCCTGTCTCCCCTGCCCGGCGTCGTGCCGCCGCAGGCGACCGGCGCGATCCTCGTGCTGGTCGGCTTCCTGATGATGCGCGAGATCGCCGCGATCCAGTGGACCGCCGCCGACGACGCGATCCCGGCGTTCCTGACGCTCGCGGTGATGCCGTTCACGTACTCGATCACCAACGGTATCGGCGCGGGCTTCCTCGCATTCGTGGTGCTGAGGCTCCTCGCCGGCCGGATCCGCGAGGTCCATCCGCTCATGCTCGGGGCCTCGGCCGCGTTCCTGGTATATTTCGCGCTGGGCGGATGACCCGAGCACCGGTCGCGCGGTGTCCGGAGTCCATCACCGGGGCGGTGAAGCTCTGGCGACGCTGCGGTGTCTGTTTTAAGCAATTTCACTTACTTGATAGGTCGGACCACCAGCTGCAACACTGTCCGGTATGCCCAGGATCCAGGTTGCGGTCGCCGTCGTCGCTGTGCTGGCATTCACCACCCGACTCGCCGCGGCCGACGACGTCGCGCCCGGCAGCAAGGACCGGGGCACGGCATTCTGGCTGTCAGGCGGCGGCACGGCGGTATCGGTCGGCCTGGTGCTGGCCGGCGGGAGCACCCACAGCTCCATGCTGACCAGCGTCGGCGCGCTCGCCTCGCTGGTCGCACCCTCCGCGGGCGAGATCTATGCGGGGAAGATGTTCACCGCCGGGATGGGCATCCGCCTGGCGTCGCTGGGGGTCGGGGCGATCGGCGCCGCCGAGCTGGCGCGTTGCTCGTTCCCGCTGGTCGAGGCGGGCGGCTGCAGCGGCGGCGCCGGCGGTGGCGTCGCGCTGTTCGTCCTCGGCGCGCTCGGCTACTGGAGCGGTATCACCTACGACATCGCCACCGCGGGCCGCGCGGTCGACGACTACAACCAGCGGCTGCGCCTCCGGGTGACACCGACGCTGATCCCCACGCCCTCGTCGGGACCCGCGGTGGGCCTGGCCGTCGGGGGATCGTTCTAGCGTCAGCGGCCGAACCGGCGGCCGATCTCGGACAGCGGCAGACGCAGGAGCACCGCGCGGCCGTGCGGCGCGGGCAGCGACAGGTCGACGCCATCGAGCGAGCGCAGCAAGGTCTCGGCCTCCCCCGACGTCAGCCGGTCGCCGGCGCGCACCACCGAGTGACAGGCGATCGTGCCGAGCAGCGTGTCGAGCCGCTCGGCCTCGCTGGGCGCGCCGACTTCCGCCCACTCGCCGAGCAGCCGGCGCAGCAGGTGCGCCGGATCGCCATGGCGGATCCCCGCCGGGACCGCCTTGAGCGCCAGCGTGGCCTTGCCGAACGGCTCGACCTCGAAGCCGACCTGCGCGAGCAGCTCGCCGACCAGGGCGACCAGCGCGAGCTGCGCCGGGGTGGCGTCGAGCGTGACCGGGAACAGCATGTTCTGGACCGCGACCCGCGCGTCGCCGCCGCGCGCGTGGCGCTCGCGCAGCCGGGCGAGCTCCACGCGCTCGTGCGCGGCGTGCTGGTCGACGAGGACGAGCTCGCCGTCGCCCTCGCACGTCAGGTACGTCAGGTCGAGCTGGCCGAGGTAGCGCAGCTGCGAGAAGAAGCCGCCGACATGCGGCGCGATCGGTGCGGTGTCGCCGGCCAGCCGGTGCGGCAAGGGCGGCAGATCCACCAGAGGCTCGTCGCTGTCGGTCGCGGGTCCGAATTCCGGTGCGCCGCCTGTCCGCGGATCGCTGCCGAGGTCTGCGAGAGGCGGGCCCCCCGCGTGCGTGCCACCGGTGCGAGCGTCGCGGCCCTGCCCCGCCCCCACGTGGGGGTCTGGACTGCGATCGCCTCCTGCGTCCCAGGCTTCGAGGCGTGGATCGCCCGCGTGCATGCCGCCGACGCGCACATCGCGGCCCTGGCCCGCCCCCACGTGGGGGTCTGGACCGCGATCGCCTCCGGCTTCCCAGGCGTCGAGGCGTGGCGCCTCCGCGCACGCGCCGCCGCGACCCAGGCCGTCCCCCACGTGGAGGTCTGGACCGCGATCACCTCCGGCTCCCCAGGCTCCGGGGCGTGAATCGCCCGCGTGCATGCCGCCGACGCGCACATCGCGACCCAGGCCCGCCCCCACGTGGGGGTCTGGACCGCGATCGCCTCCGGCTTCCCAGGCTTCGAGGCGTGGCTCACCCGCATATGCACCTCCCACGCGGACGCCGTCTGCGTCCGGCGCGCCGCCAGCCGGGTTGCCACGAGGCTCGTCGCCGACTGCCATCGCCCGCCGGACATGCTCGGCCAGCGACGGCAGGCGGGGAACGTCCTCGCCCCCGCCCGGGCGGTACACCGCCGGCTCCTCGGCGGCGCGCGACGCGCGGGTCTGCTCGCGCAGGGTGCGCGCCCAGTCGCGCGGGCTCGAGGCACCGTCGCGCGGCGCCGCGGCGACCGATCCGCGGAACGCGCGCACCTCGGGGGCGGCTTCGAACCCGAGCGACACCTGCCGCGACCGCATCTGCTCGGCGTGGCGCTCGGCCAGCGGCGTGGCGGCACCGCCGTGCGGCGCGAGCGGCGGCGCGACGCCGGGCAGCATACCGACCATGCCGACCAGCTGCACCGGCGAGCCGCCGGCCGCGTCGTCGCGCCAGCGCGCCGCGGCGACGCCGGCCTGCACCACGTGGCGCACCGCCGCGCACACCACCGCCGGATCGGAGAACCGGACCTCGAGCTTCTGCGGATGGACGTTGATGTCGACGGTGCCGGCCGGCGCGTCGAGCAGGACGATCGCGAACGGATGGCGGCCGCGCGGCACCAGCTCGCCGTACCCCATCGCGAGCGCGTGGAGCAGCCCGCGATCGCGGACCGGCCGGCGCCCGACGAACAGCTGGACGCCGCGCGCGGTGGCCTGCGCGAGCTCCGGCGCGCCGAGGTACACGGTGATCCGCACACCGGACTCCTCGCCGCTGACCGGCACGATCCGCGCGGCGGTCCGCGGCCCGAGCAGCGCCTGGGCGCGGGCGAACCCGTCGCGATCGGGGGGCGTATCGAGCGCCGTCCGGCCGTTGTGGCGGAGCCGGAGGTGGAGCCGCGGATAGGCCATCGCGACCTTGCTGACCAGCTCGGTGATGTGCGACGCCTCGGTGGCCTCGCCCTTGAGGAACTTCAGCCGCGCCGGCACGTTGTGCAGGAGGTCCGCGACCTCGACGGTGGTGCCGACCGGCGCGCCGGCGTCGGACACCGAGACCAGCCGGCCGGCCTCGATCACGACCCGGGTCGCCGCGTCATCGCCGGCTCGCCGCGTGGTCAGCGTCA
This sequence comes from Kofleriaceae bacterium, assembly GCA_041495365.1. GTDB lineage: Bacteria > Myxococcota_A > Polyangia > Haliangiales > Haliangiaceae > JABFXX01. The sequence continues at coordinate 14,645 of JBGQCL010000033.1, read as the reverse complement.
TCCGCGACACGCTGGCGATCGACGGCAGCGCCTCGCCGCGGAACCCCATGGTCGACAGCTCCCACAGATCGTCGACCTCGCGCAGCTTCGAGGTGGCGTGGCGCTCCAGCGCGAGCACGGCGTCCTTGGGGCTCATCCCGCTGCCGTCATCCGACACCCGGATCAGGGCGCGACCGCCCGCGGCGATTTCGACGGCGATCGAACGCGCCTCCGCGTCGATCGCGTTGTCGACCAGCTCCTTGACCACCGATGCGGGCCGCTCGATCACCTCGCCGGCCGCGATCTGATCGATCACGTGCGGTGCTAACACCGCGATCATGGGTTCCACCCCCGGATCGCTACCACACCCCTCTGATCGACCTTCGTCCCGAGCCTCGTGCCGGGACCTGCTGGAGAATCCCGGGGGGATCCGGGGGCAGAGCCCCCGGAGGGAGCACGCACGCGGGCACAAAAATTCCCGGGGGGATCCGGGGGCAGAGCCCCCGGATGCTATAAGGCGCGCATGGCGAGCTCCTCCACCGGCCGCGTCGTGGCGGTCACAGGTGCATGCACCTACCTGGGCGGGGAGCTCCTGCGCCGGCTCGAGGAGGACCCGCGCTACCGGCGCGTCCTGGCGCTCGACATCCGGCCCCCGGCCCTGGCGCCGGGCGGCAAGACCGAGTTCGTCAAGATCGACCTGACCCAGCCGACGATCGACGGTGAGCTCGCCACGCTGCTCGATCGCCACGCGATCGACACGCTCGTCCACGGCGCGTTCCTGTCTCACCCGACCCACGCCTCGGAGTGGGCCCACGAGCTCGAGGACGTCGGCACGATGCACGTGCTCAACGCGTGCGCCGGCGTCGAGCCGCGCCGGCTGGTCCTGATCTCGACCACGCTGGTCTACGGCGCGCACCCCAAGAACCCCAACTTCCTGACCAAGGACGCCGAGCTGCGCGGCCACCGCGACTCGCGGTTCGTCAACGACAAGGTCCGCGCCGAGCGCCAGGTCCAGCGGTTCGCCAGGGAGCACCCGCGCGTCGAGGTCGCGATCTTGCGGTTCGCGCCGATCCTCGGACCGACCGTGTCGAACATGTACACCCGGTTCCTGTCCCGCCCGATCGCCCCGGTGATGATGGGTCACGACCCGCTGATGCAGTTCGTCCACGAGCAGGACGCCGCGTACGCGCTGCAGCGCGCCGTCGAGTCGCATGCGAGCGGTGCGTTCAACATCGTCGGCAAGGGCGTCTTGCCCTACACCACCGTGCTCGCGCTGCTCGGCCGCGTGCCGCTGCCCATGCCGCAGCTGATCGCTCGCCAGCTGACCAAGGTGCTGTGGACGACGCAGCTCGTCGGATCGCCGCCGAGCTTCCTCGACTTCCTGCTCTACCTGTGCGTCGCCGACGGCACCAAGGCGCGCCGCGAGCTCGGGTTCTCGCCGCGGCTGTCGATCAAGCGCACGATCCTCGACTTCCTCGGCATCGCCGCCGAGGACGGCGCGACCGACGTCGCGACGGCGCAGGCCTGACGAGTGGTCGGATGACCGGATGATCGGATGGCCGGATGGCACATTGGCGCGTTCCCAGGCATGATCCAGCGGTGAGCCGATGACCGATGACTCCGACCCACCGGACCCCAGCGGCGACGACGACTGGTACGGCGACGCCGATCCGCGCGTGCCGGACGCCTCGGCGTGGCCGGACCGTGATCTGCGGTGGCTCGGCGACGACGTCTACCTCGGCGAGCAGGCCCAGATCGCCGCCGAGCACCCCGAGCCGCCCGCCGAGGTGACGCGCGACCCCGCGGCCGAGATCCGCGAGATCGAGCGCCGGCTGGCGCAGCAGCGCACCCCGGTGTTCCCGATCGACCTGCGCCGCCGGCTGCCGCTCGAGGGCGTGTGGCGGCGCTGGCGCGCGCTCGCGATGTGGGGCCGCAGCGACGTGGTCGACGACTTCGGCCGCGATCCGCGCGCCACCGCGCGCTGGGAGTGGCTGTTCGAGTTCCTGTACTCGCGGTGGTTCCGGGTCGAGACCTCCGGCCTCGAGCACATCCCGTCCCGGGGCCGCGCGCTGCTGGTCGCCAACCACGCGGGCTCGCTGCCCTACGACAGCGCGATGGTGATGCACGCGGTCCGCCGCGATCACCCCGCGCGCCGCGACGTCCGCCCGCTGGTCGAGGACACCGTGTTCCACCTGCCGTTCCTCGGGCCGGTGATGAACCGGATCGGCGGCGTGCGCGCCGATCCCGAGAACGCCGAGCGCCTGCTGCTGAAGGACGAGCTGGTCGCGGTGTTCCCCGAGGGCGAGAAGGGCATGGGCAAGCTGTGGAAGGACCGCTACCGGCTGCAGCGGTTCGGCCGCGGCGGGTTCGTCAAGCTCGCGCTGCGCACCGGCGCGCCGATCATCCCGGTCGCGGTGGTCGGCGCCGAGGAGGCCGCGCCGATGCTCGGCAAGGTCACCTGGTTCGCCAAGAACATCGGCATCCCGTGGATCCCGGTGACGCCGACGTTCCCGTGGCTGGGCCCCGTCGGCCTTCTGCCTTTGCCGAGCAAGTGGTACGTCGCGTTCGGCGCGCCGATCGACCTCGGCAGGGCGCACGGCCCCGCCGCGGCCGAGGACCGCCTGCTGGTCAACAAGCTCGCCGATCAGATCCGGACCCAGATCCAGGAGATGATCGAGCAGCTGCTCGGCCAGCGCCGGTCGCCGGTCCTGCCCGCGTTCCTGGGGTAGGGGCGGCACTACGGCGGCTGCATCACGAGCACCGGCGACAGCCACGCGGGATCCTCGGGGCGCTCGCGGTAGATCCGGCCCCGGGCCGCGCACAGCGCATGATCCGGGCGGCCGGTCTTGAGCAGCTCGTCGTAGAACGCGAGCGCGAGGTCGTAGGCACCGTGATCGGAGACCGGCCAGCGGAAGCCGATCGCCGAGGGCACCCCCGCACACAGCGCCGCGTCCATCAGGCCGAGCAGGTCATTGTTGACCAGATCGCTCTGCTCGCCGCTGGCCGAGCTCCGGCAGCAGCTCATGTAGAACAGGCTCGGCCGGTGCTCCCCCCACAACCCCTGCAGCTTGGTCTTGTCCAGGTAGTCGGGGACACCGACGTCACGCGTCCCGCGGAGCGCCAGGCGGTGCTCCAGGATTCGTTGCTTCACGAACTCGCCATGGCCCGCGTAGTGGACGATGTGGTGGGCGCCGGACTCCAGCTCGCGCGACACGGCCGCGAGCGTGGCGTCGGCGGTCTTGAGCACCGTCACCTCCGTGCGCAGGTGCTTGGTGTTGTGCACGAAGATCGCGCGGATGCTCTCGACCTCCTGATCGACCTTCGGGATGCCGCCGGTATCGGAGGCGACCAGCAGGACCCGGAGAGGCCGGCGATCCCGGTGAAGATCGTTGAGCAGCTTCGGAGAGATCGACGGCGCGACTCCGCGCTCCGGCCGCGCCTCGATCACCGACCGCGAGAATGGATGATGCAAGACGAAGTAGCTCCGCCCCGTGAGGTTCGGCAGGAACTCCAGCGGCACCTCGAGCCAGTCGAGCTTGCCCGCCACGTTCACGCGCCGCGCCCGGTCGAACGCGCTCCGCAGCGTGGCGGCGATCTCGGGACGACCCTTGACCAGGTCCCGGTAGAGATCGCGTCCGATGTCACGGGCTTGCGTGTGCCATTCCGGGCCGTAGGCCTTCCGACCTCTCGACTTGAATGCCTCGATGTCGACGTCGAGAGCCTCCTTGGTCTGCTCGCGGTACTCGATGACGCCGAGCACCGTGTCGACGGGAGCGCCGTTCCGCACGAACAGCGAGAGCGTCGGGTCGGCAGACGATTCGAACGGCCATGTCGCGGCGCGCGCCAGCAGGTGGTCGACCCGGGCCGCGAACTGCCGCTCGAACTCATGCTTCGCGACGTGCTCGTCGGCATCCCAGCGAAACGCGTCGTTGACGCCCACGACACCGGTCAGCATCACCACCGGGATGCGCTGCAGCGCGGGGTCGGTCCGGATCTCGCGCAGCACGTCGGCTCCCTGCGGCTTGTCGGGCTCCAGCATCGCGTCCAGGATGACGAGCGCCGCGCGATGCCGCCGCAGCCGGTCGAGCGCGGCCTCGCCGGTCGACTCACACACCACCTCGAACAGCGACGCGAACGCGGCATCGAGGCGGTCGCGGACCTTGCGCTGCCATTCCGGGTCGTCGTCCACCACGAGGGCGATCGGCCTGCCGTTCACGACGACACCCCCTCGTGCGCACCGTCCAGGGCGCGCCGGTCATCCAGATCGAACGCGACGGTGAGGCCGCCCCGATCGTTGAGCGCGGCCCAGATCCGGCCGCCGTGGAGCTCGACGAGCGTCCTGGCGATGCTCAGGCCGAGGCCCTGCCCGACGTCGTCGCGACTGGTCTGGCGAGGGGCCGCCCGGTAGTAGGGTTCGAACAGACGATGGAGCTCGTCTGCGGGCGGCGGGTTGGGGCCGGTATCGATCACCGAGACCACGATGCGGCCCGTGGTCGCGTGGCGCGCAACCCGGATCTCCACCCTCCCGCCGGTGTGCGTGTACTTGATCGCATTGGCGACCAGGTTGGTGAGCACCTGTCGCATCCGATCCGTGTCCAGCTCCATCATGATGTCTCCCGCCTCGAGGATCGTCCGGTCGAGCACGACGTGCTTGGACGCGGCGGCCTCCACGAGCCGGTCGGCCACCCCGTGGATCACGTCCGCGAGCGACGTCGCCGCCAGCTGCAACGGCTCCTGGTTCAGGACCTTTGCCGCCGCCATGATGTCCTGCGCCAGGCGGCCATGGAATCCCAGATCCGCCACCTGATCCTTGAGCCGTCCGCGCAACACATACGGATCCAGCTGATCGATGCCGGTCAGCAGGTTGTGACCGGTGTCGTGGGACACCGAGGTCGAGATTCCGAGATCGTGGGCGGCCCGCAGGATGTGCTCGATGCCGTGGTTGGCCAGCGCGGTTGCGACGAAGCCGGCCAGGGTGACCACGGTCTCGAGGTCGCGGCCGTCGAACACGCGTGGAGAGTCGCTCTCGACGTCGAGCACGCCCACGACGTTGCCGCACGACATGATCGGCGCGGCGAGCTCGGAGCGACTGTCGCCGATCACCTCGAAGTAGTCCGGATCGTTGTGCAGGTCGAGCACGAGCTGTGCGGCCTTCGTGGTCACGGTCCTGCCGGTGATGCCGCACGGACGCTCGTGGAGACCGCGCTCGCGTCCGAACTTGGTGACGAACCGCGGCTCCAGCTCGGGAGGATACACGGTCTCCAGCACCAGCATGTCCGCAGCGCGGACCGCCCCGCGCTTGATCAGGAACAGCGTCCCGAAGGTGTTCGCCGTCGGGCCCAGGCTGTGGAGGCTGAAGCACTCGACCGTGATCCGGAGCAGCTCCCGGAGCACCGCCTCGCGACTCATCACGCCCCGGCGGACGCGCTCGGCGCACTCCTCCGCCTTGCGCAGGGCCTGGAGGTGGCCCTCCCCGCGCCGGGCACGCACGCTGCGCAGATCGCTCTTGATCGCCATCGCGGCCTGCACCGCCAGGGTCGAGAGCAGGTGGAGGGGCGAGCTGCCAAACTGGTGCGAGTTCCGGCTCCGGACTTCCAGCACACCGATCAGGTCCCCACCGTCGATCATCGCGACGCTCACGCCCGACCTGAACCCGCGTTCCAGCTCGTCGGCCGGGTTGAACCGCTTCTCGGTCTCGTAGCTCGCGACCACGATCGGCTCGCGCTGCTCGGCCGCGTAGCCCGCGTGGGAGCCCTTGCCGTGCGCACAGCTCGTCCCGATCACCGCCCCGGCGTCACCGCCATGAATGGCGCGGACGACGAGCTCGGCGCCCTCCTGCAGCAGGACCTGGCTCACGAGCGGACCCGCCCGCTTGCCGCCGAGCAAGGTCGCGGCCTGGTTCACGACGCAGTTCAGCGTCTCTGCCAGGGTCGCCGTGCCGAGCAGCTCCGAGGTCACCGAGGCCAGCAGCTGGTTCTGCCGGAGGCGCAGCGCGTTCTCGATCGCGAGGGCGACGTGCTCGGCACACCGGGTTCCCCGCCGGAGCTGCTCGCCGGTGAAGCAACGCCTGTCATGGAAGTTCGCGATCAGCGCCCCGACCGGGTCACCGCTCCCTCCCTGGAGTGGCAGGGCCAGACAGCTCCGGATGCTCTCGACGTGCGCAAACCGCGTGGGTCCGAACACCGGGTGGCGCTCGAGGTCGTCCACGGCGACTGCCCCCGGCTGCCTCATGACCCACCGCGCCACCTGCGGGTCTCGCTCGGGATCCAGGTTCGTCGCCCGGGTATCGACGAGGTCCCCGGCATGGTGCTGGGGGCGCTCGAACGTGTTGGTGGAGGCGTTGTAGACGTGAAGCGTGACCACATCGCACTCCAGCACGTCCCTGGCGTGCGTCACGACGTCGGCGAACGTACGCTCGAGATCGGTCAGCGGTCCGAGATCGGCGGACGACCCCAGATCGGCGAGCGCCTCCACCCTGCGATGGGCGGCGTCGACGCGGCGCAGCACCCGGGCCGCCTTCAGCGCGAGCGCCGCATGGAGCGCGAACCTGGCGAGACGGCGGCGGTCGACATCGCCGAACTGCCGCGGCCGATCGTGGTCGACGTAGAGCACGCCGAGCGACTCCGTGCCGACCCGGAGCGCGATCCCCTGAAAGCTGCCGACCCCGATCCGCAGCAGGAGCTCGCGCACGCCGACATCGAGCGCCTCGTCGCACCGGACGTCCTCGATCGCGCAGTAGCGCTCGTCGAGGATCCGCCGGGCGGTTCCCGTCGTCCGCGGCTCGCGCTCGGCGATCTCGCGCTGGGACCGAGGACTCAGGTTCACCGACACGGGAGGGTCGAAGCGCCGTGCGTCCTGGTGGTACGGCCAGAACACCGCGAACGAGGCAGCGCACAGCCGCGCCGCCTCGTCGACGATCCGCGCCATCACGGCCGGCTCGTCGTCGGCCGCGATCTGGGAGGTCAACGCGTGGACCGTGGCCTCGACCGGCTTGTCGTCGTGACGAGCCGCGAAGCTCTCGATCGCGATGGCCGCTGCACTCGAGAACGTCACCAGCGACTCGACGACGTCGGGCCCGATCCGTTCCTTGGTGAACCGGTTGTCGACGACGATCAGACCGAGCGGCGCCGCCGCCATCACCGGCACGAGCAGGATCTCGGTCTGGCGGTCCGGATCGAGCAGCTTGCGCAGCGCACTGGGAAGCCGGCCGAAGTCCGCGTCGAACAGCAGCAGCTTCGGTGATTCGAGCGCCTCGCGCAGCGCATCTCCGTCGCCATCGAGCGGCAGCACCAGCTGGGTCACCCGCTTGTGCAGCGCGGTCGGCGGCATCGGCGCCAGCCGGACCGCGTCGAGGTACTGCGCGAAGTCCTGCGGTCCGCTCTGCAGGTCGCGCTGCCAGTCGAGCGAGGCATCTTCCCAGGTCACGTTGCCGACCGCGAGCGTGCCGACGAGTTGACGCGCGCGCTCGTCGAACCGGAACAGCGCGGCGCGATTGAAGCGCAGACCGTATCCCGCGGTGATGCCGGTGAGCACGGTATGCAGCACCCGGGAGAGGTCCTCCGCCTGCTGGGCGAACTCGTCGATCTGACGCAGGATCTTGAAGTGGGCGAGCTGACGATTGTCCGAGCTCAGATGCGCCCGGTGATATGCGTGTCCCGCGTGCCACGTGAACCGCTCGAGGATGTCGACCTCGAGATCCGTGAACCCACGCGAGGTGTCGTCCGCGACCAGCAACACGGCTTCCACGCCGGCGCCCCGGATCGCGATCGCGATCGCGGAGCGCAGCGTGTCGCCGGTGAACGGCGTGACCGCAGCGCCGGCATCCGGCCAGCGCCGCCACGCGCGGTGGTCGGGGTCCACCATGCCGATGAGCCCCTCGCCGCGCTTGCACGATGGCGGCAGGAGCCGCGTGAGCGCGCGGCCGCCGTGGCGTGCCTGCAGCACGAGATCGTCCGTGTTCGGGTGGCGGACGTACACCGCACCGACCGCAGCGCTCAGCAGCTCGGCGCCGACGTGTGCGGTCTCGCGCCACAGCGTGCTGGGCTCGGGCTGAAACCGCTGGAGCTTGGCCTCGAGGTGCTCCAGCAGCTGGCCCTTGCGCTCCGACATCAGGAGGCGCGCGGTCAGCCTCGCCGCCCAGCGGAGCAGATCCACGGCGCTGCCAGCGCGGTCGGTGACCCCGGCGGGGAGCGCCCGCCGGCGCTCGATCCCGGCGGACCGCGCACGGCCGTTGCTGCGGTTCCGGCATTCCCCGAGATCGATCAGCCCGACCAGCCGGTCGCCGATGACGATCGGTGCAATCACCAGCTCGTGGAGCGGGTCAGGCCGCTCGGGATCGACCGGCAGGAACCGGGATCCAGTGGCGCGGAGCGCGGTCGCGTCGAGGACGATCGGCTCGCGGCCGCGACACGCCTCCGGGAGCTCATCGAGCGTCATGCCATCCATCGAGTGCGGCGCCCAGTCGAACCCGCCCGTACGCGGCGCGCCGGCCGCGGCAGCCACGCTCAGCCGTTCGCTGCGGTCGTCGACGACGGCGATCCGGCAATACGAGCGATCGAGCGATTCGCGGAGCCACCTGGACAGGTCATCGAGTGCGGGCTGTGCTTCGTCGGGGATGTACACCGTGGCCTCCTCTCCCATGGGTCGGGGTCGCGCCGATCCGTCGTGAGGTCCGCGCGGGTCCCGGCGCACGTGACGGTGTCGGCAGCACGTCGAGATCCGCCGGTTGCATTGCGTGTCTCTGGCGCCGCATGCGCTGCGCTCACGACACGGCTCGGCGCTCTGTCCGCAGGTGGGCGATCTTGCGGACGATCTGTCGCCGCCGCGATCCATCCACCGTGCCTGCCGCAGCCGCGTAGCAGACCGGCGGTCACGGGCAGAGCGCAGCGCCCGGTCGCCGCGCACCGCAACGGCGGCCTTCGCCCTGCCTCGTGGCATCGATTCCCGACCTCGGTGGCACCGTGCCCGGCGCGACCGAGCGTTCGGTTAGCCCGACCGCGGGCGCCGTGTTAGTGTGGACGCCGTGCGCGTGCAGTACGACAGCGAGTTCGACCGCCTGCTCGACCGCGCGCGCATGCTGCTCGGCGAGGCCGACGACGCGGTGCTCGGCGAGGCCCACACCGCGGTCAACCAGGCCCTGACCCTGTGCCCGCAGTCGGTCGACGGCTGGCTGGTCAAGTGCCAGGTCGCGTCGGCCGCCGGCGATGACATCGCCGCGCTCGCCGCCACCGAGATGGCGCTGCGCCGCGCCCCCGAGCGCGCCGAGTGTCTGTACTGGCACGGCGCGGTGCTCGGCGACCTCGGCCGCCGCCGCGAGGCGCTGCGCTCGATCGAGGCCGCGTTCCGCGTGCTCACCGACGACGATCACTGGATGCTGGAGGACCTGTACCACGAGAAGGCCACCGTGCTGGAGGCGCTCGGCCTGCACGACGCCGCGGTCGCGACCTGCGAGGCCGGCCTGCGCCGCTGCCCGGGCTCGCCGCTGCTCCGCGCCGCGCTGGTCCCGGCCGAGCGCGCCCGCGTGAGGTCGTCGCTCAAGGTGCTGCGCGGCGGCCAGGCCTGAGCGGCCTGGTTGAACGACGTGGCAAGCAACGCCCTCGGGCCGGCTGCGCAGCGATGGCTCCTGCTCGATCGCCACACCGATGCGACCGATCGCCAGGATGACCGCCTCGATCAGCGGCTTGACCGGTTCGCCGGGCACCACCCTCGGCCAGCTGACGCACCCTGCGACGGGGCCTCGTCGATGAGCTCGCTGAAGGTCGCGACGGCCACCCGGTCACGATTCCGGGTAGCGCCACCACCAGTGCGAGGCCGGGATGCCCGGATCGGCAGCGTCGGCGTGCAGCCCTCCCTCCCGCTCGCCCCAGCGCCGCAAGTGGTCGTCGACGTCCTCGATCTCGACGTGGATCCTCGACGGCACGTCGGTGATCGGCGTGCCGCGCGTCAGATCGACGAGGAACTGGATCGCCGAGCGCAGCCGACACAGCTGCTCCCACTCCCCGCCTTCCCAGGTGGTCTGGTACTGCGCGATGACGTTCTGGGGATACGACTCCGGCAACATCACATTGTCGCGGATGCCGGGCTCGATCTCGTGGAAAAAGACAGCGATCTCGGCGTGATCGCGCAGCGCCGGATCCTGTTCGAGTGCGGTGCCCAGGTGGTAGATCGCGAGCATGAAGTTCTCGACCATCGGATGCATGCGAGTCTCGGGGGCGGAATGCTCGCTCAGCGCGCGCAGATCGGTCCGGACCTCATCGAAGATCGCTGCCAGCCTGCGATGGTCACTTCTTAGCCTACGTCTGCGCCGACGAGCCGGCCCGGTCGGTGACGTCGTGCAACCTGATGATCGGCGCGCCGATCACGATCGGCGTGTGGGGCGAGGTACCGGTCCGCGCCGCGCTGGTCCCCTCCCAGCGTGCCCGGGTGCGATCGTCGCTCGAGGTCCTGCGCGGCGGCCAGGCCTGAACGGCCTGATTGAACGACGTGGCAAGCAACGCGCTCGGTCACACCCCGAGAAACCGCCACCACCCGTGCGAGCGCGGAATCCCGGGTTCGGCGAGCGGCGCACCGCCCTCGCGATCGTCCCAGCGACGCAGGTGCTCATCGAGGTCGTCGAGCGATTCCTGAAACCCTCGAGCGCGTCGACCGCGGGCGTTCCGCGGATGAGTTCGACGAAGAACTGCAGCGCGGAGCGCAACCAGCTGGCCTGCTCGAGCTCTCCACCCTCCCAGACGCGTGCGTAGTCGAGCACGATGTCGGAGGGATACGAAGCGAGGTACACGCCAGCGTGGCGGACGGCAGGCTGCAGATCATCGACGAGCGCAGCGACCTCGGGCCGGCTGCGCAGCGACGGCTCCTGCTCGATCGCCACACCGATGCGGCCGATCGCCAGGATGACCGCCTCGATCAGCGGCTTGACCGGTTCGCCGGGCACCACCTCGGCCAGCTGACGCACCCTGCGACGGGCCTCGTCGACGAACTCGTGGAACGTGGCCATGACTACTTCTTACTCTTGTTGAAGTAGGTGGCAAGGAACGCCTGGCCATCTTCGGTGAGATACATGATCGCCTGCAGGTCGTACTTGGTGCCGGCCTCCTGGAACGAGCGGAGGAGCGTCACCGTGCGTGTACCGTCCTGCGTGACGCCGTTGGTCGCCGTGCCGGTACGCACGGTCTTGAGCGCACTGGCCAGGTACGCGCGCACGCGGTCGGCCGGACTGGTGCCGAGCACCTCAGATGGCGGGAGCTCGTTGAAGTGCTTCTCGACGTGATAGGCGCCGGCGCTCTCGTTCGCGAACTTGACGTCGGGCAGCGCGCGTAGCTTGGCCACCGCATCGGCGTCCGACGCCGCCGAGCCCACGTTGGAGGTGCCGATCCCACCCCGGTCGGCCAACGCCTTGGCGTTCTGATCGTAGGCGGTGGTTGCTGCGGTCGCGCCCGGGCCGGCCTTGTCGGGATTGCCGGGCTGGCCGAACGCGAGCTCGATCTTGGCGCCGAGCTTCTTGCGGAAGTTGGGTCCGGTGCCGGCAACCGGCTCGCCGAACAGCTCCTGCGAGAGCCTCGTCTCGGCGGCCTTCTGCGACTCGCCTGCCTTGACGGCGGCCTGCACCCGGGCCTGGTATGCCTCGGTCTCGGCCGCGATCCGGTCCTTGAATTTCTGCAGGTACATCTCGACGTAGTTGACGTAGTCCCCTACGGTCTTGGGCGACTTCGACAGCGCCCAGTCGCTGGCCTGCATATCGAGATGGCCGCTCACGCCCGAAGGACGATCCGAGTTCGCCAGGTCGTAGAGCCGCGCCCGATCGCGGTCGGTCATGTTGCTGAACAGCGACTTGCCGCGCGGATCGTCGGACGCGCCGACCTTCTCGACGAAGTCGCTGCCCTGCTTCAGGTTGTACTCGAAGCGCAGGCGCTGGCCGCCAAAGCTGGTCATGCGCTTGACGAACGCCTGATCCTCCGGCGACAGCTTGCTCAGATCGCCGCCGGCCTGACTGAGCAGCTTCGATGCCCGCATCAGGTCCTTGATCTCCTCGTCGGTCATCGCCGCGAGCTTGGCGGGATCGAGGCGGATCTCGCCGTCGAAGCTGACCAGCTCGCTGGCCGGCACGATCTCGTGGTCGGCCATGGAGGCGCCAGCGATCCGGACCAGCCGGTTGGCCATGGGCAGCGATGGTGTGCGCGCGGTCGAAGCGCAGTAGCGCCTGCGGGGGCAGCGCGTCGAACCAGTCGTGCAGCTGGGCCTGCGCGCGCTCGGGCCCCGCATCCTCGAGCGACTCGAGCATGATCATCGGACCGAGGCCCGAGATCTCGACGTTGCGCACCGGTTGTGCGACGTCGCCCGCGGTGGGCCCGTAGCCGGCCGGGGCCATGCGCCGTACCCGCCGGAACGACAGCAGCGCTTCCTTGAGCCAGTTCGGATCGGTGAACTGGAGATGTGGGATAGTACGGCGCTGGACGCGTCAACAGCGACATCTGCCTCCCCCTCCTTGCCGGCGCCGACCGGCGCCACATGCTACCGCAGGGGCAGTCCGGGCGAGGTGATCGGTCGTCGCCTGCGCGCCCAGTTGTCACGCGGCCCCGGTTGGCTGCAAGATCCGCCGCTGCAGCGAGCGCTTGTCGTGCTGGGGGTGTGGGCTGCGGGCACCCGGCGCCGGCCCCGGACGCCGGTACCCCGCCGAGCTTGACGGTCAACGTCCACGCGGCGGTCGGGATGGTGTGCTACCTGGTGATCAGCGACCCGATCACCATCGGGGTGTGGGGCGAGGTGCCGGTCCGCTAGAACGGACGATCGCTCGGCCGATCGCTTCACCGGGGCCGATGCATCGCGCGGCGTCGGACCATTTGCTACGCTCGATCGCGTGCATCGCGGGCGTACCGTGCTGTTCGCGGGCCTCGGGCTCGCCGTGTTGATCGGACTCGCGTGGCTGGGGGCCGCGCTCGCCGGTGAGCCGGCCGCCCTGCCCGCCGCGCCCGACCCCCGGGCGCAGATCGCGGCGGCCGTCGCCGCCGGCCGCCACGTCCGGATCGACGGGCCGCGCGGCCCGGTCCACGTCTGGATCCCGGCGAGCTACCACGCCGACACCGGCGCGACGGTGATCTACGTCCACGGCTACTTCGACGACGCGGACACCGCGTGGACCGGCCACCAGCTCGCGCAGCAGTTCGCGCTGTCGGCGCTCAACGCCCTGTTCGTGGTGCCCGAGGCGCCGGTCGCGCAGAAGACGCCGATCAACTACCCGGATCTCGGCGAGCTGCTGCGGCTGGTCGAGGACGCGACCGGGGCGACCCGCGGCGCCGCGCTGACCGCGGTGATCGGCCACTCCGGCGCGTTTCGCACCCTCCAGGCGTGGTTCGACGAGCCGCTGCTCGACCAGCTGGTCATGGTCGATGCGATGTACGGCGACGAGGACGCGGTGGTCGGCTGGCTGCGCGCGTCGCCGCGCCACCGCCTGGTGTTCGTCGGCGAGGACACGCTGCTCGCCACCGAGTCGGTCGCCGACAAGCTGCCCGAGACCCTGATGATCGATCGGTTCCCGCCGACCTACGACACCTGGCCGGCCGCGGCGCGGACCGCGCGCTCGGTCTACGTCCGCGCCCAGTACATGCACATGCCGCTGGTGACCGAGGGCATCGTGCTGCCGTCGCTGTTGCGCCTGCTGCCGGTCGAGCTGCTCGCCGAACAGCCGTGGCGGCTGCCGCTCGGCTCGCTGCCGCCGCTGCCGGATGCGGCGGTCGACCCGGGCGACGACGCCGCGAACTGAGCAGCGGTCGTCACTCGCGCGGCGGGTACTTCTGGAGCTTGCGCTGCAGGCTGCGGCGGTGGATGCCGAGCCGGCGAGCCGCCTCCGAGATGTTGCCGCCTGCGTCCGACAGCACGCGGTTGATGTGCTCCCACTCGGCGCGCGCCAGCGACGGAGCCTTGTACTCGTCGGAGTCCGGCGCCGGCGGGGTGAGCGGCGGGGCCTCGGCGCGCGCGAACGCGCCGACGATGTCGTCGGCGTCGGCCGGCTTGGACAGGTAATACGCCGCGCCGAGCCGGACCGCGTCGATCGCGGTGGCGATGCTGCCGTAGCCGGTGAGCACCACGGTCCGGGTCGCCGGATCGATCTCGTGCAGCGACTTGACCAGCTCCAGGCCGCTCTTGCCCGGCATCTTGAGATCGACCACCGCGAACTCCGGCGACTCGCTGGTCGCCGCGGCGAGCGCGCTGTCGTGATCGTGCGCGGTCCGCACGTCGTAGCCGCGATCGACGAACGCCCGGGCGAGCCGGTTGCGGTAGGTCTCGTCGTCATCGACGATCAGGATCGACGGCTTGTGCTCGCTGGTCATGCTGGCTTGGATACCATCCCGGAGGGGTTCGATTCACGCGATCGTTTGATCGGCTCGACGCCCTGCGCCACGTCGATCGGCAGCGTGACCCGGACGCACGTGCCCGCGCCGGCGACCGACTCGATGTCCAGGCCGCCGCCGACCGCCTCGAGGACCGCGCGGGCGAGGAATAGCCCGAGGCCCATGCCACGGCCCGGCTGCTTGGTGGTGAAGAACGGCTCGCCGATCCGGGCGAGGATCTCGTCCGGCATCCCGGCGCCGCGGTCGCGGATCTCGAGCTCGATCGTCGACGCGTCGCGCTTGACCGAGATCATCACGGCCGAGGTCGGCAGCGAGGCG
>JBGQCL010000032.1:0-47567 GCA_041495365.1 Kofleriaceae bacterium | reverse complement strand
CTCGGCCTCCTGCTCGGGATCCGGGCGCCACCCCGCGGGCGCGGTCACCAGGCTCCCGGGCGCGGCGAGCGCGGTCCCGCCCGCCAGCACGGCGACCGCCAGCGCGGCCGGCACGATCGCGGTCAGCCGAAGCACTGCCACACCCGCTGTCCGTCCTCGACGCCGAGCCGCCGCCGCGCGTCGTCGGTGATGCCGAGCCGGTCGGCGGCCATCGGGATCACGCGGGTGCCGACCGCGCGGAACGCCGGCCGTGCGCCGGCGGTCTCGATCGCGAGCACCGCCCACGGCCGCTCGCCGTCGGCGTGCTCGACCGTCGTCACCGCGATCTCGCGCGCCTCGCGGACCAGCGTGATGTCGTCGGTCCGGGCCATGAAGTGCGGCCCGCCGTCGAACGGATCGATCTGGTCGGCGTACTCGAAGCCGATCCGCCGCAGCATGCGCTCGACCGCCTTGGTGTCCGGACCGACCTGGCCGATGATCGCGCGGACGTCGTCGGGCAACAGCTCGGTGTGGATCGGGTCGGCGGGGAACAGCAGCTGGATGAACTCCTTGTTGTCCTTCGACAACCGATCGGCGTCCTGGTAGGGGAGGCCGGTGAACTTGCGGCCGAGCGCCTCCCACAGCCGCGACGTGCCGTCGGGCTCGAGCGGCGGCAGCAGCTCGGACAGCACGTGGGAGCGGAACCACGGCCGGTGCATCCGGATGAACAGCAACCGGACGTACGACAGCGCCTTGCCGAGCGACTCGCTGTTCCGCCGGTACTGCGGCAGCAGGATCAGCCCGCCGATCTCGGTCGGCCCGTTGTAGTTGTAGCCGATGCGCAGCGTCGGATGGATGAAGTGCCTGTCGAGCGTCCTCGAGTAGCGCTCGTCGTTCTCGACCCGGTAGAACACGTGCGGCGCCTGCTTGGTCCCGTGCTGGGCGTAGATCATCGACGTGCCGATGATCTGCTTGCTCGACAGGTCCTCCAGCACGAACAGGAACTCGCGCTCGGCGATCGGCACTGCCTCGGCGAACGACTTGTCCGACAGCTCGAGGATCGTCTCGATGCGGCCGCGATCGGCGGGCAGGTTGACGGTGTCGAGGTGCTCGGCGACCGCCAGCACCTGGTCGACATCTTCCCGATACGATTGGCGAATCCGAAACATGACCCCGACGCCCCCCACCGTACCACGCCCGGCGTCGCCGCGGCTCGCCCCGGGTGCGGTCAGCGGCGAAACGCCTTGACCTCGAGCCCGAACCGCCGGAGCCAGCGATAGACCTGGGCGCGCCGGGTGTTGAGCGCGCGGCTGACCGCGACGACGTTGCCCTCGTGCACGGTCAACAGGCCGACCAGCTGATCGCGCAGCTCGTCCTGCCGGTCCCGGCCGGCGGGGGGCGGGGCCGCGGGGGCCGGCGGGACGGACCCGGGGGGCGCGGCGCCGGGGGGCGCGGCACCGGCGGGCGCGGCACCGGCGGGCGGACCGCGGCGCAACGCCTCGGGCAGGTGGGCGGCCTCGATCGCGCCATCGGTCGCCAGCGCGACGGCGGTGGTCAGCACCTTCTCCAGCTCGCGGATGT
Source organism: Kofleriaceae bacterium (assembly GCA_041495365.1). GTDB lineage: Bacteria > Myxococcota_A > Polyangia > Haliangiales > Haliangiaceae > JABFXX01. Next base: position 46,007 of record JBGQCL010000032.1, on the reverse strand, counting down.
TGAGCATCCAGTCGTGGCGCAGCATCGCGCGCAGCGCGGCGGGGGACAGCCGGACGCTCGCGCCGCCGGGGATCCGGGCGAGCAGCCGGCGGGTCAACAGGCCGAGGTCGACCCGGCGCCGGCGCAGCGGCGGCAGCACGAGGGTCAGGCCGAACAGCCGCGCGTAGAGATCGCGGCGGAACTGGCCGCTGTCGACCAGCGCCTCGAGGTCGCGCAGCGTCGCGGCGCACAGCCGGACGTCGACCTTGACCGGGTGGTCGACGCCGACCGGGACGACCTCGCGCTCCTGCAGCACGCGCAGGAACGCGGCCTGCGACGCGGCCGGCAGCTCGCCGACCTCGTCGAGGAACAGCGTGCCGCCGTCGGCGCTGCGCACCAGGCCCAGGCGCTCGCCGATCGCGCCGGTGAACGCGCCGCGGCGGTGGCCGAACAGCTCGGCCTCGATCAGGCTGGGCGGCAGCGCGCCGCAGTTGACCGCGACGAACGCCCCGCGGCGGCCGGACAGATCGTGGAGCGCGCGGGCGACCAGCTCCTTGCCGGTGCCGGTCTCGCCCTGCAGCAGCACCGAGACCTCGGTCGGGGCGATCCGGCCGAGCGTCGCGAACTGGTCGGCGAGCGCGCCGTCGTAGGTCTGCAGCGCCGGCGCGCCGCCGGCCAGCTCGGCATCGGCGACGTCGGCCGGCGCGCCGGCCTCGACCGGCGCCTCGCGGAACACGAAGAAGCTGTGGCCGAGCTCGACCACGGCCTCGTCGCCGATCACGCAGCGGCGGGTGATCGCCCCGTCGACGACCGCGCCGTTCTTGGAGTCCGGATCGTCGAGCACCCAGCCCGATGGCCCGCGCATCAGCCGGCCGTGGTCGGCCGACATCCGGCGATCGGGGACCCGGAGCTCCAGCACGCGGCGGCCGTCGACCTGCGTCCGCGCCGCCGACCGCTCGCCCCGCCCGAACCGCACCTCGTCGACATCGCCCAGCAGGTGGCGCGACGACGGCTCCTGTGGCAGGTCGCTGATCGCGATCAGCACCAGCTGCGGGCGCGCGCGCTCGATGGGCGCGGCCTCGGCGGCGCCCATCGAGAGGCTGGTGATCGTGGTCTCCTGGCCCAAGCGGGTAGTCTATCCTTACTCCTGGCCACACTCCCGGCCCCGATCCAGTCCGGCCGCCCGGGTGTGCCGCAGCGCTCGTCCGGGCCCGGTCATGGCTCGAGCAGCGTCTGGGACCAGGTAGCGATCTCCGCGAGAAGAACCGACGGCCGTCCGGTGGTGGGTGGGGTCTCGCCGAGCACGGCGGCAACCGGGCGGAGCTGATGGAGAACCTTGGCCAGCTCGACCGCATAGCTGGACGCGGCATGGTTGGGCATTCGCCTCCGGGCAGAGAGCAGGGCAGCCACCAGCACGAGGCGTTCGATCCATCTGGGCAGCTTGGTGGGAAGCGGCGCGAGCAGTGCGCGCAGGGGGGCTTCCTGGATCAGCTTGTAGTGCGCGGTCTGGTTGATGATGAGCTTCGTGACCACACCTGTGCTCGCCAGATCCTCCATCACGAGGGCCATGGCACGCTTGGTGTACCCGGGGTCCATCGACGACAGGCGCACCATCTCGCGAGGGTTCATCACCAGCGCGGTCACCGCATCGGCGCGGGCGCCGATGCCGAAGATGTGCCGGCTGCGCAGCTGGATCAGCGCGGGGTGCTCGAGTCGAGGAGGGCGAGACTTGCCGGACAGGTCGAGCCCCTTGTGGTGAATCACCCGATCCGCTTGACCGGCCCTCGCGATGCTGGACAGGTCCGCCGCGTGCGGATCAGCGTATGGCTGAAACATCCGAGCAACTCGCCGGAGCCGGGACACCGAGACGTGGTGCGGGCTGAGGCGGACGCACCAATCCTGGCACTCGCGCTCCAGGCGGGGATCTGCGGCCGAGATGAACGGCGTGAACGCGATCAATGCCTCGAGATCGATCCCATGTTCAGGCAGCGGGACGACCCCGGCGACCCCGAGGGCCGTCCACTGTCGCCACGCGAGCTCGACCGCCTTGTCCTGGAGAGCCCGGTTCATGGCTACACCGCTTCGCGGAGTCCAAATGCGGCCAGCACGCCGCGAAGCACGATCGCGAAGCCCTCCGACGGATCGTGAGTCCGGGCCCATCGAGCCGCGGCGCGAAGCTCCTCGTGCGTGGGCTGGAGGCGCTGCAGGTCGACATGGTGCTTGCCGTTCGGCCTATCGTCGGCCGCCGCATAGAGCTTGAAGTGGATCTGATCAAACCGGCTCGCGAGCGAGACGGTCAGCGCGCCGAACATGCGGGTTTCCACTCGTTCGAGGAATCCATCCGGTAAGCCGAAGCGGAGCAGCGACCCCGGACCGCCGTTCATCCAGCTTGGCGACAGCTCGAGGACGCGTGCGACGTCTTCGATCGCCTCGCGGAGGATCGGGGGCAGAGTGGTGACCGGAAGCAGCGCCGCACCGTCGCGTAGCGCCACGAGATCGACGTCCTTGGTCGGGCGTTCGATCAGGCCGATCAGCAGGAGTCCCCCACCGCCGATGGCGACGACGTCGAACGGCTGGTGGCGGTCTGCCAGGAGCTGACCGAGGAGCTGGAGCGCTTCTTCGAGGGCGGTCGCGTCGAACATCCGAGAAATTTAGCTTCTCGCACCGAGAATTTAAACTTCTCGGATCGAGAAGATAAAGCTCAGGTCATTGCAGGCGCGACCCCATTATAATTCAAAGTTATTTCAATAACTAAGGGAGCACGCTGGCGAGCGCGGCGGGCAGCGCGCGGGCGCCGGCCGTGGCATCGCCGAGCCAGGCGGCGAGCCCCCGGGGCAGCCGCTCGACCGCCAGCGCCGGCGCGTCGACGATCCGGATCGGCTTCCGGTGCGACTTCTCGCGCCGCGCGTTCTCGGCGTCGATCCAGTCCAGGATCTGGGGCAGCGCCCGGGTCGTCGCCTGCTTGATGTCGTGCATCAGCAGGACCTCGCGGCCGGAGGCGCGGTCGAGCTCGCCGGTGACGTAGCGGACCGCGCGCGCGGCGTCGTTGTGCTTCCACTCCTGGGGATCGAGGTCCCAGTGGAAGTGCGCGAGGTGGCGCTCGTCGAGCATGCGCTCGAGCCGGGCGCAGCGCGCACCGAACGGGACGCGGAACCACGCGGTCGGCACGCCGGCGGCGCGCTCGACGGCGGCCTTGCCGTCGTCGAGGTCGGCGGCGGCCGCGGCCGGAGGCACGCGGCACAGGTCGTGGTGCTTCATGGTGTGGCTCGCGATGACGTGGCCGTCGCGCAGGATCCGCTGGAGGACCGCGGTGACCCGCGGGCTCCGGTTCGCGGCCATCTCGCCGACCAGGAAGAACACCGCGTGGATGTGGTGCCGGGCGAGCGTGTCGAGCACCAGCGGCGTGGTCTTCGGGTTGGGGCCATCGTCGAACGTGAACAGGATCTCGGGGCCTCCGGACGCCGAGTCGCCGGCTGCCGGCGTCGGCCAGGCCTTGGCGGCTGCGCGGCCGCCCGCCATGAGCGAGAGGACGAGGCCGAGCACGAGGCCGAGACCGAGCCCCGGGGCACACCGGAGCACTCCGTCGATCCGCGCGTGGATCGCTGCGCTGCGCTTCACCCCCTCGATCTAACACGCCCGCTGCAGGCGTCATGTTTCGGGCGATCGCAGCGCAGCGGCGCGGCCGGTCGTCTACATTCACCGCATGATCGAACCGCTCCACGAGCGCGAGCCGCCCCGCGTGCGGCTCGCCAACCTGCCGACCCGCGGTCACTGGCTGCGCCACGGCCAGACCGACCGGCCGCGCGACGAGGCCGAGCGCTTCCGGGTCTGGGTCAAGCGCGACGACCAGACCGGAAGCGAGCTCATGGGCAACAAGGTCCGCAAGCTGGAGTACCTGATGGCCGAGGCGGTCGCCGAGGGCGCGACCCACGTGATCACCTGCGGCGGCGAGCAGTCCAACCACGCGCGGGCGACCGCGTTCGCCGCGGCGCAGCTCGGCCTGAGCAGCATCCTGATCCTGCGCACCGACGATCCGGAGAGCCCGCCGGCGGCGATCGGCAACATCCTGCTCGACCGGCTGGTCGGCGCCGAGCTGCAGTGGATCTCGCGGGCGGCGTGGCGCGATCGCAACCAGCTGCTCGCCGAGGCCGCCGACCGGGTGCGGCGCGCCGGCGATCGGCCCTACGTCATCCCCGAGGGCGGCTCGAACGCGCTCGGCAGCTGGGGCTACCTGCGCGCCGCGCACGAGCTCGCCGACGACCTCGCCGGCATCGCGTCGCCCGACCGCCCGGTCACCGTGGTCTACGCGTGCGGCTCGGGCGGCACCGCCGCGGGCCTGATCCTCGGCGCCAAGCTGCTCGGCTTCGCCGAGCGCGGCATCCGGCTCGCCGCGATCAACGTGTGCGACGACCGCGCCTACTTCGTCGACGTGATCGACCGGATCTGCGGCGAGGCCGAGGCGCGCTGGCAGCTCGGCGCCGACGTCACCGAGGCCGACATCGACATCGTCGACGGCCACGTCGGCCGCGGCTACGCCAGGAGCCGCCCCGAGGAGCTCGCCACGATCCGCGACGTGTGCCGCAGCGACGGCATCGTGCTCGACCCGGTCTACACCGGCAAGGCGTTCCACGGCATGGTCACCGAGCTCGCCGCCGATCCGCAGCGGTTCGGCAGCGCGATCGCCTTCCTCCACACCGGCGGCCTGTTCGGCCTGTTTGCAGCTCCGGACCTCGCCGAGGTTCTATGATGCAATCGACGGTGTCGCACCCGGAACTCTGCGGCGGATCGGGGGCGGGTCGGATACGATCACGGCGTGACCGAATCAGCGGGCCGAAGCGCGGCGACGATCGCTGACCTGCTGGCCGTCCCCGAGGAGCACCGGCGGCACGAGATCATCGACGGCGTGCTGGTCGAGCAGGAAGCCGCGTCCGGTCGCCACGGCGCGGTGCGAGGCAGGTTGACCTCCACCAGGTGCAGCACTACTGGATCATCGATCCGATCGACGAGACGCTCGCGGTCTACCGCTGGCAGTCCGACGGCTACGTCGAGCTCCTGATCGCGGAGCGCGGGGAGACCGTCCGGGCCGAGCCGTTCGCCGCGATCGAGCTCCGCGTCGGAGTGCTGTTCGGCGACGACGATGACGAAGCCTGAGCGCAGGCGGATCGAGCTGAGCTGACTGGAATGCGATCGTGGCGCTCGTCCGAAGTCGACGACCTTGACGCAGCGGTCAGCTAGTTCTGCGCGACCAGCTGGCCGAGCAGCGAGTCGAGGTCGGCCTCGCGCACCGCGCCGACGCGGCTGAACACCTGCTTGCCGCCCTTGTCGTAGACGAAGGTCGTGGGCAGCGCGTCGGGATAGTTGAACGAGACCATGAGGTCGGAGTTGGCGCGCACGACCGGGTAGCTCATCTCGTAGTCGGACTGGAAGTTGAGCAGCTGCTGGCTGTCGGCGTTGTCGGTCATCACGCCGAGGAACACGACGCCCCTGGCCTTGTACTTGTCGTAGACCTTGGACAGCGCCGGGATCTCGCTCTGGCAGGGATGGCACCAGGTCGCCCAGAAGTTGACCAGCACGACCTTGCCGGCGAGCTGATCGCGCTTGTAGGCCACGCCGGCGGTGTCGGTGTAATTGACCTCGGGCAGGCAATCGGGCTGGCCCCGGGTGCACCCGGCGTGCGCCGAGGTCGGGCCGGGGTGGATCCGGCCGTCCCTGGACACGTGGACGAACAGGAAGATCACCATGCCGGCGACCCCGGCGAGCAGGACGCCGATCAGCGCCTTGGTGCTGCCGTTCGCGGCGCTGGCGGTGGACCCGGGAGAAAGCGGGACCCCTGCGCGTGCAGCGGGGCGGACGTCGTCGGGGCGATCGGAGTCTGTCGTCATCGAAACCTCAGCAGGGAAGGCTCCAGGTCGTCGGGCGGGGTCAGGCCGAGAAGCTCCAGGCAGGTGGCGGTCACGTTGGCGATGCCAGCGGTCCCGGCCCGCGCGGGGTCGATCTCGTAGCGGTCGGAACGGGCCGGATCGTCGATCAAGAATGGCACAGCGTTGAGCGTGTGGCTGGTCTTTACCACCGGCTGACCGGTCTTCTTGTCGCGGGCGATCTGGCCGGACTTGTCGCGCTGGAACATCTCGTCCGCGTTGCCGTGATCTGCCGTAACCACCAGGATCCCCTGGAGCTCCTCGACCGCCTTGGCGAGCCGGGCGAGCTGGAGATCGACGGTCTCGACCGCGATCACGGTCGCGTCGAACGAGCCGGTGTGGCCGACCATGTCGCCGTTGGCGTAGTTGACGCGCGCGAAGCGGTGCTTGCCGGTCCGGAGCTCGGCGATGAGCCGGTCGGTGATCTCGGCGGCCTTCATCCACGGCCGCTGCTCGAACGGCACGTTGTCGGACGGGATCTCGATGTAGGTCTCGGTGCCGCTGTCGAACATCCCGCTGCGATTGCCGTTCCAGAAGTAGGTGACGTGGCCGTACTTCTGGGTCTCGGAGATCGCGAGCTGGGAGACGTGGGTCGCGGCCAGGAGCTCGCCCATCGGCCGGTCGATCTCGGGCGGCGCGACGAGAAAGTGCCGCGGGATGTGGAGGTCGCCGTCGTACTCCATCAGGCCGGCGTAGAGCACGTCGGGCCGGCGCACGCGGTCGAACGCGCGGAGCTCGGGGTCGTCGAACGCGCGCGAGATCTCGATCGCGCGGTCGCCGCGGAAGTTGAACAGCACCACCGCGTCGCCGTCCTGGATGGGGGCGGTGGGAGTGACCACGAACGCCGGCAGGTCCTGGTCGAGGACGCCCGGGTTCTCGGCGCGCAGGGTCTCGACCGCGGCCGTCGCCGAGGCGAACGGCCGGGCGTCGGCGAGCACGTGGGTGTGCCAGCCGCGCTCGACCATCCTCCAGTCCGCCTCGTATCGGTCCATCGTGATCTGCATGCGGCCGCCGCCCGAGACGATCCGGGCATCGGCGCCGGATCCGCGGAGGTTTGCGAGGTACCGCTCCAGCCGGTCGAGATATTCCAGCGCGCTGGTCGGCGGCACGTTGCGGCCGTCGAGCAAGGCGTGGACGTACAGCCGGCGGGCGCCGGCGCGCGCGGCGGCGGCGAGCAGGGCCTCGAGGTGCGCGATGTGCGAGTGGACGTTGCCGTCGGACAGGAGGCCGAGGAAGTGGATCGCGCCGCCGCCGGTGCCGCGAGCCACGACCTCGCGCCAGACCGGGCCCTGGAACAGCGCGCCGGAGTCGATCGCGCGGCCGACCAGCAGGGCGCCCTGGGCATAGACCTTGCCGGCGCCGAGGGCGTTGTGACCGACCTCGCTGTTGCCCATGTCGTCGTCGCTCGGCAGGCCGACCGCCTTGCCGTGTGCCCGGAGCTCGGCGCGCACTCCCGGGACCCAGAGCCGATCGAGGGTCGGGGTGGCGGCGATCGCGACCGCGTCGGCCTCGTCGCCGGCGCCGCGACCGACGCCGTCCATCACGACCAGCACGACGGGCCCACGGGGCGGGGCCTGGCGCGGGTGGGGGCGGAGGGACGGCGCTGGCATGCCGGGACCTTAGCGCACGGGCGCGGGTCCCGGGCGAATCGCCGCGGCGCTCCGCTGCCTGGCCGCCGCGTGCAGGCCACGGGCCTGCCAGAGGCCTGCCAGAATGAGCCATGGCGAACTGCAAGCTGTGCCACGCCGCGCGGCTCGAGACCGAGTCCGAGCTGATCCAGACGATCTGCGCGCCGTGTGCCACCAAGATCGGCACCACCTCGATGCCGCCGCCGCGCCGGCCCGACGTGCCGTGCCCGCGCTGCCGGGGGACGCGGTTCATCCGGGTCTTTCCGCGCGAGCGCTTCGTGATCGACACCGCCAGCAAGTGGCTCGGCGCCGACTTCGGCTCGATCGGCGCGATGTACGCGCCGATGGCGGCGACCTACGACGTGTCGATCGTCCGCCACCAGGTCGGCGTCATGATCGGCGCCCCCGAGGTCCGGGGGCTCGACCTCACGCGGCCGCGCGGGCTGATCGCGCGCTACATCTGCAGCACCTGCGGCTTCGTCGAGCTGTTCTGCGAGGATCCGGAGTCGATCCCGCTCGGCCCCGAGTACATGAGCGACGTCGTCGACTACGGCGGGTCGAAGCCGTATCGCTGAACGGGGACGGAGCCCGGGCGATCGCCGCGGGTCACTTCGTCGCGGGCGGCTTGGCGGGGGGCGCCTTGGCCGGGGCGGCCGGCGGGACCAGCGCGCCGGTGCCGGCCAGGCCATCGCGCGACGCGTCGGCGTCGATCACGCGGTAGCTCTTGACGCTGCGCTCGTCGAACTCGAAGTAGCTGTCCTTGACCGGCTTCTCGAAGTCGGGCGCGAAGAACCGGAAGTGGTTGATGTTGCTCGACGAGTCGACGATCACCGACTGCGAGACGTGGAAGTCCCTGGGCGAGACCACCAGGTAGAGGTTCTTGTACTGCACCGACGGCAGCTTGGGGGTGAGCCGGAGGACGATGTCGTCCTTCTCGCCGTACTTGCCGGTCTTGTCGATCTCGGCGTTGAACTCGGCGCGCAGGTCGCCCTTGCCGTACAGGAACGACACCGCGACCGGCATCAGGTCCTGCTGCAGGCTCTTCTTCATGACCTGCTTGTTGTCGTGCTCGACCACGTACAGGTAGCTGCCGTTCGAGATGAAGCTCTTCTTGACCTCGACGATCTCCTTGCCGGGGTTGGCGGGGTCCTTCTTCTTCTCGAGGTAGTCCCAGCGCATCTTGCCGGGCTTCATGATCCAGACCGAGCCGTCGCTGGTCTTGGTGCTGCCGAACGTGTTGTTGGTGACCGACTGGCGGAACTGCGCGGTCACCTGCTTGATGCCGGCGTAGAACTGCTGGACGCGGTCGACGACCTCGGTGGCGGTCGACGGGACACCGGCCGCGGCGACCAGCGGCGCGCTGGGCGCGATGTGCGCCGTGCCGCGGGCGCCGGGGGACGCCGGCAGGAGTGTCGCGGCCGGTGCGAGGCCGAGGGCAGTTCGAGTTAGGATGGCAAGCAGCGACATGGCGAAGCTCCGAGCGGGTACCAGCCGGCACCTGGTAGATCGACGCAGGCGACGGGCCGTTGATTCACGTGTGGAAGTGCTCGACTCGACAGGTCGTAGCACGACTTGCGCCCGGTGCATGATCGCGGCGTGCCTGGCCTCGGCGATCGCCGGGCTCGGCTGCCCGGGGCCGGGCGCGGCGCTCCCGCCGCCGGCCCGCCCCGAGGACGCGCCGCACTCGACGCTCGCCGCCGAGGACGCCGACCCACCGACCTACGGTAAGGCCGAGCTCCGGCGGGCGCTGATCAGCGAGCGCGCGGCCGAGGCCACCCTGGAGCGCCGGGTCGCGGAGCTCGAGGCCAAGCTCGCCGATCCGCCGGTGCCGGGCGCGATCAACCCCGCGCTGGAAGACCAGCTCCGGGTCACCACCGCCGACCTCGCGGTGCGCCGCCGGTTCATCGCCACCCTGGAGGTCTGCGAGGCCGCCCGGCGATGGTGCCCGCCGCGGCTCGACGATCCGGCGTGGGCGTTTGATCCGGATCCGGATCCGGGACCGCCGATCGATCCGCCGCTGACCGCGGGCCTGCGCTACGACCTCGACGGCTGGCGCCAGATCGCGAGCGAGCTGCACGGCCGGGCCTGCGCCTGCCGCACGCTCGCCTGCGTCGACAGCGTCGGCGTCGCGATCGACGAGCTGGAGCCCCGCCCGATGCCCGCGGTGCAGGGCGACGATCAGGCCGCGGCGGCGATCACGCGGGGCCGCGAGTGCCTGTTCCGTTTGCGGGGCAAGACGGCGATCCTGCCGCCGGCGCCGGCCGCCGCGTCCGATGACTAGCTAGTTCCGATCCCAAAACGAGATTTCTCGTCGGGGATTGGCGTGAGACGCCGTGGTTTTGCGAGGTTCTACCGTCGACGACGCGGTGCGACGTGGCGAGATCCTTGTGAAAAGTCGTCGCCAAGCCACGCCGCAACGGGACGCCCCCACGTGGGGGCGTCGCTGATCACGAGCTCGGCTGCGGTCAGCTGCTCGCGCGCCGGGCGAGCAGCACAAGGTTCGCGGCGATCACCGAGCCCCACGTGTAGGCGCGAAATGACTCGTAGGAGCGCCATGCGCAACGATCCCAGCCGAAGCACCGCTTGAGAAACGAGATGACACCTTCAATCCCTGCCCGAAAGTTCCGCAGGCGCTGATAGAGCCACGTGCGCTTGACCATCTCCTTGATGGAGAGGCCGGGCGCCTTGCTGAACGCGACGTCTCGAATGCCGAAAGCCTTGATCTGTTCCAGGTTGTCGCGCGAGCTGAATCCTCCATCCAGGACGATCTGCTCTGGCTTCTTGCCGAGCACCTTGACCGCGCGTTCGGCGAGCTTCACGGCCTTGGTGGAGTCGGTCGGGTTGCCGCGTTCCACGAAGCAGTCAACGATCAACCCCGAGGCGCCGCCGGTGAGAAAGACCTTGTGGCCGTACAGGGTGTCGCGTCGATCCTTGCGGATGATGTCCGTATGCGGCTCGAAGATCGAGACGATCTTCGCCGGTGCCGGGACAGTCTCGTTGTTGAACACGCGGCGGCAAGTCTGATCGAGCACCTTCTCGGCAAGCTTGATGTGGTTCTCGAGCGCGCCGCGGAGCGCGTGAAGCTCGGGCGTGTCGAACGCCTCGCGTGGATACGCCTGCATGAGTTTCTCGACGGAGAGCTGGGCTGCCTCGACGGTGTTCCTGGTCACCTTCACGAGGTCGCGGCAGAGCGGGACGCGCTGCTCGGCCTTCGGGGCATGCTGGATCGCGAGCGCTCGGCGCTTGGCTCGACGTAGGTGGTTGGTGAAGTCCAGCTCGATGTATCCGCGAGCCTCACGCAGCAAACGAGTGAGGACGCGGACAGAGTCGAGCAGCAGGCTCGAATCGGTTGGCTCGTGGATCGCAGTCTCGATCACGGTCGAGTCGCTGCGCAGGCACTTGCCATCCTCGATCCCCTGCTCCTGCGCGTGCTGAACCAGTGCCCGGTTCACCCGCTCCAGCATCTCGGTCCGCACCCGCTTGACATTGCGCTGCAGCGTCGACTTCGACGGTGGCTGACTCGCGAAGCCGATCGAGCAGAAGGCGCGATAGCTCTGGGAGTCCGCGAGGTGAAACGCCAGCTCTTCGTAGCTGAAGCCGTTGGCCTGCTTGATCACGAGAGCCCGAAGCACCTGCTCGCCGCTCAATCCGTCACGTCCGCGATCGGCGGCGATCCCACCGGCAACCAGGTCGGTTTGCACCCACCGTGCGAATTCCGGATGGGCATCGAGGATCGCGCGTACGGCGGCGAGCTCGCGGAACTACGGGCACCCGGCCGGGGGCGGACCGGTATTCTGGATCTCCGAGACCACGAGGTTGACCGTGATGGACTTGGTGCAGTCGCCGGGCGTGTCGAATCTGATATTGACGGTGCAGTTGCTGGTATTGCTGCTCGCCCACAACGCGACGGCCGTGCAGACGTCGCATTTGTCGGTGATAAACAGCCCGATTGGATCGATGCGATGGAAGCCGGGGTCGCACGGGCCGCCGTAGGTGCGGGTCTCATGCGTACCGGAGAAGCAGGTAGGGCCGGCCCGCTCGCCGGGCTTGGTGAATTGCACCTTTGGCGTCGGTGGCGACGGGCATGTGGCGCAGCGGTTGGAAGCGCAGCCGCTGTTCCTGGCGGTACAGGCTGGGCCGCTCAGACAGCATGCCTGGCCGACATCACCGCACTGGGAGCACACGCCGCTGACGCAGTTGCTGTTCCCGGCGGTGCAGGCTGGGCCACTCGGACAGCATGCCTGGCCAAAACCACCGCATCGGGAGCACACGGCGTGGATGCAGCTGCTGCCCGTCGTGCAGACTCCATTGCAGCACGGGCCGTCCAGCATTCCGCACGATACGACCGGCATCTCGTTCCGATTGACCCGCTGGCCATTCCACTGGATCTGCAGCTGCACCACACCGGTGAGCAGATTCTGCGTGATCATCGCCGGGACGTTGACCGCGAATCGGTAGTTGGTGACGCGATTGCCCATGTGGGCGAGCGTTGCCTCGCTGCCGTCGGCGCGCACCACGACCACCGATGGAGAGCTGGTATCCAGCAGGTTCAGATCGGTGCCCGAGAGCACGAGGACGTTGGACAGATTCCAGGTTGCGACATTGACGTGGTCCGGGTTCGCCGAGCACACGATCGGCGCATGGGCGATGTGAGGCCGGTTGGAGATGCGCTTGTAGTTCCAGTTGTTGAGAAAGTCGTTCTGCAGGTTTTGCAGCGCGATGCGCGCGTGGGTGGTGAAGATGTCGATCTGGCAGTTGAACATCTCCTGGCCGAACTGCAGGCCGTCCTTCACGACCAGGTCGATCTGCGAGATCAGGGCCTGGACGTCGCTGGCGAGCTTGGCCTCGAGGCCGTTGGCGTCGCTGGCGAGCTTGGTCTCGAGGTCCTTGAGCGTCCCTTGCCACGCGGAAGATTCCGTTCCGAGCGTGGTCACCGCCTTCGACAGCGTATCGTTGATCGGATCGATCACGTCGTGGATCAGCGGTCCCGGTTCGGGAATCGGGCAACCGCCCTGCAATGCCTGCAACCCCACGAACAGCACCGCTACCACAGATAATCGCCACGCGCGCTTCATCGAGCCCCCTTCCCACGGTCGCCTGCACCATCACCACGAACGAGTGATATGTCAACTCCCTTCTTGCACTCGACCATGGAATTCCGACGATCGGGGTCACGCATCCATCATCATCCCGGAGCGCTACGCGCCACCCATGCGCCGCGCGCCTCGCAGGATGCCGTGCAGCGCCTGGATGGCCCGTGCGCTCGGCTCAGCGAGGGCCCGACGCCCCTGGTGTCGCAGCCGGCGGCGCGGTGGATGTTCCGCGCTAGCGCTCGCCGCGGATCCCGACCCGCCACAGCAGGTGATAGAACGCGAGCAGGTCGAGGCCGGCCGCGCGCGCAGCGGCCGCGACGTTGCCGTGGCAGCGCCGCAGGAGCTCGATCGCGTAGCTGCGGTCGAACACGTCGACCCAGGCGGTGCGCGCGGCATGGAACGGCTGCGTGGTGTCGACCGGGGCGCCCGGCGGGGGCCCGGGAGGGTGGCCGGCGGGGTGGATGACTCCGGGCGCGCGCAGCGCGATGCAGGCCTCGACGTAGCTGCGCAGCTCGCACAGGTTGCCGGGCCAGTGATGGGCGCCGAGCTCGGCGAGCAGCGGCTGCGATGCGAGGTGCGCTCGGTCGTCGGCGCCGAGCCCGAGCCGCGGCGCGAGATCGGCAACGAGCAGCGGGAGGTCGTCGAGCCGCCCGCGCAGCGGCGGCAGCGCGATCTGGATCGCCGACAGCCGGGCGTGGAGGTCCGAGCGGAAGCGATGGCCGTTGATCCCGGCGGCGAGGTTGCGGCTGGTCGTCGCCATCACCCGGATGTCGACGGCGATCGGCTCGTCGCTGCCGAGCCGGCGGACCTCGCGGTGCTCGAGGACCGCGAGCAGCCGGGGCTGGAGCTCGACCGGCAGGTCGCTGACCTGGTCGAGCAGCACGCCGCCACCGGCCGCGGCCTCGAAGATCCCGGGCCGGTCGCCGTCGACGCCGAACAGCTCGCTCTCGAGCAGCTCGCGCGGGGTCCCGGCGCACGCCAGCACGCCGAGCGGGCGGCCGGCGCGCGCGCTCAGGGCGTGGATCGCGGCCGCGAGGCTGCGCTTGCCGGTCCCGGCCTCGCCCTCGATCAGCACGCTGGCGTCGGCCGCGGCCGCGGTGGCGGCGAGCGCGAACGCCCGCCGCATCGCCGCGCACTGTCCGACCAGCGGACCGAACTGCTCGCCGTGGTACAGCGGCAGGAACGCGGCCTCGCCGCCCAGGCTGATCCGGATCTTGGTGTGGCCGAGCTCGAGCACCGCGGTGCCGATGAGGGTCGCTTCGCGCACGAAGATCCCGTGGATCGCGGTGCCGTTCTTGCTCTGGAGGTCGCGGACGACGACGCGGCCGCTCGCCGGGACCAGCTCGCAATGCATGCGCGACACCGTCGAGTCGCGCACCACGAAGTCCGCCGAATCGTGGCTGCCGATCACGATCCGCTCGCGGCCGAACACCCGGGCCGCGCCGGCGTCGTTGCCGTCGATCACCTCGAGCCGGAGCTTGGCGACCGAGAGATAGCCGCCGTCCGGCCGCCACACCTCATCGGTCGACGCGCGGCCATCCTGGCTGTGCATCGCTCCGGTCCCCATCGTCCCGCCTCGACTCACCATCGTACGCAGTGTACTCGATGTGCCGTGCTGTGGCCCTGCCGGTCGCGCGCGCCGGGTGTTTCGCGTGCGGAACACTGGACCGGTGTACGGCGCACGCGCGTGGGTGCGCAGCGTCCGGCGCGGCGGCGCGCGGCACCTGGGGATGCACGGTTCCTGCACGGTCGCATGCGCGCCTCGCGTTGGCGGCGGCCGTGACCAGGCTTTCCGGAAGCTGCCACCAGCGGAGTGCAGTGCACGGTCGCGGCCCGGGGTCCGCCGGCGCCCCGGCCCCTGCTGCAGAAAACTTGGTGCCAATGTCAGGTGGTGTAGGATAGGTTGCCCCCGGGAGCCGCCATGTCCAAGAACCGAAGGATTCGTGACACCTCCGTGAGCCCGCGCGAGGGCGGCTCGAACGGCCGCCGCCGCGAGGTGCTCGGCGTCGTGGGGCTGGGGGCGTCGATCTTTCTCCTGATCGCGCTGGTCTCGCTCCAGGCCGACCGGCTGGTCATGGGGCCGTTCGGGCGATCCACCGCGAGCCTGTTCTACGGCCTCGCCGGGGTGTGCGGCTACTTCTTGATCGCGCTCGCGATCGTCGCGGCGATCCGCACGCTGATCGAGCGCGAGCCGATCATGCCGCCGCTCGTCGCCGCCGGCGCGATGCTCGGCATCGCGTCGCTCGCGATCTTCGCGCAGCTCCTGGCCAGCAGCTATCGCATCGCCGGCTACGGGCCAGGCGGCGCGCTGGGCGAGCACCTCGGCGAGATCCTGCGCGCCGTGGTCGGCACCGCGGGCACCGCGCTGCTCGCGCTGGTCGGGCTGGTCGTCGCCGCGGTGGTCGCCACGCCGCTGCGCATGCGCGACGTGCTGCGCGCGATCGGCGGCGTCGCGCGTGCGGCGGCCGGCATGCTCGCCCGCGCGCTCGGCGCCGTGGTGCGGTTCTGGGGCGAGGTGCTCGGCGCGATGTTCCCGGCGCGCGAGCCCGACGAGGACGACGGCCTGGAGGTCGAGGACGACGACGTGCTGGAGGTCGGCGACGACGAGGCGACCGCCGAGCCGGTGATCATCGGCCGCGCGGCCAGGAAGCCGCGGCGCGGCGCCGCCGAGCCGACCCTGGTCGACGCGGGCGAGCGGACCGCGCCCACCGAGCACCCGGCCTCGCAGGCCGCGCCGTCGGCCGCGCCGATCGAGGTCGTCGCGGCTCCGGACCCCGCCGAGCCCGCCCCGTCGCCGCGCGCCCGGCGCACCCGGTTCGCCAGCGGCACCCAGGCACCCGTGCCGGGCGGCGCCGACGAGCTGCCGGGGACGCTCGAGGCCGCGCCCCCGCTGGATCCGCTGGCCGCAGGCGCCCCGGCGCGTCCCGCCGCGGCCGGCGCGCGCGCCGCCGCCGCCGACGCCGACGGCCCGGTGATCGTCGAGCCGCGGTTCAAGAACGCCGATCCGGCGACCATGGCCGCCAAGGAGAAGGCCGCCGAGGCCGAGCGCCAGAGCTTCATCAAGCTCGGCGAGGGCGACTACGAGCTGCCGTCGATCCAGCTGCTCAACTACGACGCCGCGACCGCCAACCAGATCGACAAGACCGCGATGCTCGAGCTGTCGGCCAAGCTGACCCAGACGCTCGAGAACTACGGGGTCAAGGGCGATGTCGTCGCGATCCGCCCCGGCCCGGTGGTCACGATGTACGAGTTCGCGCCGGCGCCCGGCACGCGGGTCAACAAGATCGTCAACCTGACCGACGACCTCGCGCTCGCGCTCGAGGCGCTGCGGGTCCGGATCGTCGCGCCGATCCCCGGCAAGGCCGCGGTCGGCATCGAGGTCCCCAACAAGACCCGCGAGAAGGTGTTCCTCAAGGAGATCCTCGCGGACGACGCGTTCATCAAGGGCCGCGCCCGGCTGCCGCTCGCGCTCGGCAAGGACATCGAGGGCGGGCCGTCGGTGGTCGACCTCGCGCGCATGCCGCACCTGCTGGTCGCCGGCACCACCGGCTCGGGCAAGTCGGTCGCGGTCAACGCGATGATCTCGAGCCTGCTCTACCACTGCACGCCCGAGGACGTCCGGATGATCATGGTCGATCCCAAGATGCTGGAGCTCTCGATCTACGAGGGCGTCCCGCACCTCTTGCTGCCGGTGGTCACCGACCCCAAGAAGGCCAACCTCGCGCTGCGCTGGGCGACCGAGGAGATGGACCGGCGCTACGACCTGCTGGCGCAGCTGGGCGTGCGCGACATCGCGACCTACAACGACAAGGTCGGCAAGCAGCTCGCCCGGCTCGAGGCCGACAAGCTGCGGGCCGCCGCCGACGCCGCGGCCCGCGCCGTCGAGGACGACATCGGCAAGGCGGTCGCCGCCGACACCCCGGGGGCCGCCGACGCGCGCGAGCACATCGTCACCGCGCCGCCGCACCGCCTGCCGTACATCGTGGTCGTGATCGACGAGTTCGCCGATCTCATGATGTGCGCGCCCAAGGAGGTCGAGACCAGCGTCGCGCGGATCGCGCAGAAGGCCCGCGCGTCGGGCATCCACCTGATCCTCGCGACCCAGCGCCCGTCGGTCGATGTCATCACCGGCCTGATCAAGGCGAACTTCCCGTCGCGGATCGCGTTCTCGGTCGCCTCGAAGATCGACTCGCGCACGATCCTCGACCAGACCGGCGCCGAGGCCCTGCTCGGGGCCGGCGACATGCTGTTCTCCGACCGCGGCGCGGCGCCCCAGCGGCTGCACGGCTGCTACGTCGACGAGGAGGAGATCCAGCGCGTCGTCGCGTTCCTCAAGACCCAGGGCCGGCCGGTCTACAACCTCGACATCCTCAAGCCGCGCGAGGACGACGGCGACGGCCAGGGCGAGTTCGGCCTGCCGGGCGGCCCGGGCGGCAAGTCCGACGACGACATGTACGACAAGGCGGTCTACATCGTGACCACCACGCGCAACGCGTCGATCTCGTGGGTCCAGCGCCAGCTCCGGATCGGCTACAACCGCGCGGCGCGGCTCGTCGAGGAGATGGAGAAGCAGGGCGTGGTCAGCCCGCCGGATCACACCAACAAGCGCGAGGTCCTGGTCGCCCAGGCGTAGGCGGCGCACGGGGCATCTCGCTTGTCGCCCGCCCGCGTGGGGATGCTCGATAGAATGCCCACACGCTCGCTGACGGCGCTGTCGGGGGCTCCTCCTCGCGGGAGTCGGCGGACCGCCCGTCTTGCATCCGGACCTCTGACAATACTCAGCCCCCTGTGCCTCGCAGTCACCGGCCGTGGAAGCTACCGCTCGGATGACCCCCGCAGCGCCTGGCGCTCGCGTTGACGACCCGCGTCTGGAGCCAGATGCTTCGCCGTGTCCTCGACGCTGAGCAGCGATCGGTCTACCTCATTCCGAGACGGCTCAGCTGCGCGTGAGCTCCAGCGCCTGCACGAGTGCGTCGCAGCTGCGCAGACGGTCCACGGTATCGGAGAACGACTTCTTCACGTCGTAGGTCTCGCGGGCCGGGAACCCTCGCGTCGCCAGCTCGAGGTTGAACGTCTTCCCCAGGCAGAGCGCCCTCTCGGGCGCCGGCAGTTCGTCGAGCTCTGCGCGCTGCTCCTCCCACACCTGGAGCTTGGCGAGGTGCGCGCCCCTGTGCTCGCGGCGGCAGATGTCCAGTGCGACCCGGACGTTCTGGTAGAGCCATGCCTCGATGCTCCGGTGCGGGCAGATCAGGATCATGTGCTCCAGGCGCAATTCCGGCGGCGGCTCGTTGTGTGCCCCGCCGTTCACCCTGGGCCGTGGGTTGTTCGCACGTCCGCGATCCGCCACTTGCGGCAGCGCCGCTTGGAACTTCTGAACCTTCTCGGTGTTCTCACTCGTGTGGCGTTCTCTCCAGGGCCGATCCCCGTCGATATGGAACAGCACGAAGCTGTTCGGCAGCGAGAGCCAGCGCACGATGTAGCGCCGAAGTCGTACACCTCGCGCGTGCTCGACCGGGTTCTTCCCGTCTGTCTTCCAGAGGTTGCCGCGCATCGCCGCTTCCTCCGGCGGATCGCGCGGGACGAACCGGATCCGATGGCTCTGGAAGTCCGGGACGACGAGATCGAGCATTCGCCGGGCCAGCGCTTCGACGGTGGCGCGGCCATCCTTGCCGCCATCCTCGGTGAGGATGACGATCGAGAGCGCGGCGGTCTGGTTCACTACCAGAGCCCTCGCGATTGCAGGATCTCGCTGACGTGCTCGACGCCGACCTGATATGCGCTCAATAGCTCTGCGGCGTCATCTTCGTTCATGTTCTCCCAGATCCAGCCAGGCCGGCCGGAACGAGGTTCTCCGCGGCAGAGCACGAAGCTTCGACGGGCCTGCTCCGCCGATGTGATTGGAATGTAGTCAAGTAGCAACGGATTCTGGCTGGTCAAGAACGCCTGTCGCAGTCCGATCGCCTCGATCGAAGCCGTGATCCAGCGATGATGCAGGCCATTCACCAGTTCGTCGGCGATCACGATATCAGGGTTGCACGCGAGGTAGTAGAAGAACGTCAGAAGACGCTTCTGGCCGTAGCTCAGGCGCTCGTGGGTGGTAAGCGTCCCGTCCTCCCACCGGAATCGAAACACGAGGCTGCTGAGCTTCACAACATCAAGGGCAGGTACCGAGCCTCGTTGCTCGGCCACGTCCACGCGGAGGTCGGACGTGCTGAATCCCATCATGTCATTGAGTTCGAATAATAACTTCAGATTGACATGGGTGAGCGAGTAATCAGGCTTCCTTTCGTTATGGAAAGCTTCTGCGAGCTGTACCAGCACGCTGTCGGGAACGAACGGTGCCGCAAACGGGAGTGCAACCCAGTGGTGGCTCCGCTTGTCAACATACATGTCTCCAGCGAGTTCTCCTGCGGAAGTGATCTTTCTGAATAGTTCCAGAGACTCGTCGAACCGGAGCGCGTTGCACACGTTTGGCAACGTATGAATGGCAATGCGATTGAATGGTGCATCCGACGGAAGGAAGAAAAACAGAAAGCCCGGCTCCAGAGGAGTAAGATACTTGGAATTGAGCAGCGTTACGTCCCCCGCCATGACACGACCTTCGGCGTCGTATCGGCGCAGCAGACGACGTTCGGGCCCCCCGAGGACCTCGGCCGATGGCCGGAAGACCTCTCTTGCCCCGAGTTCGGTCGGTGTTTGGGCCTGTCCGATGATCATCCGCTCGTTTCGGATGACGACAACGACATTCATTTCCTCGGACGTCGAGAGCTCGTACTCGATCGCGAACTCTTCCTTCGCGAGGCTGCTGAAGTCCGAGCGCACGACCATCGAGATCAGCTCGAGCAGCGTCGTCTTCCCGGTCCCGTTCTGTCCGAGCACGACGTTGATGCCGTCCGAGAACAAGAGCTCGGCACCCCTGGCCAGGCTGCGGAACCGCTCGACCCGCAGTCGTTTCAGCTTCAGCATCGTCAAGAACAGTAGCCCAGGCTTCCGCGTCGTCCAAGCGCACGGCCTCCGCGTGATTGTTTCCCTCCCGGTCGCAGTGCCCCCTGAACGTCAGGGCAGGCCGGCGTTCGCGACCGAAGACCGCCGAGATATCGAGCACGCCGGTTGCGCGAGGCTACCTACGTGCGCCGCCGCCACGGGTAGAGCCCGCCTCGGGCCACCATGCGCTCGCGCTCCCAGCGCACCGAGGCGAACGCTTGCTCGACCCCGACGTCGAGGATCGGCGGGCCGTAGACCAGGCGGCCCTCGATGTTATCGAAGAAGCGGCCCATCGGATCGATCATGATGTACGAGCCGGTCATCGCAGCGTTGTCCTCTGGAACGACATCGATGCCATCTCCGATGAGTCGAGCGTGGCGCTCGACGTAAGCTCGAAACTGCGTCGCTGACACGAGCAGGGGCTCGATGCCATCGTTCTGTCCGGCGACCGGCAGGACCTGGAAGATCTTCCAGCGTTCGGGGCGAATGCAGCGGACCAGCGCGGTCATGTCCTCGTGGTGGTTGAGCGCGGTGACCACGGTGTTGAGCTTGATCCGGATCCCGTGACGACGCGCGAGCTCGGCCAGCTCGATCGACCGCTGGACGTGGCCGCCGGAGCCGCGCCCCAGGCGGTGCGACGTCGCCTCGTCGCCCGAGTCGACCGAGAGGCCGATCCAGTGCAGGGCGGCAGCGTGCTGCTCGATCAGGGGCGCCAGGCGCTCGCCGTTGGACACGACGCTCGTCGTGATGCCCAGCGCAGCGGCGCGCTCGAGGAGCTCGCCGAGAAACGGACACAGCGTGGGCTCACCACCGACGAACGTGAGCTTGTCGCAACCGTACCGGGCGAGCTCCTCCACGATGCGCAGCGCGGCCGTGCGGCGGATCTGGCCGGGCACCTCCTCGAAGGTCGCGAAGCAGAACCGGCACTTGTAGTTGCAGAATTTCCAGACGTGAAAGTTGACGGCAGGCAGCATCTCGGTCTCCCTCCTTGTCGGGGAAGAGCGCGACGCCCCTGCTTTGTGTAAACGGAGTACGGAGATTCGCGAAGTGCTGGAAACTAATCGATGTCGCAGCTCGCCAGGGTCTTGGTCCGCAGCCGCTTCATGACGTTGTGGAACGTGTCCTTTGCCTTGGTCTCGGGGATGCCGAGGTGCTCGCCGATCTCGCGGAAGCTCTCGTCCTGCTCGAGGCGGCGGCGGACGAGCTCGGCCTTGCCAGGGTCGAGCTTGCAGAACGCCTCGTCCCACAGCCTCGCCAGCTTGAACTCGCGGAGCTCCGGTGGCTCCGAAGCCGAGCACGGTGCCGCGATCTCGTCGAGCTGGTCACAGGGCACGGTGCGCCGCGCGTCCTGCGCCATCCGCCGGATCTGATTGCGTGCGACCGTGAGAAAGTAGCCGGCGATGTTATCGGGCGGTGGCTCTCGCGTACACGTGGCGAGCAGCGCCTTCATGATGGCGTCCTCGACGTCGTAGTCGTTCAACCAGGAGGTGCGGAGCAGCTGCTTCGCCTTGGAAACCTCGTTCTTCATGAGATCCGAGAAGCAGCGGTCCAGCCACCGAGTGCCCTTGTCGAGGAACGCGCATGCGGGTGCGGCGGAACCATGGGCGAGGACTGGCTCGAGCTCGCTGGCCGCAATGCAGAGTTCATCGAGCTCGTTCGACAGGACGCTGGTGCCGAGATCGGGATCATCGATCTCCAGCCGAGCCTCGATCGCGTGGAGCGGCGCCGCGTACCACTGCGTGGTGAGCAGCCAGTAACCGCTTCCGCCGGCGAGCAGGAGACTCGCCGTGAGAAAGCCGGCGCGCCACTCGGTAGCGCTCGCCCACGCCTTGACCGGCCTCCAGGCAACGCCGGCGAGCCCGACGATGACGAAGGCACCGACGAGCGCGAACCAGTAGGCGCTGGCGAGCACGATGATCGTGGCGAGCGGATAGGGAAAGTACGGCGAGGGTCGCCAGCCGCAGAGGATGACGAGCGCGAGCGCAAGCGACAGCCAGCCGCTTGTCGCGGCGAACGGATGGCGCGCCGCGAACGGCGTCCTGTGCGGCGGTGCCGGCTGTGTCGTCCGGAGCACCGACCTGGCTGCGATGGCGAGCAGGAGCGCGGCATCGAGCACGATGGCTGCGCCCGAGCACGTGGCGAAGGTCCGCGGCTCGAGACCGCCGGTGTGGACCAGGACCTCGGCGGATCCCCCGAACAGGGACATCAGGAGCCCGAACCAGGCGATTGCAAGGATCTGGATCAGCGCCCCGACGGTGAACACGACGATGCCGAAGAACAGGCCGAACCGAGTGCGCGTGGTCAGCGACGCGCTGCCTCGCCGCCGGGGGACCGCCCCGGGTCCGTCATCGGGAGGTCCGAGGTCCTCCAGCTCACCTGCCGGCTTGGACATCCAGCGGAGGGTACCGCC
Organism: Kofleriaceae bacterium; assembly: GCA_041495365.1. Lineage (GTDB taxonomy): Bacteria > Myxococcota_A > Polyangia > Haliangiales > Haliangiaceae > JABFXX01. Next base: position 23,995 of record JBGQCL010000032.1, on the reverse strand, counting down.
GGATACGCGGCCCCAGGCGCCGCCAATTGCTCCAGCCGGCCCGACTCCGCGGCGCAGCGTCCTTCGATCGACGCCGCGATCGAAGCCGCGCACAAGGTCGGCGCGTGTCGTTCGTGCAACCAGCGGCATGGCAGGCGCTCACGGCTGACCGCTCGCCCTTGTTGCCGGCGCGGCGCTCACTACATGGCGACGCGCACACGGGACGCCGATTCGGTTGTCGAGCGGGGTCGGTGTGTCACATGCTGCTTGCCAACCGGAAAGGTGGCCGCGATGGACAGCAACCCGGGCGACATGATGGATCGCCTCGCGATCCGCGAGCTGATCGAGAACTGGGTCGTGTGGCGCGACGCCGGCGACTGGGAGCGGTTCGCCACGGTCTGGCACGACGACGGCGTGATGATGGCGACCTGGTTCCAGGGCCCGGCCGCCGAGTTCATCCGCGTCACGAGGGAGGGCTGGGCGAAGGGCGTGAGCATCCTGCACTTCCTCGGCGGCAGCTCGATCGAGGTCGCCGGTGACCGCGCGATCGCGCAGACCAAGATGACGATCTCGCAGCGCGGCGACGTCCACGGCGTTTCGTGCGACGTCGTGTGCACCGGCCGGTTCCACGACTTCCTCGAGCGGCGCCAGCGGCGCTGGGGGCTGGTCCTGCGCCAGCCGATCTACGAGAAGGACCGGATCGATCCGGTCGACCCGGCCGCGCGGCTCGCGCTCGACGCGGCCCAGCTCGCGGCGCTGCCTCGCGGCTACCGCCACCTCGCGTACATCCAGCTGCAGATCGGCTACACCGTCAAGCGCGACATGCCGCAGCTCACCGGCCCCGAGGTCGACCGGCTGTACGAGCGTGGCCGGAGCTGGCTCGCCGGCGGCCCGGGGTAGATCACGGCGCCGGGGCTACGGGTCGTCGCAGCTCGCGAGCGCGGCGGTGCGCAGCTGCTTGATCGCGTGGTGGAACAGCTCGCGGGCGTCGGTCTCGGGGAGGCCGAGGTGGTCGCCGATCTCGCGGAAGCTCTCGTCCTGCTGGAGCCGGCGGTGGAGGATCTGCGCCGCGTCCTCGCCGACCCGGCACATCGCATCGTCCCACAGCCGGGCGAGCTTGCGGGCGCGCGACTCGGGCGGCTCGCCGGCGGCGCAGGTCGCGGGGAGCGGTTGGGCCGGGTCGCACAGGGCGGCGCGGCGCGGGGCGCCGGTGATCTGCGCGGCCTGGTTCTCCGCGGTCGCGAACAGGTAGGCGTGGAGCACGCGGGGCGGGGGCTGGCGGGTGCAGGTGGCGAGCAACGCCTTCAGGACCGCGTCGTCGACGTCGTACGGGTCGAGGCCGCGCCGGCGCAGCTGCTGCTTGAGGCCGGGGACCCATTCTCGGATCAGCGCGGCGAGGCAGTCATCGAGCGGCCGGCTCTCGGTGGTGAGGAACTCGCACGCCGGCGCGGCCGAGCTGTGGGCGAGGCTCGGCTCGAGCTCGTCGGCGATCAGGCACAGCCCGTCGAGCTCGCTGGCGAGCACGTCGCCGGCGTGGTCGCGGGACTGGAGCGCCAGGCCGGCCTCGACCGCGCGGAGCGGCCCGGCGTACCACCGGGTCGCGAGCAGCCCGTAGCAGGCGGCGGCGGCGAGCACGAGGCTCGCCGTGAGAAAGCCGGTGCGCCACCGGGCGGCGACGCCCCACGCCCGGAGCGCGCGCCAGATCAGATCGGCGGCCCGGCCGATGGCGAGGACGCCGAGCAGGCCGAACCAGTACGCGGTGGCGAGCACGACGACGGTGGCGAGCGGGTACGGGAAGTACGGCGACGGCCGCCAGCCGCCGGCGATGACGAACGCGAGCGCGAGCAGCAGCCCGGCGCTGGACGCGGCGAACGGATGGCGCCCGGCGAACCGCTCGTCGGTCGGTGGCGCTCGCCGCACGCTGCGGCGCACCGACCGGATCGCGATGGCGCTCAGCAGCACGGCGTCGAGGACGAACGCCGCGATCGAGCACGCGGCGAACGTGCGGCGGTCGAGGCCGCCGGTGTGGACCAGGACCTCGGCCGAGCCGCGAAACAGGAACTTGAGGAGCTCGAACCAGGCGAGCGCGAGGAGCTGGATCAGCGCGGCGATCGCCACGAGGGCTGCGCCGGCGGACAGCAGGCGCGGGACGCGCCGCGGCAACGCGGATCCGCGCGGCCCGCCCACCGCGTTGTCGTCCCGGGGCCACAGCGTCTCCAGCTCACCACCCGGCTCTGCCACCTCACCAAGTTACTGCTCGCAGCCGCCCTCCGACTGCCGCCAATTGCTTCATGCGCTGCGGATGAGACGCGGACGTCGAGTGCGACGGTACGGTGCCGCTGGAAACCGCGGACCCGGACTGCAACCGGTGGCCTGCGTGAGGGCGCGCTGGGGCCCGCAGGCGCGCACGTGATAGCGTCGTCGCGTGCGCGCGATCGCGATGGCCGTCGTGGGTATCTGTGCGAGCGCGGGCGCGAGCCGGGGCCAGCCGGCGGCGCCGGGGCCAGCACCGGACGCGGCGAGCGCGGCGGCCGAGCCCGGGCCGCGGCTGGACGCCGACCCGGCGTGGCGGGCGTATGACGACGCGTTCTCGCAGGCGGCCGCCGGCGACCGCGGCGGCGCGGGCGCGCGGCTGCGCCAGCTCGCGGCGCAGTGGCCGGAGCACCCGGCGGCGGCGCGCGCGGGGGCGCTGGTGTGCGGCGGGGAGCCGCGGCCGGCCGACCGCGACGCGTCCGACCGGGTGGCGCGCGGTGAGCTGGTGTTCTGGTCGACGATCGCCGGGCTGTCCACCGCCCAGAACGTGTGCGTGATCGCCGACTGCAACAGCCCGCGCGCGAACGCGGCGGTCTACACGCTCGGCGTCGGCGGCGCGCTCGGGCTGTCGATCGCGGCGACGCGCCACGGCGTCGCCCCGGGCGAGGCGCAGCTGTACAACTCGGCGCAGACCTGGGGGATCTGGAACGGGATCGGGATCAACCACGGGTTCGCACACAGCGCGGGCGAGGCCGGGGTCGCGCTGGCCGCCCAGGCCGGCGGGCTGGTCACCGGGATCGGGCTGTGGCAGACCTGGCACCCGACCCAGGGCGACGTCGCGCTCGTCAACTCGTTCCTGTTATGGAGCACCCTGCTCGCGCTGTGGGTCGACCTCGCCGCCGAGCACTCGCCGACGCTGGGCGAGGTGGTCGCGATCGGCGACGCCGGGCTCGTGCTCGGCGGGCTGACCGCGACGCGGGTCCACATGAGCCGCGGCCGCACCCTGCTGATCGATGTCGGCGGCGTGATCGGCATGATCGGCGGCGGGCTGGTCGCGGTCGGCAGCCACGGCGACCAGGCGGCCGGCGTCTCGCTGCTGGTCGGCACCGCCGCGGGGCTCGGCATCGCGGCGGCCGCCACGAAGGACTGGGACGCGCCGCCGGTGGCGATCGCGCCGGCGCGCATCCCCGTGCCCGGAGGGGCGCCCGGGGCCGGCGTGTGGGGCGTGTCGGCGACGCTGGGCTTCTGATGGCCGTGATGGATCGTGTCGCGGCCGCTACCAGGCCGCCGCGATGCCGGCGACGCCGCCGCGGCCGTGCTCCGGCGGAGCGAGGTAGGCGTGGATCGCGCCGGCGGCGGCCGGGTCGCCGTCGCCCCAGTCGCGCGTGAAGTACGCCGCGGCGGCGAGGCCGACCACCGCGCCGGCCGCGGCGAGCGCCGGTGTGGTGCGGCCGCTGGTGCTGCCCGAGATCACGACGCCGAGGCTGCCCCCGCCGAGCGTGCCGGCGATGCCGCCGGCGTCGATCACCAGGGTCTGGGCGCGGCTGACCACCGGCCAGCGCGACGCGAGGTAGCCGCCGGCCGCGATCCCGCCGTCGATCGCGATCAGCGCGATCGTCGCGCGCGCGTGCTGATCGAGGCTGCTGCCGATCGCCTCGCCGGTGAGCGCGGTCAGCGCGCCGGCCCACACGCCGCCGGAGTCGGCGAGCGCGACCTGTCCGGCGGTCGGACGGAGCGGGAACACCGCGCCGGCGACCACGCCCAGGCTCTGGCCGGCGAGCAACCCGGTGGCGACGTCCTGGTCGTTGTTGTCGTGGTTGGTCGCGATCAGCACCAGCACGGCGTTGACCGCGCCCCACGCGGTGCCGCTGTTGACCAGCGCGCGCCGCCCCGACGTCAGATCGGGCACGGCGAGCGAGCCGATCGTCCCGGCCACGGCGCCGAGCAGCTCGAGCCCGAGGTACGCCTCGGCGCTGTCGCACCGGGCCGCGATGCAGATCTCGGTCCCGAGCGCGAGCCCGTTCAGCGACTGGAACAGCGCGAGCTCGGCCCGCGCGCCCCGCGACGGGGCCTCGCCGCCCGCGCGGTCCGAGGGCGGGGCGGGCTCGTCGGCGGCGCCCGGCGCGAGCCCGAGGTGGGCGTCGCGGATCCGCCGGGTCGCCGCGTGATCGGGGTAGTCGCGCAGCAGCGCGGCCGCCAGCGCCCGCGCGCGGGACGGCTCGCCCTGCATCAGCGCGGCGAACGCCTCGTGGTAGAGCTGCCACGCCGCGTCGCTGCGCGGGTCGCTCGCCGCCGGCGTCGCCGGTTCCGCCGGCGCCGGCTGCGCGGCCGCGAGCCGGATCCCCGCGACGATCGAACCCAGCGTGGCCGTCCACCGCACGCCGCGAGCTTATCGCGTTTTCGCTCCGCCCCGCGCGTCGGGCGCGGCGGCCGGCTACAGCCGGCGCATGATGTCGTCGGCCCAGCGCACCGCCTCGTACCAGGCCATGAACACGGCCTGGGCGGACAGCCCGGTGCCGGCGAGCGAGCTGAGGTCTCCGCGGTTCTGGTGGCGGACCGTGTCGAGGATGCGAGCCGGCCGCGACGCGCCGCCGGTGAGCGCCTCCCGGACCAGCGCGGACAGCGGCAGCTGGGCGATGATCTCGGGCAGCGGGCGGTCGAGGATCGCGTCGAGCAGCGACAGCAGCCCCGCGGTGAACATCTCGTCGGTCGGGATCGTCGCATCGCGGGCGAGCAGCTCGCACATCCGGGCGCGGATCAGGACCTGGCGGGCGAGCTCGAGCGGCTTGTCGTCGAACCCGGACGCGAGGATCAGCACGACGAGCGCGGCGAGCTGCTGGACGCCCAGCCGCGCCATCGCCTGCTGCAGCGAGCCGATCGGCACGCCGCGCGACAGCGCCGTCGAGCCGGCCAGCTTGAGCAGCCGGACGCCGAGGCCGACCTCGGCGGCGACCAGGCCCTCGATCGACCGCAGATCGAGCCGCTGGTCGTACAGCGTGGTGAGCAGCCGGAGCAGCTTGGCGCGATCGTGGGGCAGCCGCGAGGTCCGGTTGATCACCGGCATCTCCAGGAAGTAGCCCTGGAAGTAATAGAACCCGAGGTCGCGCAGGAACACGAGCTCGTCGTGGGTCGAGATCTTCTCGGCGAGCAGGGTCGCGCCCGACGGCTTGAGCTCGGCAAACTGCGCGGCGAGGTCGTCGCGCGACACGCCGAGCACGTTGACCTTGATGATGTCGGCGACCGCCAGCAGCGGCCGGGTCTGCTCGGTCAGCAGGAAGTCGTCGAGCGCGATCCGGAACCCGCGGCCGCGCAGCGCGTGCAGGGCCTCGATCAGCGCCGGGGTGACCGGGATGTCCTCGAGCACCTCCAGCACGGTGCGCTCCGGCGGCAGCGGGATCGGGTAGTCGCCGAGCAGGAACTCGGCCGACATGTTGACGAATGCCGGCAGGTTGCCGACCAGGTTGTCAAGGCCGATCTCGACGAACGCGTTGAGCATGGTCGTCGCCGACGCCCGGGTCACGTCGTCGAACCGCGCGCGGTTCTCCTCGCTGTCGCGGTACAGCAGCTCGTAGCCGATCACGGTCAGCCGGCGGTCGAAGATCGCCTGGCGCCCGACGTAGGCGTGGAGCTCCTGCCGGGCTGGCTCGGCGGCCGGGACCGGAGGGCCGCCGGGGGTGCGTCGGGTGCGGGTCATCGATCCCTGTATCGCCCGGCCGGGCGATTCAGTTACCTCCTGCGCGGACCGGCGCAGGCTGCAGCCGCGCCGCGGGTCGGGTAAGAAGATCCCCATGACCGACCTCGTGGTGGTGGGCCGCACCAGCTCGCACTTCACCCGCACCGTGCGGATCTTCGCGCTGGAGCTCGGCGTGCCGCACGCGTTCCGGCCGGTGTTCGACCTCACGGCGCTCGACGCCGAGACCTACGCGGGGAACCCGGCCCTCAAGGTGCCGGTGCTGGTGACCGGGGACGGCCCGCTGTTCGGCACCGAGAACATCTGCCGCGAGCTGGTCCGGCGCTCGGGGCGCGGCGCCGAGGTCGTGCTGCGGGGCGCGGTGGCCGACCTCCGGGTCGCCAACGCGGAGGAGCTCGCGCTCCACGCGATGGCGACCGAGGTATCGCTGATCGTGGCCAGGCTCACCGGGGACGCGCGGCTCGCGCCGCCCAAGCTCGAGCGCAGCCTGGACGGTAGCCTGCGCCACCTCGACGACCACCTGGACGAGGCGCTCGCCGCGCTGCCCGCGCCGCGGCTGCTCAGCTCTCTCGAGGTCGCGGTGTTCTGCCTGGTGACCCACCTGCCGTTCCGCGAGATCCGCAGCGTCGACGGCCATCCGCGGCTGGTCGAGCTCTGCCGCGAGTTCGGCGGGCGCGCCGGTGCGCGCGCGACCGAGTACGCGTTCGACCGGCCGTGATGCGTCCGATCCACCGTGCGCGGCGCCGGCGAGCCGCGGCTCACGGGATCGGATACTTGCCGGTCAGGTACGCGTCGACCGACGCGCGCTCGGCAGACGACAGCGGGCGCGCGTACATGATCAGCTCGGCGAGATCGCCCTGCATGAAGTACGTCGAGAACCACGATCCGACCGAGGCCAGCGTCCACGGACCGCTGGTCGTGAAGCTGCTCGACGAGACGAAGCCGCCGTCGCGATACACCGTCATCGTCGCGCCGTCGTAGACCGCCGACAGCTCGTGGTAGACGCGGGTGTTGCCGATCGTCGGCGTGACCTGCGGCAGGTTGTTGCCGAGGCCGATGAACAGCGCGTGGGTTCCATCGTCCCACCGCAGCTGGTTGTTGGGGGAGTTCCCGCCGGGGCCGAGGATCATGCTGAACGAGTTGTCCGGCATGTTGTTTCTGCCGACCACGAACACCGAGAACGTCGTCGGCTGGGCGACCACGTCGAGGTTCATCGACTGCGCGCCGTTGAATCGGACCACGGGCAGGCCGCCGAGCGCGTTCGACACGAAGAACGGCTGGCGCGACGCCGTGGGCATCGAGGCGTTGCGGCCGCTGCCGCTCTGATCGAGCCACTTCGATACCCGGCCGCCGGTCGCGGTCACGTCGCGGTCCGCGCGCAGCCAGAGATGCATGCCCGAGCCCGGGATGGACCCGCCGCTGCCGGTGATGTTCAGCTGGTAGTTGCCGGTCGACGTCATGTAGCCGTCGACCACCACGGTGACCGTCTGGCCGCCGGACAGCGCCACGTTGACCGTGGACTGCACTCCGATGAAGGCGTCGTCGTTGCATCCCAGCGAGGCGCCCGTGCCGGAGGCGCGGATCTCCAGCACGGTGTCGAACGACGAGCCGGCGGTGGTGAACGTGTAGGTGTCGGACGTCGGCGCGGTCCAGGTGTAGGCGACGTCGGGCGCGCTGGTCGGCGCGCATGTCGCCGCGAAGTCGTTGCTGCGGCCGCTGGTGCTGCCGGCGGCGACCGGGCTGCCGAGCGTGGCGCCGAGATCGCCGATGAAGGTGAATTGGTCGACGCTGGCCTGATCCTCCGGCGACGCCGGCTCGGTACAACCGGCGGGTGCAGCGGCGGCGAGGGCGACGGCAAGCAAGCTGTAATATCGCTTCATGATTTTCTCCGATCTGTGAGTGGCAATCCAGCGAGCAGTCACTGGACGCCGGTTGAGTCGGACCACGCGGCTGGTTGGATTTCGGGATCGCGCCGAAATCGTCGACCGCTGCTGTGGGCCGGTCAGCGCTGCGTGCGGCGGCGGAGCTCGGCGAGCAGGGCGTCGACCGGCTGATCGTAGGTCGGCCGCCAGTACCGGACGACGCCGTCGTTGGACGTGGTGAAGATCGTGCCGTCGTCGGCGAACTCGGCGTCGAGCACCGCGGCGCGGTGGCCGTCGAGCCAGGTGTGACACTCGGCCTCGTCGAGCTGCCACAGGCAGACCCGGCCGTCGTTGTCCCCGGTCGCGAACCACTGGCCATCGCCGCGGAACCGGACGATCCGCACCGCGCTGTTGTGGCCGTGGTAGCGCCGCACGATCTGGCCGCTCGCCAGGTCGACCAGCGCGACGCCGCCGTCGTACGACGCGGTCACCGCGCGGCCGCGCTGGACATCGAGGCCGTAGATCGGGCTGTGGTTCGGGTTGAGCAGGACGGCGTGGCGCGGCGCGCCCGAGGGCGGGGACCACGACCGCAGGTAGCCGTCGTCGCCCACGGTCGCGATCGTCGCGGTGGCCGGATCGAACGCGACGTGGCGGGCCCAGCCGCGGTGGGCGGCCACCTCGAGCGCCGGGCGCCGGGTCGCGGCGTCGAACACGATCAGCCGGCCGTGCGAGTCGACCGCGGCGGCGGTCCGGCGGTCGGCGCTGACCGCCAGGTCCGCGATCCGCGCGGGGGGTACGCTGCGGCGAACCGGGATCCGCCCGGTCGCGCCCCAGACGAAGATCGCACCATCGGCGAGCGTGCCGCCGATATAGCTCCGGGTCCCGTCCCCGGTCTGGACGGGCTCGACGTCCCAGATCCGCAGCCCGTGGCCCTCCGCGAACGGCAGCGCGGCGCCGGTGCGCCAGTCCCACCGCCCCAGCCCGCCGTTGCCGGCGGTGATCAGGTGATCACCGTCGAGCCGCACCCGGTAGATCTGACTGCCGGGGGCGACCTCCAGCCGCGCCGCGCCGGTGTCGCGGTCGACCACGGTCGCGGTGCCGTCCTCGCTGCTCGACGCGATCACCTCGGCGTTGCTCGCCACCGACCACACCGCCTGGCGGTGGATCGCCACGACGCCGGAGCGCAGGGCCCGGAGGTCCCAGCGCCAGAGCCGGTTGTCGGTGTCGATCGCGACCACCGTGTCGTCGTCGTGGAACACAGCGTCGAGCACCGGGTCCGACGTCAGCCACGCGGCGCGGCCTCCGCCGAGCGTGCGGACCTCGAGGCCGCCGAACTGGTTCGCCACCAATGCTCGCCGGCCGCTCGGGCTCAGCCGCGCGCGGGTCAGCGTCGGCGTATCGAAGTGCACGCGCTCCTCGCGCCACCGTCCGGTGCCGGCCTGCCACCACAGCAGCGGTCCGTGCAGCGGGACCACGAGCACGCGCGAGCCATCGTCGCTGATCGCGACATGAGGTGCCCACGGCGCGCTGGGGATCGCGCGGGACGACAGCTCGCGCACGCCGCGATCCACGACGCGGATCTCGTCCTTGATCGCGACGGCCTCGATCCGGCCGGCGCGATCCACCGCGGCCGGGTTGTGCGTGGGCCTGATGCGGGCTGCGCCGCCGCGCTCGGACAGCACGACGATCGGGCAACGCTGGCCCCAGGTGCTGTCCTGCAGCTCCGCGGCCGTGATGGGGGGCTCGATCGCCACCGCGACCGCTTGCCAGCCGGCCGCCGTGGCCCGCACGACGCGGACGCGCGGCGCTCGATCGATGATCCCGATCATGCCGTAGGGTCCGGCCACCGCACACACGGCGTCGTCGGTGACACGTGTGATCGCGCCACCGTCCAGCGCGCAGGCGTGGACCCGGCCCTGGTCGTCGACGCCGACCGCGTGATCGGCGCCGAGCGAGATCGCGACCGGAGGTGCCGGCCAGGCACACGGGAGCTCGGTGGGGAGTGGCGCGAGCACCAGCGCGCGGAGCGCGGCGGCGGCGGGACGGTCATCGTCGCGCGGTGGAGCGGCGGCGAACGCGTCGATCTGGCGCACCAGCGCGCGGTGCGAGGGCGCCGCGAACACCGGCGGTGCGGGCTCGGACGCCGCGGGGCGCCGGGCGGGGCGGAGCGCGGCCGCGGCGGTCGCGGTGGCGAGCGCGATGGCCGCGATGCGCCGGCCGTGGCGCCGCGGGGCCAGGGCGTCGAGCAACGCGGCCATCGTTCCGGTGCGCACCGCGGGCTCGGTCGCGAGGCCGGCGCAGATCGCCCGGTGGATCCGCCGCGGCACCCGGCGCGCCAGGGTGCGGCTCCACGCGTCGGAGTCGCGCATCGGATGCCAGCCGATCAGCGCCTCGCACAGCGCGAGCGAGAAGCTGTAGATGTCGGCCGAGGGGTGGGGCGGCGCGCCCCGGCGCTGCTCGGGGGCGACGTAGGCCGGCGTGCCGATCGGCGCCCGCGTGGTGGTCGCGCTGCCCGGCTCGCCAGTCGCGGCGCCCGGATCGCGCGCCACGCCGCCGACCAGCCCGAAGTCGGTGACGACCACGCGGCCGTCGCCGGCCACCATGACGTTGGCGGGCTTGAAGTCGCGATGCACCAGACCGGCCTGGTGCGCGGCGGCGAGGCCGCAGCCGGCCTGGCGGTACGCGTGGAGCAGCTCGCCGGTCGATCGTTTCCGCTCGGCCTGCCAGCGCGACAGTGTCGTGCCGGCGATCCGCTCCATCGCGATGAACGCGTGGCCGTTCCACTCGCCGACGTCGTACACCGCCACGACGTTGGGATGGGTCAGCCGGGCGAGGGCGCGGGCCTCGCGCTGGACCTGATCGCGCGTCGCCGTCGACTCGGCGACGAACAGCTTGACCGCGACCCAGCGCGCGAGGAACTCGTCCCACGCCGAGTACACCACCGAGCTCGCGCCGGCGCCCAGCCAGGCGGCGAGCGTGAACCGCCCGATCTGCGGCCGGGCGCGGGTCTCGAACAGCGCCGCGCCCACCAGCTGGCGCTGGAGCTCACGGTCGATCGCATGGGATCCGGTCGTGCCGGCGGACCACGTGACGTCGTCGGGCCGCGCCGCGCCCGGCTCGCTCCCCGTGTCCCCCAGGGTGTCGGTCATTGCGGATCCGCGGCGTGGGCGGCGCCGCGCCGCACGCGCGATGCCCAGCGCTGCAGCGAGTCCAGCGTGCTGCGCAGCTCCTCGGCGGAGCCCGACAGCTCGGCGAGCTTGTCCTCCAGCGCGAGCCGGCCCGCGCGCAGCCGGGTCTTGATCGTGCCGAGCGGCTCGTCGAGCACCTCCGCGATCTCGGGATCGGACATCGACTCCCAGTAGCGCAGCTCCAGCACGACCTGGAGCGAGAACCGCAGGCTGCGCAGCGCGCGCAGCAGCAGCCGGCGCTCCCGCTTGGCCGCGATCACATCCTCGCCGACCGGGCTCAGGTCCGCCAGGATCAGCTCGCCGACATCGGGCGTGTCGCGGTCGCGCGGCGCGGCACGCAGGTGATCGATCATCCGGTGATGCGCGATGCCGAGCAGGTATGCGCGGAACGTCGAGCGCTCCCGGAACCGGTCGCGGGCCTGCAGGCCGGCCAGGAAGGTGTCCTGCACCAGGTCGTGCACGGCGGCGGCCGGGACCTTGTTGCGGAAGTACCGCCGCACCGCCTCGTAGTGGCGCTCGAACAGGGCCTCCCCGGCGCCCGCGTCGCCCCGTCGCCAGCTTGCCAGCAGCTCCTCGTCGGTCGCGACCGCCGAGGGCTCTCCAGTCCTCTGCATGGCGCGAGATGGTAGAGAACCGTCGCGTCCGGCTCAAGCCGCCGCCCTGCCTCGCATCGCGGCATGACCGGTCATGCCGGGCCATCGAGCCCGACAACGATCGGCAACGCCTTGATCCCGGGTACGCGCTCAGCGCGCGAGCCCGGGCGGCGCGTCGCCCGCGACCTCGTCTGCCACCACATCGTCGGGAACATCGTCGGGAAGCGACGCCGCGTCGCCGGCGCCCTGCGCGGAGGCATCGGTGAGGTCGTCGATCGCCTCGTCGAGCGCGTCGCCCGCGTCGCCGGCCTCGCCCGCGGCCTGGCGCGCGAAGTAGCCGGCGATCTGCTCGGCGGCCTTGCGGTTCATGCCGGGCGCGCGGGCGAGATCGTCGACGCTGGCCTGCCGGATCGCGCGCACGCTGCCGAACTGCTTGAGCAGGCGCTGGCGGCGGGTCGCGCCGATGCCCGGGATCGCGTCGAGCTCGCTGCGCAGCGTGGCCTTGCTGCGGCGATCGCGGTGGAACGTGTTGGCGAACCGGTGGGCCTCGTCGCGGATCCGCGCGAGCACGTAGAGCTCGGGGGAGTTCGGGCGCAGCGGGATCGAGTCCTTGATGGTGCGGCGGTAGATCCGGTCGGGGGCGCTGCCGGCGTCGAGCTCGCGCTCCTTGGCCAGGCCGATGACCTCGAGGCCGGTCTCGCCGCCGAGCGGGACGCCGAGGTCGGTGAGCGCGGCGACCGCCATGCCGAGCTGGCCCTTGCCGCCGTCGATCACCAGCAGGTCGGGTACCGCCCAGGCGTCGTCGCCCGCGTCGCCGGATTCGCCGGTGCCGTCCCGCGGGGATTCCCTCGGGCCAGGGTGGCGCGGGGCCCCTTCCCCGCGCTCGATCGATCGCCCTCGGTCGCCGGCGCGCTTGAACCGCCGGGTCAGCACCTCGTACATCGCGGCGAAGTCGTTGTTGTCGACGGTCCTGACCTTGAACTTGCGGTACAGGCTGCGCGCGGGGACGCCGTCGAGGAACGTGACCATCGCGGCGACCGTCTCGCTGCCCTGGATGTGCGCGATGTCGAAGCACTCGATCCGGCGCGGCGGGCGGGGCAGGGCGAGCCGCTTCGCGACCTTGTCGAGCAGCGCGTCGGCGTCGGCGTCCTTGCCGTGGCGCGACGCCGCCGAGGCCTGGGCGTTGCGGTCGGCGAGCTCGACCAGCCGGGCCCGGAGGCCGCGCCGCGGCTCGACGATCCGGACCCGCTTGCCGCGCACCGACGACAGCCAGTCGCCGAGCAGCTCGGCGTCCTCGAGCTCGACCCCGACGACGACCTCGTCGGGGATCAGCGTGCCGGTCGCGTAGTACTGCTGGAGGTGCTCGCCGATCACCGTGACGTCGGGCAGCTCCTGGTCCTTCTGCTGGAACGCGCGCCGGCCGACCAGCTTGCCGCCGCGGATGAACAGCACGACGACCTCGGCGACGTCGGCCTCGCGCGCCAGGCCCCAGACGTCCTGGTCGACGAACTCGTCCTGCACGACGTTCTGCCTGGCGAGCGTGCGCTCGACCGCGGCGATCGAGTCGCGCAGCACGGCCGCGACCTCGAAGTCCTCGCGCTCGGCGCGCGCGGCCATTCTGCCGCGCAGCCGGGTCAACAGCTCGGCGTCCTTGCCGGACAGGAACATCTTGACGTCCTCGACCTGCTCGGCGTAGGCGCCGGCGAGCCCGGCGAACGCGCACGGGCCGGAGCAGCGCTTGATCTGGTACTGCAGGCACGGCCGGCCGCGGCTCTCGAGCACGTGATCGGTGCAGGTCCGGAGCTGGAAGTGGCGGTTGAGCGTGCGCAGGGTCTCGCGCGCCGAGGTCGCCGAGTGGTACGGCCCGAAGTAGTTCGCGCCGTCGTCGCGGATGTTGCGCACGACCTCGACCCGCGGGAACACCGCGCGCCCGGGCACGCCGTCGCCCTCCGGCCTCGGATCGACCAGCCGCAGCACCAGGTACTGCTTGTCGTCGCGCAGCTTGACGTTGAACCGCGGCTGGTGCTTCTTGATCAGGTGGTTCTCGAGGAGCAGCGCCTCCTTGGACGAGCTCACCACGATGGTCTCGACGTCGGCGACCGCCCGGGCGAGGAAGCCCGCCGCGACGAAGAACCGCTCGTCACCGCCGTCGCGGAAGTACTGGCGGACCCGCGCGCGCAGGTTCTTGGCCTTGCCGACGTAGATCACGGCCCCGCGGGCGTCCTTGAACAGGTACACGCCCGGCTCGGTGGGGATCCGATCGAGGACGTCGCCGGCCAGCACGAGGCGACCTTACCGCGGCGCGCGACAGCTGTACGTCAGCTGAGCGGCGTGTCTCCTCAGCCGGTGAACACGCGGCGGATGTCGATCCAGAGGGGACGTTCCCGTCCCCTCTGCACCGGCAAGCCGGTGCATTCACCCCACCGCACGTCGCGTCGCGCGGCCCTGCACCTGCCGGTCCCGTGCTCGGCTGATCGACCGGGTGGGTCCCCTCAGCCGGTGAACACGCGGCGGATGTCGATGTAGAGCACGACCAGCATCACGACGCCGAGCGCCATGATCGATCCACAGGGGACGTTCCCGTCCCCTCTGCACCGGCAAAGCCGGTGCATTCACCCCACCGCGCGTCGCGTCGCGCGGCCCTGCACCTGCGGGTCCCGTACTCCGTTGATCGATGGGGGGGCGTCCGCTCAGCCGGTGAACACGCGGCGGATGTCGATGTAGAGCACGACCAGCATCACGACGCCGAGCGCCATGATCCCCGCCATGTGGACCATGGTCTCGATCTTGGGGTTGGCGCGCCGGCGGGTCACCATCTCGTAGGCCAGGAACACCAGGCGGCCGCCGTCGAGCGCCGGGATCGGGAGCAGGTTGAACAGGCCGAGGTAGACGCTGAGCAGCATCAGCAGGCCGATGCCCTGGACGATGCTGGTCGAGAACGCGTCGTAGAACTCCTTGACCATCCGGATCGGCCCGCCGGGGTCGGCCTTCTCGCTGCCGAACACGACGCCGTACAGCACGCGGCCGATCATCTTGGTCTGCTCGACCGGATAGATCAGCGCGCGCCGGCCGGCCTCGAGGAGGCTGACCCCGACGGCGACATCCTGGTGCGCGAGCTTGACGCCGATCATCCAGGTCGGCTGGCCCGCGCTGTCCTTGCCCTGGCGGGGGTTGACCACGACGTCGAAGCTCCGGCTATCGCGCTCGACGGTCAGCGTGACCGGCGCGTCCCTGGACTGGTTGATCCGCTCGGTCAGGTTCGGGTGGCTGTCGACGAACAGCGGCGCGCCGTTGACCTTGGTGATCCGGTCGCCGGGCGCGAGCTTGCCGTGGGCGTCGTAGTCCTTCATCACCTCGCCGACCCCGTACCAGTGCGGGACGTCGATGCCGTGGAGCGCGTAGAGCGCGAACGCGAGCACGATCGCCGACAGGTAGTTGGTCGCCGGACCGGCGAAGATGGTGAGGAAGCGCTGCCACACCGGGCGGTTGGGGTACGCGTACTTGTCGTCGGGGTCGACGTCCTCGGCGATGTTCATGCCGCGGATCTCGACGAAGCCGCCGAACGGGATCGGCGCGAGCTGGAACGTCGTGCCGGTCTTCTTCGACGTCCGCTTGAGCAGGCCGGGCCCGAACCCGATGCTGAACCGCTCGATCCGCATCCGGCACCACCGCGCGACGAAGTAGTGGCCGCCCTCGTGGACGACGATCAGGAAGCCGAGCGCGGCGATCGCGACGATCAGGAAGAGGGGCGTGTACACGCAGCTCCAACTATAGCAACGAAACGCGCGGCGGCGCCCGCGCGTCCGCCGGCCGGGCGTGAGAAAATCACGCGAAGCGGGCGAACGCTCGGAGCCGGCCCACGGCCGTGTTGGCCGCCCCGCCGGCCGGGCCCGAGATCCGGACCGTGAGCCGCTGCACCATCAGCCGCTTGCTCAGCCGGCGGTGCATCGCCGCGCCGACCAGGCGGGTGCCGCGAACGGCGGCGAGGGCGCGCATGCGGTGCACCGCGGTGTATCGGCCGAGCGCGACCTCGCCGTCGCCGTCGCCGTCGAGCAGGCGGCGGCACGCGTCGCCCGCGCCGTCGAGTGACGCGCTCGCCACGTCCGGAGTCGCGATCAGCAGCAGCGTGCCCTGGGCGCGTCCGGCACCGATGTCGACCCCGCGGCCGCGGCCCGGGGCGTGGGTGACCCGGAGCTCGGGCACCTCGGCGCGCAGCAGCGCGAGGACGGCGTGCGAGTTGTCTCCGGAGTCCTCGTCGATCGCCAGGATCTCGAAGCTCATACCGAGGCTCCGCAGGTGCTCTGCGGTGCGCTTGACGGCGATGCCCACGGCCTCTTCATCGTCCCCGAACGGAAGGAGGACGGAGATGTCAAACCGCGGGCGTTCGGCCATTGCCATCGGCCTTTAGCAGCAAGCGTGCCGTCCGCGTGCGCCCACGCTCGCCCTCGAATGTTCCGCGATCGTCACGTGATTGCAATGGCTTGTACATGCTCACTGGTTTGAGGGTCCGACCATGGTGCGAACGTCCTTACGCAGCGCGCTGCGTCGGTTGCGCATCACCTTCGCCGGATCTCGGCCATCAGGCACGCAGGAGGCGAGGTGCGACCTCCCGCCAGTCGAGGTCTGCCACCGCGGCGCGCAGGGCGGCGGGCGGCAGCGGAGCGGCGAGCGCGCGGTCGATCGCGCCGGCGAGCGCGCGGGGGTCGTCAGGCGGCACGAGCTGCACGCCGGCCCGGCCGGCGAGGCCGCACAGCCCGCCGACGGCGGAGGCCACCACGGGGACACCGGCGGCGAGCGCTTCGAGCGCGATCGCCGGGGTGCCCTCGGTGCGGCCGCCCGGGGTGATCCGCGACGGCACGACGACCACGCTCGCGGTGGACAGCAGGCCGTCGCGGCGGTCGGTCGGAACCTCGCCGAGCAGTATGGCGTCCAGCGCGCTGGGCGCGGCGCCGGGGCTGCGCGCGGCGTCCCGGGCGAGCCGGGCGCGCTCGGGGCCGTCGCCGGCGATCACCAGCCGCGCGGCGGCCTGGACGTGGCGCATCGCCGCGAGCGCGACGTCGACGCCCTTGATCGGGACCAGCCGCGCCGCGCACAGCACGGTCGGCGGATCGCTCGGCGCGCGGGGCAGGGCGGCGAACCGGGCGGCGTCGACGCCCATCGGCTGGACCAGCGCGGCGTCGAGCCAGCGGGCGAGCGCGGGGGCGGCGGCGCGGGCGACCTCGCGGAGCTGCTCGCTGACCAGCACCAGCCGCGCGCCGCGGCGGTGGAGCGCGCCGAGCACCGGACCGAGCAGGCGCAGCCGGCGCAGCGTGAACACGTCGCCGCCGTGGGCGATCGCGGTCAGCGGGAGGCCGGCGGGCAGCGCGGCGAGCGCCGACGGCGCCAGCCAGTGCGCGACGATCGCGTCCCACCGCCGGGCGGAGGCGGCGACCGCCAGGGTCAGCCGGGCGGTGAACGCCGCCGCGGCCAGGCCGGCGCGCAGCGGGGAGCGCTCCAGCGCGTCGGGCGCGCCGCCCGCGTAGAACAGCCCGAGGCCCCCGATCCGCCGGTCGGGGCCGGCGCTGGCCGGGCCCCCCGCCGCGATCACCTCGACGCGGTGGCCGAGCGCGCGCAGCGCCGCGACGTGGGCCGCGACGAAGTTGCCGGCGGGGTCCCCGGGGAAACGCGGGTACGACGTGGTGACGACGCCGAGGTCCATGCCGGTGCCGTCGCTCAGGCGTGCTCCGGGGCGAGCGGCACCGGCTCGCTGGGCAGCAGCCGGCGGCGGGCCTGGGCGGCGAGCCGCGTGGCCCACGACCGCAGCAGCACCCACGGCATCGGGTGCAGCACGGTCCCCAGGTGGATGCCGCTGCGCCACGCCGGGCCGTAGATCGGACGGACCGGCACGTCGACGACGCGCATGTCGGCGACGCGCAGCCGCGACAGCAGGTCGTTGGGGTAGCCGTAGCGCGGGAACAGCTGGTCGAGATCGATCGCGGCGAGCGCGCGGCGGTGGATCGCGGTGTAGCCGCACTGCGAGTCGAACACGTGGCGGTAGCCCGAGGTCACCCGGGTCGCCATCGACAGCGCGGCGTTGCCGAGGATGCGGGTCGCCGGCATCGCGGTCCAGATCGCCGGGTGCAGGAAGCGGTTGCCCTTGACGTAATCGGCGGTGCCGCCGGCGATCGGGTCGAGCAGCGCCGGCAGGTCGCGCGGGTCCATCTGGCCGTCACCGGCCATCACCGCGGTGACATCGGCGCCGATCGCGATCGCGCGGCGGTAGCCCGTGATCAGCGCGCCGCCGACCCCGCGGTTGGCCGCGTGGCGGATCACCTCGACCCGGGCCGGCTCGGCGCGGCGCAGCGCGGCCAGCTCGGCCTGGCGCGAGGTGTCGTCGCGCGACGCGTCGTCGATCACGAGGATGTGGTCGACCAGCTCGGGGACGGTCGCGACGGTGGCTGCGATCTTGCCGCGCTCGTTGAAGGCCGGGATCACGACGGCGATGCGCAGCTCGCGGTACACCCGGGTGGTTGTAAATCGCCGCGGCCGGGGCGTCCATCGTCGCAGCTGTCATAGCCGCGTGCTAGATGCTCTCCATCGACGGGATGGAGTCATCCCGGCAGCCCCCACCACGGGATGGGTCATCCCGGAACGCGAAAGAAGACGATCATGGCCGGCGGAGTCAACAAAGTCATCCTCGTAGGGCACCTCGGCGCCGATCCCGACATGCGCTACACACCGAGCGGTCAGGGGGTGTGCGAGCTCCGCCTCGCCACCAGCGAGAGCTGGAACGACAAGAACGGGCAGCGCCAGGAGCGCACCGAGTGGCACCGGATCGTGGTGTGGGGCAAGCGCGCCGAGGTCTGCTCGAAGTACCTGGCGAAGGGCCGCCAGGTGTTCGTCGAGGGCCGGATCCAGACCCGGACGTACGACGACAAGGACGGCAACAAGCGCTACATCACCGAGATCATCGCCAACGACGTCCAGTTCCTGGGCGGCGGCGGTCGCGAGGGCGGCGGCGGTCGCGAGGGCGGCGGTGGCGGCGGCGGCGGCGGTGGCGGCGGCGGCGCGCGCGGCGGCCGGTCCGACGAGGGTCCGCCTCCGCCGCCGGCGGACGGCGACTTCGGCGGCTACGGCGGCGGTGGTGGTGGCGGTGGCGGTGGTGGCCCCGACGACGACATTCCGTTCTGACCGGATGACGATCGGGCCGGGGTTGCCGGCGTGGTTGCGGCGTTGTTGCCACCGCGCGCGAAGTCGACGGCATCACGTTGGGAGGTCCGTTGCCAAGGCGCGCGAAGTCGACGGCATCACGTTGGGAGGTCCGTTGCCATGGCGCGCGAAGTCGACGGCATCACGTTGGGAGGTCCGTTGCCATGGCGCGCGAAGTCGACCATAACGTCGGTTCGATGCGGATGGCGTTCATCAGCCTGGGGATCGCGGCGGCGATCGCGCCCGGGGTCGCCGGTGCCGCGCCGGGGCCCTCGGGTGCCGTGCGCCCGAGGGGCCTGAGCCTCGAGCAGATCCGCGGCGTGATGCGAGCGCACGCGACCGAGTTCAATACTTGCTACATCGCGGCGCGCCGCCACTACCGGCAGCTCCAGGGACCGTTCGTCTACCAGATCGAGGTCGACCGCAAGGGCAAGGTGAGCTCGGCGCGTCCGTACCAGCCGTCCGGCGTCACCTCGTTCGATCGCTGCATCACGGACGTCCTGCTGCATGCGCGGTTCCCGGGCGGGCCGGCGAGCGTCGAGGCGCCGCTGGTGTTCGATCCGAGCTGATCGCCGGTCCGATCATGACCCTCGCCACGTCGCCGCCGGACCCCGACCGCCCAGCACGGGCCGACCTGTGGGGCCACGCCAACTTCCTCCGGCTGTGGGCCGCCCAGGCGGTCAGCGCGTTCGGCTCGCGGATCACGCGCACGGCGCTGCCGATCATCGCGGTGATCACGCTCGGTCAGCCCGAGTCGATGATCGGCGTGCTCGCGGCGATGCAGCTGGTCCCGGGGATCGCCCTGGCGATGGTGGCCGGCGGCCTGGTCGATCGCGGCCACAAGCGGCGGATCCTGATCGCCGCCGCCCTGATCCGGGCGGCGCTGGTTGCGTCGCTGACCGTGGCGTGGGCGCTCGGCGCGCTGGCGATGGTCCACGTGATCCTGGTCGGCGCCGGGGTCGGTGCGGCCACCGCGCTGTTCCAGATCACCGACGTGGCGTACCTGCCGCAGCTGGTCGGCCGGCGGCGGCTGGCCGAGGGCAACGCCAAGCTGGAGACCACCGAGGCGATCGCCGAGATCACCGGGCCGGCGAGCGCCGGCGTGCTGATCTCCGCGCTCGGCGCGCCGCTCGCGGTCGCGATCGACGCGGCGACCTACCTGTGGTCGGCGCTGATGCTCGGCCGGATCCGCGGCGACGGGGGGCCGGAGCCGCCGGGGCAATCGCAGCGGCCGGAGCGGTCCGAGCGCGACGATGCGCCCGCCGCCGGGGAGCTCGGCGCCGACGCGGCGGCGATGCGCACCGGCGAGGACTTCCGGATCGGCGTGCGCGCCGTGTTCGGTCACCCGGTGGTTCGCCCGATCATCTTGACCCTGATGATGTGGTCGGTGACCGGCGGGTTCTTCATCGCGCTGTACACGCCGTTCTGCCTGCGCACGCTCGGGCTGTCGGAGCAGGCGTTCGGCGTGATCATCGCGATGGGCGGGGTCGGCTCGCTCGGCGGCGCGATGCTCGCGCGCGGCCTGATGCGCCGGCTCGGGGTCGGCCGCACGCTGCTGGTGACCTCGACGCTGAGCCTGAGCTGCACGCTGTTCATCCCGATCGCGGCGGGCTGCGCGTCGCGCGCGGCCGCGATCGGCTTTCTCGCCGCGCACCAGCTGCTCGGCGACGGGTTCGCGGTCGCGTTCGTGATCGTCGCGGTCACCGTGCGGCAGACCTCGCTGCCGCGCGAGGTGCTCGGCCGCGCCAACGCCGCGATCCTCGTGGCGACCACCGGCATGCTGGTCATCGCGTCGCTGATCGCCGGCGGGCTCGCGTCGCTGATCGGGATCCGCGCCGCAGTGTGGACCGGGATGCTGATCGGGCTGACCGCGCCGGTCCTGCTGTGGCCGGTGCGACGCATCCGGGACATGCCGCCGGGCGACCTGGGTACCGGCCACCCGGGGTGACGGGAGGCCGCGCCGAAGTCCGATCGTGCCGATCGCAGCGATTGCAGCTGTGACCGGCGCGCGATGCGGGCTATAGTGCGTCAGCCACTGCGCGGGTGCGCGGGCTGGGAGAAGCTCTCATGATCAAGCGTTCGATCCCTGCAATGATCGTTCTGACGATCATCACCTTTGGCATCTATCACATCTACTGGATGGTCGCGACCAAGGAGGACATGCTCCGCGAGGGCGCGGACATCCCCACCGCCTGGCTCATCATCATTCCGATCGCGAACCTGTACTGGATGTGGAAGTGGGGCGAGGGCGTCGAGCATGTCACGCGGGGCAAGATGTCCGCGGCGGTGGCGTTCCTGCTGCTGTGGCTGCTCGGGGCGTTCATCGGCCTGGCGATCATCCAGGCGACGTTCAACAAGGCGATCGACGACCGCGAGCGCGGAAACCTGCCCCAGGCGCGCATCGCACAGTAGTGGCGGCGGCGCTCGTCCAGATCCGCGGCCTGACCAAGGCCTGCGGTCGATCGTGGTCGCGGTGCTCCTCGTGCTGTACATCGGCCAGAACGTCGCGGGGCTGGTCATGCTGCCGGTCTACCTCGGCGTGCTGGTCGACCAGTTCTGGCTCCTCATGGCGCTGGCCGGCGCGCTGGCGGGCGTCGTGCTGTGGCTGGCGGGCCGGGCGTTTCGCCGCGCACAGCTGTAGCGACGGCGCGAGCGCAGATCAGTAGAACGTCAGGTCGTCGACCTGCAGCTCCCACGGATCGGTCAGGCCCGTCATCGGGATGCCGATGTCCCACTTGAGGAGCGTGATCGCGTTCTTCGGGAACGCCGCGCCGGTCGGGCTCTGGTTGCCGAACCCGATCTGGGTGAGGCTGGCAAACGGGATCTGGTACTTCATCCACGTCGTGCTGATCGTGAGCTGTGCCCCCGGGTGGTCGAAGCAGCTCGTCGGCTGGCCGGGCGTCGTCGTGCATCGGCCGCCGACCGGATCGGTGTACAGGTTGGCGACCGTCAGGCGCGCCCCCGTCGTCCCGGTCTTGATGATCGCGTAGAACTGGATCCCGGTGTAGGCCGACGCGTCGACCGAGCCGATCTGGGTCGCCGACGGGGTGTTGAGCGACGCCGTGAGCTGGGCGAACGAGAACGTCGTCCCCACGTTCTGCTGGCCGTTGCCGGTCACGTGCACGGCGAACGTGCTCGACTGATCAAACGGATCGGTGCCGATCGTGATCGAGGACGGCACGACCGGGACCAGGTTGTTGGGGCGACCGGGCGCGGCGGGCACGGTCGTGCCGTTGAGCGCCTCGAGGTACCACTGGCCGTGGACGCAGGTGTTGCTGAACCCGGCGTCGGCGGTCTCGACCGTCGTGATCAGTGCGGGTGGGGCGCAGCTCGCGGCCCAGGCGTCGCTGGGAGGCGCGTCGGCAGCCTGGTTGGTGACGCTGCCGCACGCGGCGAGCACGAGGACCAAGCCGGTGGTCGCGACGGGCGGTCGGGCGGATCGCACGCCGGCACGTTAGCACGCCACCGTCGAGCAACCAGGGCGCGCAACGTCGGCGGCGGGCGTGATGTGAGCCTGGCGACGCCCTCGAGCTCCGCATGCGCGTCCGCCGCCGCGCAACGCCGGGTCGCCACTCCCGCAGAGGTGTACGCCGGGATGAGATCACGGCGACCGGCGGGGCTTGACCGCATCGCGCATCCGTCGGAAACGTGAGGGCGATGGAACGACCACCGCCGAGCGCCGGGGGACGCCGCGAGCGCGTCGTGCGCTCGCTGATCGTCGCGGCGGTCGCGGCGGCGCTGACCCTCGCGTTCACCGCGCCCTACGGCATCCTCAACCAGGCGACCTACCTGCTCGACCCGCTGCACCGCGCGTTCCCCGAGCTGTTCCACCGCGACTGGCTGATCACCGAGGCGCCGCCTTACCTGCCGAGCTTCGGCTGGCTCGCGCGCTGGCTGTACGCCCTCGATCCGGAGGGCCCGGTCGCGATGCTGGCGGCGAACTTCGCCGCAACGTTCGCGACCTATCTCGCGCTGGACTGGCTGGTCACCGCGGTGTGCCCCGGCCGGCGCGGCTTCGTGCTGGTCGCGAGCTTCGTCACGGTGACGATGGGCCGCGCGCTGGGCGGCAGCTACCTGCTCGCGGGCTACCTCCAGCCGTCGGCGCTCGCGACGCTGGGCTGGATCGTCGCGATGGCGGCGCTGGTCCGCGGCCGCTACTGGACGTGCGGGGTCGCGCTGGCGGTGGCCGGTGCGATGCACATCAACTTCCTGGTGCTGGGCGTCGGTCTGTTCACGCTGGGCGCGGTCGCGCGGCGCGATGTCCGGCGCGATGTCCGGCTCGTCGACCTCGCCGGGCTGCTCGTGCCCCAGCTCGCGGTGCTGGCGGCCGTGTTGCCGGGGCTGCTCGCGTCGGCCGGGCCGGGCGACGACGCGCTGCGCATCCTCGTCCACTTCCACGCCCCCGGTCATTACCTCGGCCGCCGGCTGATCTCGTGGGTGCCCGGCCTCGTCGGCTGGCAGCTCGCCGGGTTCGCCGCGCTGCCCCCCGCCGGCGCGCGGAGCCGCGAGCTGGTCGCGCTGTGGCGGTTCTCGCTGGTGTCGTGCGCGATCGCGGTCGCGTCAGAGTTCGTCGTGTACGTGCCGGCATTCGAGTGGCTGACCCAGGCGTTCTGGCCGCGGATCGCGCCGTTCGGCCAGCTCGCCTGCCAGGTGCTGATCGCGGCCGCGCTGGTCCGCCAGGGCTCGGCGCCCGCGCTCCCGGTCGCGCGCCGCGCGTGGATGGCCATCGCGATCGCCCTCGCGCTCGCGCTGAACGGCAAGTTCCTGCACACCCCACTGCCGGTGACCGCGCTCGCGATCGCGGCGACGGTGGCGGTGATCGCGGTGCCGGTGCGGTTCGCCGGCCGGGCGTACGCGGCGCTCGCGGCGCTCGCGCTGGCCGCGGCGCTGTGGGCCAGCCCGCGCGGGGCCGGCCTCACCACCGTGCCGGCGGCCGACCCCCAGGAGCTCGCGCTGTATCGCTGGGTGCGCGAGGCGACGCCGGTCGACGCGCTGTTCGTCGCGCCGCCGTCGCTGTCGCTGTTCCGGCTGCTCGGCCGGCGCGCGATCGTCGCGGACACCAAGTCGCCGCCGCTGCAGCCGGCGCTGATGGTGCGCTGGTACCGCCGGCTATGCGAGATGGTCGATCGCGCCGACGTGGAGACCCACGAGGAGGTCGAGCGCCTGTGGGATCGGCTCACGCCGGACCAGCTCGAGCGCGTCGCGCGCGCGTTCGGCGCCGACTACCTCGTCGTGTGGGCG
>JBGQCL010000031.1:0-48297 GCA_041495365.1 Kofleriaceae bacterium | reverse complement strand
GGAGCGCGGCCGCGGCGGCGGTGACGCGGCCGCCGTGTGCGCCGCGGGTGGAGGCGCCGCGTGGCCGGGCTGGCCGTTGCCGCCGGCGCTCGGTGCCGCCGCGGCGCCGGCCTCCTCCTCGATCGTCACCAGGATCTGACCGACCGGGCAGACCTGGCCGTCCTTGTAATGGATCGCGACGATCGTGCCGGCGCGCGGCGACGGCAGCTCGACCGTGGCCTTGTCGGTCATCACCTCGACCAGCGGCTGGTCGAGCTTGACCCGGTCGCCCTCCTTGACCTTCCAGGTGACGATCTCGCCCTCGACGACGCCTTCGCCGATGTCGGGCATGTAGAAGTTGAAGGCCATGTCACCACTCCAGGGTCTGGCGGATCGCGGTCATCACGCGATCGGGGTTGGGCAGGTACTCGTGCTCCAGGCTGTAGGGGAACGGCGTGTCGAACCCGGTGACCCGGAAGATCGGCGCCTCGAGGTGGGCCATCGCGCGCTCCTGGATCGACGCGATCAGCTCGGCGCCGAACCCGCAGGTTCGCGGCGCCTCGTGCACGATCACGACGCGGCCGGTCTTCTGCGCGCTCGCGATCAGCGCGTCGATGTCGAACGGCAGCAGCGTGCGCAGGTCGATGACCTCGACCGAGATCCCGGCCTGCTCGGCGAGCGCCGCGGCCTTCTCGGCGATCTCGACCATGCCGCTCCACGCCACGACGGTGACCTGCGAGCCGGGGCGGACGATCGCCGCCTGGCCGAGCTCGACGGTGTAGTCGCCCGCGGGCACGTCGCCCCGGCTCGCGCGGTAGATCCGCTTGGGCTCCATGAACAGGACCGGATCGTTCTGCCGCATCGCCGCCAGCAGCAGGCCCTTGGCGTCGTACGGGTTGCTCGGCGCGACCACCTTGAGGCCGGGCGTGTGGATGAACAGCGCCTCGGGCGACTGCGAGTGGTAGTGGCCGCCGCGGATCCCGCCGCCGACCGGCGTGCGGATGACCACCGGGCACGGGTACTGCCCGCCGGAGCGGTAGCGGAACTTCGCCAGCTCGTTGACGATCTGATCGAACGCCGGGTAGATGAAGTCGCCGAACTGGATCTCGGGCACCGGGCGCAGGCCGTACAGCGCCATGCCGATCGCGGTGCCGACGATGCCGGCCTCGGCGAGCGGCGTGTCGATCACGCGATCGGCGCCGAACTCGTCGTACAGGCCGCTGGTGGCGCGGAACACGCCGCCGAACTTGCCGACGTCCTCGCCGAGCACCACCACGCGCGGATCCGCGCGCATCTGGGTCTGCAGCGCGCTGCGGACGGCTTCGATGATGTTCATGGTGGGCATGCGATCTCTACTTCTGAAGCGGGCTCGATCCGGGCGCGTGCTGGGCCTCGAGGTAGGCGCGTTGCTCGCGCAGGTGCCATGGCATGTGCTCGTAGACGTCGTCGAACAGGGTCGCGGTCGCCGGCGCCGGCTTGCGCTCCGCGGCGGCGACCGCGCGGGTGATCTCGTCGAAGCAGCGCTCGGCGAGCTCGGTCTCCCAGCGCTCGCTCCACAGCCCGAGGTGGCGCAGGTAGCCGCGCAGGCGGTGCAGCGGATCCTTCGGGGACGGGTCTTCCCGGAACTCGAGGATCGTGGGGATCATCTCGAGCCACGAGTTGCCTTCGGGGGGATCCGGAACCCGGAACACCACGTGGGTCAGCGCCTCGATCAGCGTCGGGCCGTCGCCGGCGCGCGCGCGCGCGATCGCCTCGCTCGCGACCTGCCACACCGCGAGCGCGTCGTTGCCGTCGACCCGGACGCCCGGCATGCCGTAGCCGATCGCCTTGGCCGCGATCGTCCGCGCCGCGGTCTGCACGGCCTGTGCGCCGCCCGCCCAGCCGCTGTTGCGGCACACGAACACGCACGGCGCCTTCCACACCGCGGCGAAGTTCATGCCGACGTGGAACTCGCCGGTCGAGGTCGCGGCCTCACCGAACAGCGTCATCATCACGTCGTCCCGCGCCAGCTTCCGGGCCGCGTGGGCGGCACCGACCGCCTGCGGGAGCTGGGTGCCGGCCGGCGAGCTGATCGACACCAGGTTCAGCCAGCGCGCCGCGTGGTGCGCCGGCGCCTGGCGGCCCTTGCTCGGATCGTCCGCGTTGCCGAGCGTCTGGTCGACGAACTGCTGGATGGTGTAGCCGCGCCACAGCCACGCGCCGTGGTCGCACGCGCCCGGGAACACCCAGTCCTCGGCTCCGAGCGGCGCGACCGCGAGCTGGGTGGCCTCCTCGCCCATCGCGGCCAGGTGAGCGCCGAGCCGGACCTCGTGCGCGACCCGGGTCAGGATCCGGGTCCGCAGCATCACCTCGAACATCCGGGCGAGGGTCGCGTCGGGGATGCTCGGGACGCGGGCGCCGGGCAGCGGCTTGCCGTCGTCGTCGAGCACGCGACGCACGTCTCTTTCACTCGCCGGGACAGCGACCATGGATCCTCGCAGGCGTGGGAGCGGGTCCGGTTTACGTGTGCGCCGACGACGTGTCAAGCCGGGCGGCTCGTCATGGCGAGCGCTGCCGCCGGGTGGCAGGCCCCCGCGCGTTGCCTATTGTGGCGCGCGATGCGTTGCGTTGACGCGCTGCGTGCGGGAATAGTTCCCCGGTGATCTGGATCCTGCTCGTGCTGCTCATCGTGATCGGCGGCGCCGCGGCCGTCGGCATCGCGGCGGGCGAGCGCCGCAAGAGCCTGCCGGGGCCCTCGCGGTCGCCGCTCGGGCTGCCCGCCGGCGACAAGCTGGTCGAGCGCGGCGTGGCCGAGCTCCGGGTCGACGACGTGCTGACGATGGACGGCAAGGACTTCCTGGTCGAGGGCACGATCCACTACGACGAGGACGGCCACCGCTGGATCGGCGCGCGCGTGGCCGACGGTGCCGACGTCCAGTGGCTGGTGGTCGGGATCGAGCGCGCCGGCACCGGCGCGGTGCGGCTGCTCGTGCAGGACGAGTCGACCCAGATCTCGGGCTACCCGCCCGAGGTGCTGGTGATCGGTGACGTGCGCTACACGCTCGACAAGCGCGGCGCCGCGACCTGCGCGCTGCACGGCGACCTCGGCGCGCTCGGCGCGCTCCAGAAGGACCGCCCCGAGGGCCACGTCGAGCGCGCCCGGTGGTGGCTGTACTCCGCCCCCGGCGACGACACGCTGCTGCTCGAGCAGTGGGGGACCGACTACCGCGTGCTGCGCGGCAAGAAGGTCGGCGCTGGGACGATCGAGCTGATCCCGGGCAGCTAGCGCCCAGCTAGCGCGGTAGGTCGAACGTGAAGGTCGTCCCGACGCCGACCTCCGAGCTCGCGCTCAGCGAGCCGCCGTAGCTCTCGACGATGCCGCGCGCCACCGGCAGTCCGAGGCCGGTGCCCTTGTCCTCGGACTTGGTCGTGAAGAACGGCTGGAAGATCCGGCTCAGGTTGTCCGGCGAGATCCCGCAGCCGTTGTCGCGGACCTCGCAGACCACGCGCTTGCCGTCGGCGCTGGGGTGGACATCGACGGTGATGATGCCGCTGTGATCGCCGATCGCATCGACCGCGTTGACCACCAAGTTGACCAGGATCTGCTCGATCCGCGTGCGATTGACCGTGACGATCAGCGGCTCGGGGCCGACCTCGGTGACGACCTCGAGCCGGCGCAGCTTGCCCGCGCCGCGCAGCATCGCGATCACGTCCTTGATCACGGCGTCGAGATCGATCGGGCCGACGTGGTCGGGGCCCGGCCGCGCGAGCTGCATCAGCCGCTTGCCGTGCTCGGTGATGTGCTCGGCGACGCGCTCGAGATCGGGCAGCAGCGTGCGGGCAAGCGCGGTGACGTCCTCGTCGGCGGCCAGCGCCGCGAGCAGCTCGTCGACCGCGGCGACCTGGATCTGCGCGATGTTGCGCAGCTCGTGGCCGACGCCGCCGGCCAGCGTACCGAGCGTGGCGCGCCGCTCGGCGAGCAGCAGCGACTTGCGGGTCTGGTCGAGCTGCTCCTCGATCGAGGCCTTGGCCGCGCGCAGCTCGTCCTCGGCCCGGCGCCGCCGCGTGATCTCCGACTCCTTGGCGCTCAGGAGCTCACGGATCTCGCGGACATCGCGAGCCACCAGCACGATCCCCTGTAGGCCGTTGTCCGACATCACGGGGGAGCCGGTGACCGAGACCGGGATCGGCGAACCGGCCTTGGGAATCAACCACGACTCCTCTCGGCGCAGCACGGCGCCGTCCTCGATCCGGCGACGGACGACCGTGCGCAGTCCGGAACGCTCGTCACTGAGCAGCTGCGCGATCGGCATCCCGTGCAGCTCGTTGACCGAATAGCCGGTCAGTCGCGCGGCCGCCGTGTTGGTCAGCGTCACTGCGCCTTCCACGTCGACAACCAACACGGCATCGACCATCGCCTCGATGACGTTCTCGAACACCTGCGCGCAAACAGTATCATGACTGCGCGAGCGACTGGCCCGACCAGCTGTAGAGTCGGTATGTGGCCCGGTGCTCGACATGTCACCGCCGACTGGCACCGGGGCGAGCCTGTCCTGCCGATGGTGGAGCGCCGGCGCCGGCATCGCGGATCGACGCGGGCGTCCAGCCGGCGTGGTCGGCGCCGGTCGGCGCGTGCATCGGGAGCGGTGGGTTCGCGTCGGTGTGGGCGATCCCGAGCGGTGTGCTGAAGGTCGCGCACGCCGATCACGAGCTCGCGCGGGCGCGGATGGCGCGCGAGGCCGAGGCGCTGGCCGCGATCGGGCCGCCCGCGGTGCCGCGGCTCGACGGTCGCGGCGTGCTCGACGACGGCCGGGCGTGGATCGCGATGGAGCGCATCGGCGGCGACAACCTCGGCGACCTGCTGACCGCGCCGATCGCGCTCGACCGCGCGCTGGCGATCGCGGCCGGCATCCTCGATGCGCTCGCGGCGATCCACGCCACCGGGTTCGTCCACCGCGACCTCAAGCCCGACAACATCGTCCGGCGGCCGGACGGCTCGATCGCGATCCTCGATCTCGGGCTGGCCCGCAAGCTGCCGGTCGATGCGGACGATCCGACGCGCCGGGGCGTGGTGGTCGGCTCGCCGGAGTACCTGCCGCCCGAGCAGCGGCTCGACGCCGCGTCGGTCGACGCCCGCGCCGACCTCTACGCGTTCGGCTGCGTGCTGTACGAGCTGTGCGCCGGCCGGCCGCCGTTCCTCGGCGACGCGGTCGCGCTGGAGCGCGCCCACGCCGCGCTGCGCCCGCCCACCCTCGGCGCGCTGGCCGGGGTGCCGGCCTGGATCGATGCGGTGTGCCACGACTGCCTCGCCAAGCTGCCCGCGCGCCGGCCGGCGTGCGCCGCCGAGGTCCGCGCCCGGATCGCGGTGCCGCACGACGAGCAGTCCCTGGCGCGCGCCCACTCGATGTCGATGGTCAGCGAGGGCAAGCAGCCGGTCGTGCTGCTGTGGGCGGAGCTGCCGCACGTCGATCGCGCGCTGCTCGGCGCGCTGGCCGCCCGCAAGGTTGCGGTGATCTCGCAGCGCGGCCGGCGCATCCTGGGCGGGGTGCTCGGTGCCGCGCACGCCGACCCGGCGGGTGCCGCGATCGCCGCGGCGCGCGATCTGGCCGCGGCCGGCGCCCGCGTCGCGCTGCACCTCGATCTGCTGCACGTCACGCCGCGGCTCACCGGCCCGGCAGCCGAGCGCCCGGACAGCTGGCTGCCGGCGGCACCGTGGACCGGCGTGGTGCTGACCCGGGCGCTCGCCAACGTGATCCAGGCGCCGACCCGGCCGAGCGAGCTCGGCGCGGGGTTCGCCGTGCTCGTCGAGGCCGGCGCGGCCACCGAGCTGTTCGGCCGCGACCCGCTGATCGCCGAGCTCGTGGCCGACGCCGCCGCGGCGCTCGCCGGCGCCGGGCCGGGGTTCGCGCTGCTCGTCGGCGATCATGGCAGCGGCAAGAGCTCGCTGATCCGCGCGCTCGAGCCCGCGCTGGCCGAGCTCGGCGCGCGCGTCCACATCGGGGCGTGTCCGCCGCCGGGCTCGGGGCTGCCGGGGATCAGCCCGGTCGCCGGCCTGATCGACGCGCCGACCGGTCCGATCGTGCGCTCGGTCGGCGATCGCCTGCGCGCCACCGCGCGCGCCCGGCCGCTCGCGATCCTGCTCGACGACGTCCACCTCGCCGACCACGAGCTGCTCGACGCGCTGGAGTACGCCACGCTCGGCGGCGAGCCGCTCGCGCTGTGGGTGCTGGCGCTCGCGACGCCGCGGATCGACCAGCGCCGGCCCGGGCTCGGCGAGCGCGCCGAGCGCCACCGCCGCGATGTGCTGGGGCCGCTCGACGAGGAGTCGGCGGTGGCGCTGAGCGCCTCGCTGCTCCGCCCGGCGGTCTATCCGCCGCTGCGCGCGCTGCGCCGGCTGGTCGCGCTCGCCCACGGCCACCCGCTCCACCTGGTCTCGCTGGTCCGCGAGATCCACGACCGCGGCGCGATCCGGACCCGGCCCAACGGCGAGCACTTCCTCGACACCACCGCGATCGATGCGCTGCCGATCGCGCTCGGCCCGTGGCTGGCCGCGCGCGAGCTCGCCGGCCACGGCGTCGAGCTGGTCGCGCTCGCCCGGATGTGCGCGATCCTCGGCGACGAGTTCGAGCGCGGCGAGGTCTCCGCGCTGGTCGAGCAGGTCGAGCGCACCGGCGGCGCATCGACCACGATCGACGTCGACGTCGGGCTCGCCGAGCTCGCGGCCTCCGGCATCCTGGTCGCGTCGGGCAAGCGCTGGGCGTTCCGCCAGGCGCTGCTCCACGAAGGCCTGTACGCCACGACCGACGAGGACGAGCGCCGCGCGCTCCACCAGGCCGCGCTCGAGCTGTGGAGCACCCGCGATCGCCGCGAGCCGGGGGTCGCCGAGCGGGTCGCGCGCCACGCCCAGGCGGTCGGCGAGCTGCGGACCGCGGCCCGGGCGTTCGCCACGCTCGGCGAGCGCGCCCACCGCGAGCACCGCCCGCTCGAGGCGCTCCAGGCCTGGCAGGGCGCGGTGCGCAACCTCGACGTGCGCGATCAGCAGCGCGCCCGTGCGCTGCTCGGCCGCGCCCGCGCGCTGTACCGCCTGCAGCGGGTGCGCAACGCGCTGGAGGACCTCGATGCCGCGCTGGCGATCGCGCGCGATCTGCGAGACGCTCGGCTCGAGGTCGAGGTGCTGCTGGAGCAGGCGACCGCGCTCGACTGGAGCGACGACTACGCGGGAGCCGCCGAGGTCGCCGAGCGGGTGAGCGCGCGCCAGTACCAGGCCGGGATCGCCGATCTGCGCCCGGAGATTGCGCTGGCCCGGGCGCGGGTGGTGTACCGCCAGGCGCGGTTCGGCGAGGCGATCGCGCAGTTCGACGAGGTCGTCGTGCTGGCGCGCGCCGAGGACCGCGCCGAGACCGAGACCATCGCGCTGCTCATGCTCGGGGTGGCGCTCGCCGAGGACAAGCAGTTCGACCGCGCCGAGGTCGTGTTCCGCGAGCTGATCGCGCTGTGCGAGCACCTCGACGATCGGTTCCATCTCGGCGTCGCCTATGCCAACCGCATCATCCTGTGGACGACCCTCGGCCAGGTCGAGCGCGCCGAGGCCGACCTGGGGACCGCGATGCAGCTCGCCCGCGAGACCGGCCACGCCGCGCTCGAGCGCATCGCGACCCACAACCTCGCCGAGCTGCGGCTGTGGCTGGGAGCGCTCGACGAGGCGGTCGGCCTGGCGCGCCGCGCGCTGTCGCTGCAGCGCGGCCACGGCGAGGGTGCGATCTGGTTCGACCAGCTGCTGCTCGCCCGCGTCCTGGCCGCGCGCGGCGAGCTCGGCGAGGCCCGCGGCCTGCTCGACGACATCGCGCGCCACGACATCGGCGACGACAATCGCGTCATCGTCGGGGTGCTGGACAGCTGCTTGCCGCCGGGCTCCCCGCAGGCGTGCGGCGACTGGCTCGCCCGCGGCGACGGCCTGCTCGGCGACGACGTCCGGCTGGAGCTCGCGCTGCTCGCGCATCGCCACCGCGCGCTGCCGCCGGACAAGCTCGCGCAGGTCCGCGCGCTCGCCCAGCGCAACCCGATCTGGTCGCGGCGCCACGCATTCTAGGCCGGTTGCCTGGTCGCCGGATGCCGGTGCGCGGCCGACCCGGTGAGGCGAGGCAGCGTGCCGGCGGCGGATTCGCACGTGATCGGAATAGGCGCGCCACCGCACGCGATGGTAAGAGTGCTCTGTTGGACGGCTCCCAGCCCATCGTCATCCCTGGACATCAGCTCGATCGCCTGATCGGTGAAGGCGGATTCGGGCAGGTGTGGCGCACGCGGCGCGACGCCGACGGCGAGATCGTCGCGATCAAGGTGCTCCACCTCGAGCTGGTCCGGTCGGTCGACGCGATGACCCGGTTCCAGCGCGAGCTCGAGGCCGTCGAGCGGCTCGACCACCCCAACGTGGTGCGCGGCCTCGGCCACGGCACGCTACCGGACGGTCGGCCGTACCTGATCCTGGAGTACGTCGAGGGGCCGAGCCTGCGCGAGGTGCTGCACGAGCGGGGCGGGCT
This sequence comes from Kofleriaceae bacterium, assembly GCA_041495365.1. Classification (GTDB taxonomy): domain Bacteria; phylum Myxococcota_A; class Polyangia; order Haliangiales; family Haliangiaceae; genus JABFXX01. The sequence goes on along the minus strand of JBGQCL010000031.1, from coordinate 39,802 downwards.
GCCGCCGGCCGAGATGCTGACGATCCTGGAGCCGTTGTGCGATGCGTTGCAGGCCGCCCACGAGGCGGGCCTCGTGCACCGCGATGTCAAGGCATCCAACGTCATCCTCGCCCGCCGCAACGCAGCGATCCGACCGGTCCTGCTCGACTTCGGCCTGGTCAAGCTCGTCGATGAGGTCGGGCCGGGGTTGACCTCGTCGCGCAGCATGCTGGGGACACCGGCCGCGATGGCGCCCGAGCAGATGCGCGGCCAGGCGGTCGACCCGCGCACCGATGTGTATGCGCTCGGCCTGCTCACCTATCACGTCCTGACCGGTCAGCCGGCGTTCGGGGGCGCCCCCGGTGTCGTCCAGAGCTACCTGCAGGTCCATGGCCCGCGGCCGCGGCCGTCCGCGAAGGTCGACATCGATCCGGCGATCGACGAGCCGGTCGCGCGGGCGCTGTCCCCCGAGCCGGCCGACCGGTTCGCAGAGGCGCGCAGCTTCGCCGAGGCGCTGCGTGCCGTGATCCACGGTGCGGTCAGCGAGCCCCGGGAGGTCGCGGTGCTCTACGTCGAGGGCGACGCCGCCGATGTCGAGTCCGCGATCGCGGCGGCGCGCGCACTCGGGTTGACCGTGGCGCTGACAGCGCCGGATAGCATGCTGGCAGTCGTGTTCCGCGATCGACTGGATATCATCGCGCTGCGGGCGCGCGTTTCGGGGTTTTCTACGGACACCCGCGTCGCGATCGGCCTGAGTCGTGCGACGGTGAGCGGCGAGCTCGTCGACGGTCCGGCGCTCGACGTCGAGAGCTGGGCGCCGTATCCGCTTTCCACCGGGCTGTGGGTCTCTGACGGACTCTGACGGTCGACGACCTACCTGGCGCGCACTGGCCTCACGCAACATGGGGCTTGCGCAGTGATAATCGGCGGCAGATCCTGCGACTCACGGGAGGATGATGATGAAGTGCTCGCGTTGTTGGTCTGCTGCGGTGCTGTCGCTGCTCGTCGCGTGTGTGGTCGCGCCCAGCGAATCGACGACGAGCTCCGATGAGGTGAGCGTCAATCGGATCACCGGGAACCGGATCACCGGAAACCGGATCCAGCTCGGCCGTCTCTCGCTCGGTCGGATCGCGGGGGCCCGACTGTCCGACCGCCGGATGAGGGTGACTCCGGCGGCGGACCCGCTGCTGGCTACCGAGGATGGCCGCGAGCTGTTGTCGCTGGTCATCAGCTGTGCGGTGCCACTGGGAATCACGCTGGTCGGCACCGTGGACGGGGCCGACGTCGACCTCCCGGGCGAGATCGGGCTGGCGCCGCAATGGCTGTCGTCCCGGCTCGATCGTGTCGGGCAGCACTGGGTAAGTTCATGTATGTTCGCCCGCGTGAATGCGCACGAAGTAGTTGTTCCGATCTCGCTGCGCGGCCCCAACCGAGAGCTGGCGACCGATGCGACCGAGCGCGCGGGCTGGACGCTGGAGGAAGGTGCGTTCTTCGGCAACGCATTCGGCCGGCTGGATCAGCCGCTGCAGTGGTTTGCCTGCCGCGGCCGTGACAAGGCCAGGGGCAACGCCGGCGAGCTCGTCGACCGCGACTGCGCCGCACCGGATCCGGCCAACCCGGGGTTTACCCTGTGCGGAATGATATTTGCGGGCGACTGCGGGAACTTTGCACGGGATCAGGCCTGCGAGTCATTCTCGGCGCACGGGACGTTCTACGAGCGGTGCCACACCTCACCGCTGCGTCATCGTCACGACCGGGACCGCGACGGCAGGGATCGGGATGAGGACAGGGGTCATGATCGAGATGATGACGACGATGCGCAGGTATTCGATCAGGTGATCACGACATTTGTAACTCCGTAGCCAGAAAATGTGAGACGCTTCATAGTAATACTATGAAGTATCTGTACCTGGTGCTCCTCACGGGCTGTGTTACCGCCGAGCTGGATGGAGGAGCGGCCCCCGAAGAGTCCGAGGTGGTCGCCGCGGTGAGTTGCCCTACCTGGTGTCAGGAGACGTCGCCCACCACGTCCCGGCTGCACAGCGTATGGGCCGCGAGCGCCAGCGACGTGTTCGCGGTGGGCGACGGCGGCACGATCCTGCGGCGGGTCTCCGGCACGTGGACCTCGATGACCAGCCCGACCACCAACAACCTGCGCGGCGTGTCGGGGTTGAGCTCCTCGGACGTGTGGGCGTGCGGTAGCGCGGGGACGGTGGTGCACTTCAACGGCACGTCGTGGTCGCTGGTCAGCGGGCCGACCTCCGACCTCGAGTCGGTGTGGCCCGCGACCTCCACCGGCGTCTGGTTCACCGGCTCGACCTCCGTGCTGCGCTGGAACGGCTCGTCGTTCGCCACCGCGGCCACCTTCTCGGGACCGCTGCTGTCGGTGTCGGGGACCGGATCGAGCGACGTGTGGGTGACCGGGGAGAACACCAACGTGCACCACTGGAACGGCAGCGCCTGGGCGACGCTCACCCCCGGGGTCGGGACCACCACATACCTGAGCGTGCTCGCGGTGGCCGCCAACGACGACTGGGTCAGCGACTTCTGGCCCAACAAGGAGACCGCGCACTGGAACGGCAGCGGGTGGACCGCGGTGAAGGCCAGCACGGGCGGGTGGAACGGCATGTCGTTCTTGTCGTCGACCGATATCTGGGGTGCCGGTGGCAGCCACGTCGGTCACTGGGACGGCACCGCGTGGTCGTCAGAGACGCCGCCGGGGACCAGCCCCGTGCTGTGGTCTGTGACCACCAGGCCCGGGAACGCATGGGTCGTCGGCAACAGCGGCTTGATCGGTCATCGCACGTTCTAGTTGCGCGTCGCGTCGCCGGGAGCGCTTGTCATCACAGCGTGCGCGAAGCGATGCGCGGCGCGCCGTGCGAGCCGTTATGATCGGCGCGGATGAGACGACTCGCCGGGTGTCTGGTCGTGAGCCTGCTTGCGAGCGCAGCGGCCTGGGTCGGCTGCCGCGATGATCTGGGAGACGAGACCCTGCTGCTTCTGGCCGGCAGCGCGACCGATGCCGGCGGCAGCGGCGTGCCGGATGCGGTGGTCGCCATCGACGACGCGGCCGTCCTTGTCGACGGCTTCGTGGAGGGCGGGGTCCCCGACGCGGGCAGCGGGGAAGGCGGGGTCCCCGACGCCACGGTCCCCGACGCGGGCAGCGGGGAGGGTGGGGTCCCCGACGCCGCGGTCCCCGACGCCGCGGTCCCCGACGCGGGCAGCGGGGAGGGTGGGCCCCCCGACGCGGCCATCGATGCCGGAGTCGGCGGCGATGCCTACGGCGGGGGCGGCAGCGGCGACGGCGGCGGCACCACGGACGACGGCGGCGGACGCCCCGATGCGCGCCGCGGCCCGGAGATCGACCCGGCCGGTCGGACGAGCTTCTATGCCTGCGCGGGCGGTCCGGCGTCCGCCGGGATCGAGGTCGGCCTGCCGATCGCGCTCGCGCTGGCGATCGCGGTCCGCCGGCGGCGGCGCTGGCGCCAGGCCGGCTCGCCGGACCGCGCGCCGTGATCGCTACGCGCCGCGCACCACCGGCGCGAGCTCGTTGAAGCGCAGCCGGAGCACGGACATCTCGGCGTTCCTCGTCCGATCTGCGGACACTCCCGGACGGCGAGCTTCCCGTCCGGGATCCGGACGGTGGGATCCTACGCCATCGCAGCATCGATCGCGTCGCCGATCCAGAAACTAAAAGTATCAGGATTGCACGCAATTGGGCGGCATGGACCCTTGGACGTAGTGCTGTCAGATGGTATAGCCTCGTTCCGAGGGATGCGAGCAGTGCGCATGCGGCTGGGTGATGATCGACACCCGCGCTCGGGCGAGCCGGGCAACCTGATCGGAGTGCAGGTCGGGGCGTTCACGATCGTGTGCCCGCTGGGAGAGGGCGACCGGGGCTCGATGTACCTCGCCGAGCACCCGGTGCTGAACACGCGGCGCGCGGTGCGCGTGCTGCCCCCACACGTGGCCCACGACCCGCGTGCCGTCCAGCGCTTCGTGGAGGCCGCGCGCGCGGCGGCGCGGGTGCAGCATCGCAACCTGGCCCAGGTCCACGATGTCGGGCCGCTCGCCGGAGGCGCCTGGTTCATGGTGCTCGACCACATCGACGGCGGCACGCTCGATCGGCGGATCGCCAGCCACGCCGGTCCGATGGCGCTGGACCCGATCGCCCACATCGTGGGCGAGATCGCCGGCGGCCTGCAGGCCGCGCACGACCACGGCATCGTCTGCGGTGGGCTCACGCCCGAGCAGGTCGGCCTGATCCTGCACGACGGCGATCGGCGCTGGGTCGTGCGGCTCGACCTCGGGATCGCGGCGCCGGGACCGGGGCCGGACGACGAGGATCCGTTCGGTCACGGCCCGGCACGGGCCTACCGGTCGCCCGAGCAGCTGCGCGGCGCGCCGCCCGGTGCGGTGGCCGACGTGTTCGCGCTCGGCGCGATCGCCTACCGGATGACCACCGGCGGATGGTTTCCCCATCCATATGGCGACGCGTGCACCGGACCCCCGGTCGATCCGCGCGAGCGGGTTCCGGAACTGCCCGCCGCGTGGGCCGAGGCGATCGTGGCGGCGCTCGCCGCCGACCCGTCGCAGCGCCCGGCGAGCCCCCGGGCGTTCGCGCTCGGTCTGGCCGGCGCGGCGGAGCTCGCGATCGCGCGGCGGTGCACGCGCGAGCCGATCCACGCCGCACCCGGCGCCGACCTCGCTGCGCCTGGCGCCGAGCTCGGCGCGCGCTACCGGCTCGGCGAGCGGCTCGGCGGCGGCGGGATGGCGGAGGTGTTCGCGGCCACGATGACCGGCGCCGAGGGCTTCACGCGGCCCGTCGCGATCAAGCGCGTGCTGCCCGAGCTGTCCCGCGTCCCGTCGTTCGCCGCCATGTTCGTCGCCGAGGCGCAGATCGCGTCCCGGCTCACCCACCCCAACATCGTGTCGGTGCTCGACTTCGCGCGCGACGCCGAGGGTCGGCTGTCGCTGGTCATGGAGTACGTCGACGGCAAGGACCTGGCGAGCCTGCTCGCCACCGGCCCGATCGCGCCGGCGCTCGCGAGCTTCCTCGTGCTCGAGGTGCTGCGCGGACTCGGCTATGCCCACGATCTGCCCGAGCCCGGGGCGTGCGCCGACCTCGCGGTGGGCCGGCGTGACGCACCCGGCGCGCCGGGCGCCGGTACCGGCCGCGTGCTCGGCGTCGTCCATCGCGACGTCTCACCGCAGAACGTGCTGCTGTCCTACGAGGGCGCGGTCAAGCTCTCCGACTTTGGCCTTGCCAAGGTGCGCGCCGCGAGCGGCGTCGTGCGATCCGACGTCGTGCGCGGAAAGCCGAGCTACATGTCGCCCGAGCAGATCGCGGGCGATCCGCTCGACGGCCGCACCGACCTCTACGCCGCGGGCGTGATGCTGTGGGAGATGCTTGCCGACCGGCCGCTGTTCGCCGGCACGCCGAGAGAGATCACCGCCCAGCAGCTGTTTCGGGACGTCGCGCGGCCGAGCAGCTTCCGCGCCGATGTGCCGCTCGACCTGGAGGCGGTGGCGATGACGATGCTCGCCCGCGATCGCAACGAGCGCTATCCGACCGCGCGAGCGGCGATCGACGCGCTGCTCGGATGCGCCGACGTCCCGCGCGACGGCGGCGGCGAGCTCGCCGATCTGCTGATCGCGCGGTTCCCCGAGGCGGCCGGCGCGCGGAGCGCGAGGTGCTCGCGGGCGCGAAGCGACTGCGGCGGCGGCGCGGGTTCGCCGCGCGGCCGGCGCGGCGAACCGATCACCGTCGCAGCGCCGCCGAGCGGCTCGCTCGCCGCCCGCCCGCCGAGCGGCGCGGCGAGGGCCGGGCGGCCGCGCCGGCGCGTGTCGCCCGCGACCCTCGGCCTGGTCGTGCTCGTCGGTCTCGCCGTCGGCGTGCTCGCGCGCGGCGACATCGCGTCGCCCCGGCCTCCGGCACCGGCGGCACCGGCGGCACCGGCCGGCGCGGCGGCGGGTGCGCCCGGCTCCGTCCGCGCCCCGGACCAGGCATGGCCGCCCGCGCCGCCCGCGCCGCCCGCGCCGCCCGCGAGCCGCGAACCGGCCGCGCCCGCGAGCCGCGAGCCGGCCGCCCCTACGAGCCGCGAGCCCGCCGCGTCCGGCGAACCGCGCCGGCTCGTGCTGCGCCCGTCCGACGCCGCGATGCCCCGCCCGCCGCACCGCGAGCGAACCGAGCGCCCGGCTCCGGCCGGTCGCACCGGCGAGCTCGCGATCATCGTGCGGCCGTGGGCGATGATCTGGCTCAACGGCAAGCCGAGCGGGCAGACCCCGTTTCGCGCGGCGGTCCCGGCCGGCCGCTACCGGATCCGGCTCGCCAACGACGACACCGGGCACGACGAGGTGACGACGGTGACGGTCGAGGCGGATCGAAGCGCGACCGTCGAGAGGAGCTGGTGAGCGTGGCGGCGCGCGGTCCCGGGCGCCCGCGGCGCGCGCTGCTCGCGCTCGGCCTCGCGGGGGCCGCCTGCGCGACGCCGCGGCCGGCCCGCGCCGACGACGGCTCGATCGTGGTCGGCGGCGCCGCCGAGGATCGCGACCGCAGCGTGGTCGGCGCGGCGGTGGCGGCGACGGCGCGCGAGGCCGGCTGGGCGCTGTCGCACGATCCGGTGGCCGCGCCGGACGTCGACCGGCTGCTCGCGTGCAGCGATCCGATCCGGCCGTGGGCGTGCGTGCCGGCGTCGCTGGGCAGCCGGGGGATCCGCCGGATCTTCGTGTTCGCGGTCGATCACAAGCAGACCGTGAGCGGCGCGCCGATGGTCGTGCTCACCGCCAAGCTGATCGTCCAGGCACCGCAGGGCCTGGCGGTCCGCCAGCGGTTCTGCGAGCACTGCGCCGACGATCGGCTGTTCGGCGCGTCGACCGAGCTGGCGCGCCAGCTGCTCCAGGACCTCGCGGTGCGCAGCGGCCGCACCGTGCTCGACGTCGCGTCGACCCCGCCGGGTGCGCGGATCACGCTGGACGGCCAGCCGATCGGCGCGACCGACGCGGCGTTCAACACCTTCCCGGGCCCGCACGTCGTGGTCGTCGAGAAGGCGGGCTACCGCGCGGAGCGGCGGGAGGTGATCGCCGAGGAGGGCAGGACCGCCGCGGTCGCGGTCGTACTCGCGCCGGCCGATCGCGGCAGCGGCCCGGCGCGGCAGTCGCGCACGCTGCCGGGCGCGCTGATCGGCGGCGGCGCGCTCGCGGTGATCGCCGGCGGCGTGCTGATCGATCTGGGCAGCCGCGGCGGCGCGCACGACAAGTACCGCTATGTCGGGGCGACGCCGGCCGGCGCGGTGCTCGGCCTCGCGGGAGTCGCCGCGCTCGCCGCCGGGGTGTACGTGTGGTGGCGGCCGCCTGCGACCGCACCGGGGATCGCGATGGCCGGCCACGAGATCGTCGCGGGGTGGGCCACCGCGTTCTGACCGGTCCCGTTCTGGACTCCGCGGGCGCGGCTGCACCGGCGCCCGACTCTCGATCACAGGGGCATTGCACAGGAGACACCATGTCGACGGTACACTCACGCTCACTTCTCTCTGGTCTCGTCGCGCTCGTGCTCGGGATCTCGCCCGCCCTGCCGGCCTGCCGGCAGCTCAACCCCGAGTTCTGCGCGAGCCACCCGCAGGACATCGATTGCGCCGGTCGTTCCGGGGCGGGGAACGACGCCGGTCTGTGTACACAGGACGAACAGTGCACGGATCTGATACCGGTCTGTGATATAACCCGCTCGATGTGTGTTCCATGCATGCCGGGCAAGGTGGGCGCGTGCAGCGGCGCGACGCCGGCGTGCGGCACCGACGACGCCTGCCATCCGTGCGTGCTGGACGCTCAGTGCGCGTCGCAGACCTGCCTGCCCGATGGATCGTGCGCGTCGCCGCTCGACGTGCTGTACGTGAGCCCGACCGGCAGCGACCTGGCGACCTGCATGCCCGACGATCACTGCTCGCTCGCCCGCGCGCTCGCGCTGATCGACGGCACCAAGTCGACGATCCGGCTCGACCCCGCGCACTACAATCTGATGGCCGCGGTCGTGCTGCCCAGGGATCTGCACCTGGTCGGCCGCGGCGCCATCCTCGATCGCAACGCGGCCGGCTCCGGCGAGGTGATCGACATCGCCCCGGGGACGCACATCTCGATCGACTACGTCACGGTGACGGGCGGTGACGGCGCCAGCGGCGACGGAATCGACTGCAACCAGGCCACGCTGACCCTGCGCGAGGTCACGATCCAGGGCAATGGCGGCAGCGGGATCAGCACCTCGGGGTGCCAGCTGGTGCTCTCGCATTCCCAGCTGCTCAACAACCAGGGTGCCGGGATCGTCACTGCGATGGCGAGCGACGTCGTGCTGGTGCGCTCGCTGGTCACGGGGAACGCGTTCGTTGGCCTCGACTTCGTCCTGACAACCTACGACATCGAGAACAACGTCATCGTCAAGAACGGCGGGCCGAACGGCCTCGGCGGGGTCTTCATCAGCCAGGTCCTCCCTGGGAGCGTGGGGCGCCGCGTGTTCGCGTTCAACACGGTGTCCCAGAACTCGGGTCCGTTCGGCAACGTCTCCGGCGTGCTGTGCGACCAGACCATCAACGTGCCGCTCGCGATGACCAGCAACCTCGTCGTCAACAATGCCGGCTCGGCCCAGGTCAGCGGCGGCGCCTGCGTCTGGACGTACTCCGACATCGCTCCCGGGCCGGTGCCGGGGACCGGCAACCTGTCCGCCGATCCGCTGTTCGTCGATCCGGTCCACAGCAACTTTCACCTCCAGCTCGCGTCGCCGGCGCGGGACGCTGCCGACCCCGCGGCGACGCTCGCCGTCGATCTCGACGGCGATGCCCGGCCGCAGGGCGCCGGTCGCGACATGGGGGCCGACGAGATCAAGTGATGCAGCAGCGATTTCTCCGGCACAAGGTCGGCGCGGGCGTGCTCGCGCTCGCAGGCACGTTGACGCCCGCCGCCGCGCAGGGCGGGGATCTCGGGGCCACGACTGGCCCCGGGGTCGGGGCCACGGCGGGCCCCGCGGCCGGCGCCGCGGCGGGTCCGGCCGGCGTGCGCCTCGATCACCCGATCCTCGTGCTCGAGTCGTACGTCGGCCAGCGTCCGGCCGACGCCGACGCGGTGATGGCGCCGCTGCTCGACGAGCTCGAGCAGCGCGGGTTCGCGACCCGGCCGGCGTCGATCCTCGAGCTCGCCGGCGGTGGCGTGCCCCGGCCCGGCGTGCTCGACGCCGACACCACTGCGGCCGAGATCACCCAGCGGGCCGAGTCCGGCTACGAGGCCTACACCCGCGGCCGGTTCGCCGACGCCGAGGCCGCGCTCACGCGCGCGATCGAGCGGATCCATCGCAACCCCGCGCTGCTCGTGCTCGACACCAACAACCTGGATGCCACGTTCAAGATCCTCGTGGCGCTCGCGCTCAGCCAGGCCAAGCGCGGCGACACCGGCGGCAGCGTCGCGACCATGACCGAGCTGATCCGGACGTTCCGGCACCGGGCCATTTCGCGGGTCGACTATGGGCCCGACGCCGAGCAGTTCTATCGCGCGGTCGCCGGCCAGGTCCAGGCGCTCGGCCGCGGCGAGCTGTCGATCAGCGTGGCCAGCGACCAGGCGGTGATCTTCGTCGACGGTCAGATCCGCGGCCTGGGCAAGGCCGCGCTGGTCGACCTGCTGCCGGGCGTGTACCGCGTGTTCATCCAGGTCCCGGCGACCCCGGGCCGGCAGTACGCGGTCGAGGTGACGGCGGGCCACCACACGGTGCTGCGCGTCGACTGGGAGCTCGACTCGTTGCTGTGGCTGACCGACGGCTGGGTCGGCTTCGTGTTCGCCACCGAGGCCGAGCGCGCCCGGCAGGCCGGGTTCGCCGGCACGCTCGCGCGGCGCTGGGGCGGCGGCACTCCGCTCGCCGTGCTCGGGATGACCCGGCTGTCGGGCAAGCCGGCGATCACCGGCCATCTGTACGATGCGACCGGCCGGGTCGTGCGCGGCGCCGGCGTCGTGCTCGGCGAGCGCGGCGAGGCGCCGCCGGTCGGGGGCGGAGCGGAGCCTGGCGACGCGTCCCGGCTGCGCGCGCTCGCGCGCTACCTCGCCGACGGGGTGCCGGCCGCCGGCGTCCACGTGCTCCACGACGGCGGCCCGGCGCCCGGCGATGGCGAGCCTGGATCCGATGCCGGCCGGGCCGGCGGTCGCCTGGCGCCGCGGGTGCTGGTCGGCGCCGGTGCGGCGGCGCTCGTCGCCGGCAGCGTGCTCTACGCGATCGACCAGGACCCCGCGGGGCCGAGCTCGGTCTATCGCAACACCGCGCCGGCGGGTATCGCCGTCGGTGCGGTCGGTCTTGCAGCAGTCAGCGTTGGCCTGTGGCTGTGGGGCGTGCGCGGCGGATCGTCGCCGCTGCTCGCGATCGGCAGCTCGGGCGGCTTCATTGGCTGGGGAGGTGCACTGTGATGATGAATGGACGTCCGACGAAACCGGATGCGGCGGCGAGCGAGTGGAAGATCGACGATCACGTGATGCGGTTGCGGGAGTGGGGCACGGATCTGATCCGCGTGCTGCCCGCGCCGCCGGTGTCCGGCTGGATGGTCGGCGCGTCGCCGAGCTGCGCGCTCCGGCTCGACGATCCGTCGGGCCAGGTGTCGCGGGTCCACGCCAGCCTGGTCCACGACCAGGCCCGGTGGCGGCTCCGCGATGCCGGCAGCATGAACGGCATGCGGGTCGACGGTGCGCGCCGCGCCGAGATCATCCTGGAGCCCGGCATCGAGATCGGCATCGGGGGGCTCACGCTGATCGCCGAGAGCCGGCGCTGGATCACGCTGCGCGGGTTCCTCGCCCGGCTGCTCGGCTGGCGCGGCGACCGCACCGAGGTGGTCGATCGCGCGCTGCGGTCGATCCGCATGGCCGCGGCCCGGCGCACCGCGCTGGTGCTGTGCGGCGACGGCGACCTGGTGCCGACCGCGCGGTCGATCCATCGCCACGCGCAGGGCGGCGACCGGCCGTTCATCGTGTGCGATCCGCGGCGCCGGCGCAGCAAGGCGACGGTGCGCTCGGCGGAGAACTACGAGACCGGCATGGAGGCGCTCGTGGCGGCGCGCGGCGGCTCGCTGTGCGTGCGCAACCGGCGGCTGCCGCGCGACTTCGAGCAGGTGGTCGCGGCGCTGCGCGACCCGGACGCGCGGGTCCAGCTCGTCGTGTGCGCCGGGCACTCCGACGACTGCCGGTCCTACCTCGCATCGCCGATCACCGTGTCCACGCTCGCCGGTCGCGAGGCCGAGCTCGACCGGATCATCGACGAGTACGCCGAGGACGCGGTCGCCGAGCTCGGCGCGCCGCGGGTCGGGTTCCTGCCGGCCGACCACGCCTGGGTGCGAGAACACGCCTCGTCGACGCTGCCCGAGATCGAGAAGGCGACGATCCGGCTGGTCGCGCTCCGCCACTCGCGCAACCTCAGCCATGCCGCGGCGCGCCTGGGCATGGCCCCGGTGTCGCTGTCGCGCTGGATCGGACGGCGTGAGATGCCCATGCCTGTGGTGCCATGACCCGCCTGCCCCGAGATGGGACATCGGCGGACCCGCCCGCCGCGCGCCTGTCAAGGGCCAAGTGCCTGGGATCCGGTCGTCGGACCCGGCATTCCGGTGCGACTGAACGAGCTTTGTTGATGTTCACGAGCGCCACGCGTGGGCGGTGGGAGTAGGCTGCCCGCGATGGTGCGCGATGCTTCCGCTGGCCTCGTGGTTCGACCGGACCTGACGTTCAACGGGTTGAAGGTGTTCTCGGCAACCATGTTCGCCGCGCGTGACCAGCTCGGCGAGACGGTGACCGCATGGCTGACGGCGCACCCACAGCTCATCGTCACCGACTTCGTGGTGACGCAATCGAGCGACAGCCAGTTTCACTGCGTGGCGATCACGGTGTTCTACTGGGAGCGCCTGCCCTCGTCCCGGGGCTGAGCTTCCGGCGGCGCGGCGGTCGCGCGGGCACACCTGGCTCGCCGGGTGGCATTGATCTATCGTCGGTGCATGGCCGAGCCATCGGGCGCCGGTGGTGTCGAGGTCGAGCGCCGCGCAGAGGCCGAGCTGCGCGCCGCCGCGGAGCGCTATCGCCAGCTGTTCGAGAGCAGCCCGCTGCCGGCGTGGGTGTACGACACCGAGACCCTGCGGTTCCTCGCGGTCAATGACGCGGCGATCCGCCGCTACGGCTACACCCGCGACGAGTTCCTCGAGCGCTCGCTCACCGATCTGCGGCCGGTCGAGGACCACGACTCGCTGCGCGCCGTCGTCGACCGGCACGACGGCGGCCCGCGCGTGTGGCGCCACTTCACCAGGCAAGGCGAGGAGCTCGCCGTCGAGATCACCACGCACGATCTCGACTTCGAGGGCCGGCGCGCCCGCCTGGTGCTGGCCAACGACGTCACCGCGCGCCAGCGGCTCGAGGATCAGCTGCGCCAGTCCCAGAAGCTCGAGGCGGTCGGCCGGCTCGCCGGCGGCATCGCGCACGACTTCAACAACATCCTCAGCGTCGTCCTGAGCTACAGCGAGGCGCTGCTCGACACGATCGCGCCCGGCGCGGTGCGCGAGGACGTCGAGCAGATCCGCAACGCGGGCCGGCGCGGCGCGGCGCTGACCCGCCAGCTCTTGATGTTCAACCGCCGCCAGGTCGTCGAGCCGCGCGTGCTCGACCTCAACGAGATCCTCGCCGACATGGCCCGGATGCTGCAGCGCCTGCTGCGCGCCGACATCGAGCTGGTGGTGCGCGCCGGGCCCGAGCTCGGCCCGATCGTCGCCGATCAGGGCAGCATCGAGCAGGTGGTGATGAACCTGGTGGTCAACGCCGGCGACGCGATGCCGGCGGGCGGCCGGCTCGCACTGACCACCGAGAACGTCGAGCTCGGCTCCCGATACGCGGCCGACCATCCCGGCGTCGGGGCCGGCCGCTACATCCGTCTGGAGGTCGCCGACACCGGCACCGGGATGGACCGCGCCACGATGGCACGGATCTTCGAGCCGTTCTTCACGACCAAGGAGCGCGGCCGGGGCACCGGGCTCGGCCTGTCGGTCGTGTTCGGCATCGTCCAGCAGAGCGGCGGCCACATCCGGGTCGACAGCGAGCCGGGACGGGGCACGACGTTCCGGGTCTACCTGCCGCGGGTCGACGAGATCGCGCCGCCGGCCCCGCCGATCCGCGACCGGCCGGACACGCTGCGCGGCAACGAGACCGTGCTGCTCGTCGAGGACGATGGCCAGGTCCGTGACGTCGCGCTCGCGATCCTGCGCCGCCACGGCTACCTCGTGATCGCCGCGTGCGACGGCGACGAGGCCTGGCAGTCGTGCCAGGCCCACGCCCACCCGATCCACCTCCTGCTCACCGACCTGGTGATGCCTGGCATCACCGGCCGTGAGCTGGCCCACCGGCTGCGGGGCATCCGCCCCGAGCTGAAGGTGCTGTGCATGTCGGGCTACGACGCGGTCGACGCCAGCGGCGAACCGGACGTCGCCTATCTCCAGAAGCCGTTCACCGCCATCGAGCTGGCGACCGCGGTGCGCCGCGTGCTCGACACCGAGCCGCCGAGCACTCGTCGGTAAATTCCTGATATGCAGCAAAACGCCCCACCAGGTTTCCGGAGAGGGCCGCCGGAGGGCTCGTATAGTTCGCCCCGATAGATCGATCCGATGCGGGTGGGGTGATATTTGCCGTTGGTAGCAGACACATCGAGGACAGCACGGTGGGGTCGTCCGAGCTCCTAGACGGAGTGACGGCGCGGCTCGCGTCGACGGCCCGGCTCGACGAGATCGTCGATACGGTGCTGAACGAGATCGTGGGGCTGGGGTTCGGCGCGGTGTGGGTGGCCCGGATGGACGAACAGCCCGACGTGCTGGTGAGCCTCAAGTCGGTGGTCGACGGGGTCGACATCAGCAACCAGGTGCCGAGGATCGCGGTGCTCGACTCGCATCAGCCGGTCGCCTACGGGTTCCGCGAGCGCCGGATGATCAACGTCACCGACCCCGACTCGCTGTTCATCATCGAGCGCCCGGACGACGTGGTGCCGCCGGGCCGGATGGCGCTGCCGCGCGCGGTGTACCACCACCTGCGCGGCCACCCGTTCGCGTGCGGCCCGCTGTTCGGTAGCCGCGGTCAGCCGGTCGGCGCGTTCGGGGTGTCGTCGTACCGCGGCAAGCAGGCGATCCCGGACGAGCTGCTCACCCAGGGCGTGTTCCGCACGTTCATGGACCACCTCGGGCTCGCGATGGAGCGCGCGGTGCACGTCGAGCAGCTCCAGGCCAGCCTGGTCAAGGCGCAGGCCGCAATCGTCAACGATGCGCGGATCAAGGCGGTCGGCGAGCTCGCCAGCGCGGTCGCGCACGACCTCAACAACCTGACCGGCATCGCGCTGCTCGCGGCCAGCGTCGGCATGCGCTCGCCGGCCGACGCGGTCGACATGCTGCCTCGCATCGAGCGCGCCAACCGCGCGATCGGCGATCTCGTCGCGCGGCTGCAGCGACTCGCGCGCGCCCCGGCGGTCGAGCCCGAGGCCGCCAACCTGCAGCAGACCATCGAGGACATCGTGATCATGGTCAAGCCGATCCTGCGCGAGCGCTCGATCGAGGTCGAGGCGGCGCTGCCGGAGGTGCCCGCGGTGCGCTGCGATCCGGTGCTGGTCCACCAGGTCGTGCTCAACCTGGTGATGAACGCGCACGACGCGCTGGACGCGGTGCCGCCGGACGGGCGGCGGATCCGGATCGAGCTGCGCGACGACGACGGCGTGGTCCGGGTGATCGTCAGCGACACCGGGCCGGGGATCGCGCCGGAGGTGCTCGCCCAGCTGTTCCAGCCGTACATCACCACCAAGCGCGATGCCCACCTCGGGCTCGGGCTCGCCGCGGCGCGGGCCGCGCTCCAGCACTTCGGCGCGAACATCGAGGGCCGCAACGCGCCGGCCGGCGGGGCGGTGTTCGAGGTCAGCCTGATGGCGGCGCCACCCGGGACGCCGACCGCCAAGCCGCTCCACCCGCCGCGTCCCTCGGAGCAGGCGTCGCCGCGCCGCGCGCGGATCCTCGCGATCGACGACGATCCGGACGTGGTCTACATCATCCGCGCCTACCTCGAGCCGCACGGCCACGCGGTCGCGACCGCCATGAGCTCGGCGCAGGCGCTCGAGACCGCCGCGGCGCAGGCGTTCGACCTCGTGCTGTGCGACATCGGGATGCCCAAGCAGAACGGGATCGACGTGTGCCGCTCGCTGCGCGACACCGGCTACCGCGGCAAGCTCGTGCTGATGACCGGCTGGGACAACTACGAGCTCAGCGACGAGCAGCGCGCGGTCGCGTTCGACACCCTGATCAAGAAGCCGTTCTTCGGCGCCGACCTGCTCGCGATGATCGCGAACGTGCTCGGCTGAATCGTCGCGCTACGCGCCGGCGCAGTGCCGGCGGACCGCGTCGATCAGCGGGCGCATCGCGAGCGGCTTGCGCAGGTGGTCGAGCGCGAGCGCGCGGGCCTGCTGCTCGACGTCGCTGTACGCCGAGATCACGATCACCGGGATCGCGGACAGCGCCGGGCTCTCGAGCTGGCGCTCGCGAAACTCGCGGCCGTTCATCACCGGCATCATCAGGTCGAGCAGGATCAGCGACGGCGGCGATGCCCTGGTGCGGAGGATCTCGAGCGCCTCGACGCCGTTGCCCGCGCCGATCGCCGGAAAGCCGTGGTCGGTGAGCAGCTCGACCAGGCTGTCGCGGATGTCGCGGTCGTCATCCACCACCAGGATGTACCCGGCCATGGTCACCCGACCAGATCTTGGGGGGTGGGGGTGGGGTCGAGCGGCAGGCGGACGGTGAAGCACGCGCCGCCCCCGGCCGCGTTCTCGGCGGTCACCTGGCCGCCATGGGCCTCGGTGATCTGGCGCACCACGTAGAGCCCGAGGCCGAGGCCCGCGTAGTGGCGCATCGACGTGCCGCGCTCGAAGCGCTCGAACAGCCGCGCGATCTGTCCGTCCGGCAGCCCGGGGCCCTGATCGCGGACCTCGATGACCGCGTCGTCGGCCCGGCGCTCGACCGTGACCGCGATCGGCGAGCCGGCGGCATAGCGGATCGAGTTCGACACCAGGTTGGTGACCACCTGATCGATCCGCGAGCGGTCCCAGGCGCCGATCGCGGGGTCGGTCGCGACCGACAGCGTGCACCCCGCACTGGCCGCGACCTCGTGCAGGCGGTCGACCGCGGTCGCGACGATGTCGGCGAGGTCGGCCTGCTCGCGGCACAGGGTGAACCGGCCGGTCGCGATCCGCGACACGTCGAGCAGCGCGTCGATCAGCTCGGTCAGGCGCTGGCCCGCGCGGTCGCTGCGCTCCAGCTTGGCGAGCGTCGCGCGGTCGCCGCTGGTGATCCGCTCGCGCAGCGCCTCGAGCTGCAGCCGCAGCACGGTGAGCGGGGTCTTGAGCTCGTGCGACGCCAGCGACAGGAACTCGTCGCGCAGCCGGACCGCCTCTTCGGCGTGGGAGACCCGGACGCGCTCCTCCTCGAGGAGGCGCCGCTCGGTGAGATCGCGGGTGACCTTGGCGTAACCGATCAGCGCGCCCGACGGATCGCGCAGCGCGGTGATCACGACGTTGGCCCAGAACCGGGTGCCGTCCTTGCGCAGCCGCCAGCCCTCGTCCTCGAACCGGCCGTCGCGCGCCGCGGCCCGCAGCTCGTACTCGCACTTGCCGGCGCGGACCTCGTCCTCGGAGTAGAGCACCGAGAAGTGGCGGCCGATGATCTCGTGCACGGCGTAGCCCTTGATCCGCTGCGCGCCGGCGTTCCAGGTCGCGACCTTGCCGTCGGCGTCGAGCATGAAGATCGCGTAGTCCTTGATGGTCTCGACCAGGACGCGGAACCGCTCCTCGTGCTGGCGCGCCGCCTCCCGGGCGCCGCGCGCCTCGGCGTCCCGCGTGGACCCGGCGGGGTCGGGCTCTCCGGCGTCGCGCACCGCCGGGATCGGCTCCGAGCCGCCGGCCGACCTCTCGGCGTCGAACGTCGCGATCCGCGCGCCGGCCGCGCGCCGCGGCAGGTCGAACCGGAAGGTCGTCCAGCCGTCCTCGGACTCGGCTGCGATCGAGCCGCCGTGGGCCTCCACGATGTGGGCGGTGATGAACAGGCCGAGCCCGAGGCCCTGGCTGCGCAGCGCCTTCTGCTGGGATCCGCGGAATGGCGAGAACAGGATCGGCAGGATCTCGGGCGGGATCGTGCCACGGTTCTTGACCTCGGCGCGGATCGCGTCGCGATCGCGGCCGTCGATCTGCACCGTCAACGGGGTGTCGGGCGAGCCGTGCTGCACCGCGTTGCCGATCAGGTTCGAGAACACCTGCGACAGCCGGTTGCCGTCGTGGTCGCCGCGGACGTCGCCGTGGACCACGAGCTCGATCTTCCAGTCCGGCCGCGCGAGCCGGACCTCCTCGATCACATCGCGCGCGACCTCGCTGAGGTCGATCGGCCGGCGATCGAGCTCGATCCCGCCGTCGGCACGCGCCCGCGCGAAGTCGAGCAGCTGGCTGATCATCCGCTGCATGCGGTCGGCGCTGTTGAGCAAGCGCTCGATCGTGCGCACCGGCTTGGGCTGGTCGACGTAGCCGAGCAGCAGCTGGCCGGCCATCACGATCGTGCTGAGCGGGCCGCGCAGGTCGTGGCCGACGATCCCGGCGAACATGTCATTGAGCCGGACGGTGCGGGTCAGGTCCTCGATCAGCTGCGTGCGCTCGCGCTCGGCGCCGTGGTGCGCGGTGACGTCGCGGAGAAAGCCGCACGACACGCCCCCACCGCGGCTGTCGAGCCTCATGCGCTCGCTGATCAGCACGTGGCGGATCGTGCCGTCGCGCGCGCGCAGCCGGACCTCGCGATCGCGCGTGGTCTCGCCGCGGCGCAGCCGGTCGAGCACGTCGGCGAGCACCTCGCGGTCGACGTCGACGCAGAACGCCGCGAGCGGGCGGCCGATGTACTCGTCGGCGCTGTACCCGAGCAGGTCGAGCTCGGCGCGATTGGCCCACAAGATCGTCCCCGCCGCGTCGATGCGGTGGATCGCGATCGGCGCGTCGTCGAGGAACTCCGCCGGGTCGCCGGTCGACTCGGGCAGAACGCGGAAGGACGGGTTCGCGGTCACCGGGGACATACGTGACAATGCGTATCCTGCTGGGGTGTCTGGGTTGCTACCGGGCATCCGCCCGAACGTGGAGGCCAGATGCAGGTTCCGTGCACTGTGCTGCCGGCGTAAACGCGGTGACAGGGCGCGCCTCGATCACGGCCGGCGACATGCGCTGTCGCGCAGCCGCACGGCGTGCGCCCGCGCCACGCTGGGCCTCGTATCAGCCATGCTACGATCTGCGGGTGGGAATTACCCGGCGCATCCTGGAGAGCGCACAATCCGGACTGTCTCGCCTGACCTCGCTCGTGATCGTCGATGACGAACCGCTGAGCCATGTCGAGACCGCCGCCCTGCAGGTCGAGCTCACGGTGCGCAAGGCCGGGCGCGAGCGGGCGCCCCGGCGCGCCCACGACAACCCGGTGGCGAAGCTCGCGACCTCGGATCCGGCGGCGCGGGCGGCGCGGGCGGCGGCCGCGGCGGAGCGCGCGACCCGGATTCATCGCGAGCGCGACGAGCGGGCGGCGCGGCAGCGCGCGGCGGCCGACGAGGCGTTTCGCCGGATGAAGGAGCAGGCGGCGCGCGCGGGCGGGGGGACCGGCGGCGCGGGCGGTGCGACGTCGTCGGGCGGCGCGCGCAGCTACACCCACTCCGGCAGCAGCACCCACACGGGACGCCCGCCTCGGCCGGGGTCGACCGAGGCCCAGGTCCTGGAGTGGTACCGCGTGCTCGATCTCCAGGTCGGCGCCGACATGGCGCAGATCAAGATTGCGTACCGCCAGCTGATGCGCAAGTACCACCCCGACATGCACGCCGGCACTCCGGGCAAGCAGAAGGCGGCGACCGAGCTGTCGATGCGCGTGACCACCGCCTACAACGGGCTGGTGGCGCACTTCGACAAGAAATAGTACACCCGCGGGGGTGGACGCCCAGAGCTCTGCGTCGAAGACGGCGCTCATGGTCTGCGCTTACCGGGCGCGTGCGAGCCGCTGGCCCCGGCCGCTGTTCGTCGATCCGTGGGCCGACAAGCTCGCCGGCCCGGACGGTCACCAGATCGCACGCGACGTCGATACGCGGTTCCCGCCGATGGAGGCCTGGCTGGCGGTGCGCGTGGCGTACCTCGATCGGCTGATCGGCACCGCGGTCGATCGGCTCGGCGTGCGCCAGATCGTGATCCTGGGCGCCGGGTACGACACCCGCGCCGCGCGGCTGCCGCGCGCCGGCGTGCAGTTCTTCGAGGTCGACCACCCGGCGACCCAGGCCGCCAAGCGGGCGCGGCTCGCCGAGCTCGACGGCTACCCGGTCGACGCGGCGACCTACGTGACGTGCGACTTCGAGACCGAGGACCCCGTCGCGCAGCTGGTCGCCGGCGGGCTCGATGTCCGCGCTCCCGCCCTCGTGCTCTGGGAGGGCGTGGTGTCGTACCTGACCGAGGACGCCGTGCGCACGACCGCGACCCGGCTCGCGACCGGGTTCGATCCGCGCTCGCTGGTCGCGCTCGAGTTCCTCAGCAAGAACTATGCGACCGGCGTGCGGGTCCGGGACGAGGACCGCGCGACCCGCGATCTGGTCGGCGATCTCGGCGAGCCGATCCGGTTCGGCACCGACGACATCTTCCCGCTGCTCTACGACGCCGGGTTCCGCTGGATCCGCGTGCACGACTTCAACGAGCTCGCGCTCGATCTGCTCGGCGACTACCAGCGCGACCGCCAGTTCCGGTTCCAGCGCCTCGCGCTGGCCGCGGTGCGCACCCCCGCGGCGGGGTGGCCGTAGCGCGCGTCGGATGCGGCGGCGGGGGGCGCACGGCCAGCCCGTCGAGCACGGCCGCGATGCCCAGCGTCCAGCGCCGGCCGACCGAGGCACGGGAGGTGCCGAGCCGCGCGGTGAGCTCGGCGGCGGCGAGCCCCTGGGTCAGCGCGACCAGCACGTGCGCGATGTCGGTCGCATCGCCCGCGAACACCCCCGCGTCGATGCAGTGCTGCACGCGCGCGACGATGTACTCGCGGACCGCGGCGCCCGCGGCGCGCTCCTGGGGCCCCGGATCGAAGTCCGCGAACGGCCGCGAGAACATCACCCGCGCCAGCACCGGGTGATCGCGGAGGAACTCGCGGTAGATCGCGATCGACCGGGCCAGGTCGCGCCGCGGATCGCCCGACTCGTCGAGCCGGGCGAAGTACCGGCGCAGCAGCCGGAAGCCCTCGAAGAACATGCTGCGGACCAGGCCGGCCTTGTCACCGAACAGCTCGTAGACCGCCGGGGTCGAGGTCTGGGCCCCGCGCGCGACCTCGCGGGTCGTGAACCCGGCGACGCCGGCGCGGGCGAGCAGCTCCAGCGCGACCTGCAGCACGCGGTCGCGCAGCGCGGACGTCCGCTGCTTGGCTCTGGGCACGCGGGCCTCGCGTCAGCTGCGCGGCCGGAGCTCCAGGTCGTCGCCGTCGAGCGCCGCGCGCAGCGCCTGCAGCGTGGCGTCGCGCGTGCGCAGCTTGGTCGCGGCGTGCGCCCCGGCGTCGAGCTGGGCGAGCCGGGCCGCCGCGCTCCGGGCCGCGTCGGCGAGCTCGCCGGCCGGCACCACGCGATCGAGGATGCCGGCGGCGGCCGCGTCGTCCGGCGTGTAGATCTCGGCGAGCACCAGCGCGCGGTGGACGTGCGCGGGCGGCAGCCGCTGGCGGGTGATCTCGATCGCCGCCCGCGGCATGGTCATCCCGATCGCGACCTCGTTGGCGGTGAGCCGGAACGCCCCCGCCGCGCCGATCCGGTAGTCGGCGGACAGCACCAGGAACAGCCCCATCGCGACCGCATGCCCGGTGCACGCGACGACCACCGGCCGCGGGAACGCCAGCAGGCGCTCGGCGAGCACGAACCCGCCGCGCACCATGCCGAGCGCCGCCGGACCGCCGCCGCGCAGGACCGCGAGATCGAACCCGGCCGACCACACGCCGGCGCGCCCGGCGAGCACGACCGCGCCGGCGCGATCCGCCTCGGCCTGGTCGAGCGCGCCGCCGATCTGCGCCTGCATGGTGGGCGACAGCGCGTTGACCTTGCCGTCGTCCAGAGTGATCGTGGCGATCGCCTGATCGAGCCGGTAGCTGACGAGGGGTTGCATCGGTGCCGCTCCTTCCTGGTGCCGGGGACTATATCGTGACGGTGTTACGAAACAAGGGTACGATTGCCGCTGCGGGCTCGTGCACCGCGTGCGCGGACGACGCGCGCGACGGCGGCCCCGGGACCCGGCCCACCCGAGGCACGGGCGTAGGCGAGGGCTACCGGCCGGGGGCCAGCTCGCGGCGGACGATCGCGGCGCCCTCGACCAGCGCGCGCAGCTTCTCGACCGCCACCACGCGCGGCAGCTGCTTGAGCCCGCAGTCGGTGGTCAGCGTGACCCGCTCGGGCTCGATGTGCGCCAGCACCTTGCGGATCCGGTCGGCGACCTGCGCCGGCGGCTCGATCTCCAGCGTCCGGACGTCGATCACGCCGGCATGCACCCGCTTGTCGGCGGGCAGCGCGCGCAGCAGGTCGGCGTCGGCCATCTCGCGGCACGCGAAGTCGAGCACGTAGGCGTCGACCTTGACCCCGTGGTAGTGCGGCAGCACCTCGCGGTAGCCGCCCGCGGTCATGCCCTCGAGCCGGTTGCCCCACGCGTTGCCCATGCAGAAGTGCCAGGCGCGCTCGACGCCGGGCGGGGTCTCGCCGAACGAGCGGTCGACGATCTCGCACACCCAGTCGTAGTCGCGCACGCCCGACAGGTACGGGATCCACGCCCCGAGGTCCTCGAACTGGACGTGCTTGCAGCCGGCCTCGACGACCTCGGCGACCTCGGCGCGGAACACGTCGGCGAGCGCGCGCGACAGCTGGTAGCGGTCCTTGACCGGGCCGGCGCGGAAGTGCGCGAGCGTCGACAGCTGGACCGGCCCGGCGCCGATGCACGCCTTGATCGGCCGCGCGGTGTGGCGCTGCGCCCAGCGGTAGAGCAGCGCCATGCGGATCGGGCCGCGCTGGATCTCGCCGTCGACCGCGACCCCGCCGGCCTCGTCGAGCGCCCAGATGTCGCGGCCGCGCGCCTTGCCGTGCGCCGGGTGCGGCAGCTTCTCGGACGAGAACCCGTGGATGCGCTCGAGCCAGTACCACAGGAACGACCCGATCCCCATGTGGTAGTCGTCGAACCACATCTGGCCGTCGCTCAGGAGGTCGAGCCCGGCACCCTCCTGGTCGCGGATCACCACGCGCGTGGCGTCGTGGAACGCCTCGCTGTGGGCGGCGAGCTTGAACGCCTCCAGGAGGTCGCGTCCGGCGAGCTGGTGGGTGAACCACGCCGGCCGCGGGAACGAGCCGACCATCGTCGTCGGTAGCAGCATGCCGCGGGGATACCACACCTCATCGGTCCGGTGCCGGCCCGCGGCCACCGGGCGTCACGGGCAGGTCGCGGTGGTGCCGCTGTGCGACGGGAGCGATCCGAGGCCGCACGTGACCTGGCACGCGGCGCCGGTGCAGGCTTTCACCGTGCAGCCGGTCGGCGGGCAGGTGACCTCGCAATCGGGGCTCGACCCGCAGTCGACCGAGCACGACGCGGCGCTGCTGCACTCGACGTTACACGGCTCGCCGGCCGCGCAGCCCACGCTGCACGGCTCGCCGGGCGCGCACTGGACCTCGCAGGCGTTGCCGCCGGCGGTGCACGCGTGGCTGCACGGCGCGTCGGCCGGGCAGACGCAGTGGTCGCCCTCGCAGGCCAGGTCGGACGAGCCGCAGCCGGCGAGGCCGGTGGCGAGGGCGAGGGCGATGCCGACGGCGAAGCCGGCGAGGATGACGACGAGGGCGGGGCGGTTCATGGCGGACTCCTGGTGGACGGTTGCTCCCTGTTACGGCGCGCACCCCCGCGGCCGCGACATCACGCCGACATCAGCAACCGAGCCGCGAGCACTGGCCCCATGGCGTGGCGTCGTCGGGGCAGCAGCTGGGCGCGGTCGACGGGCAGTCGGCGGCGTCGCGGCAGGCGTAGCGATCGCACGCCGCGTCGCAGAACACCGTGTCGCCGTCGGCGCAGCAGCGGTCGCCGGCCTGGCAGTCCTCGATGCCGTCGCACAGCGCCGCGGTCCCCGGGCAGACGTCGCCGGCGGCGATGCAGCGCGGCGGGTTGAACAGGTCGAGGCAGCACTGGTGGTGGGCGTCGCAGGCGTCCGAGCCACACGCCACGCCGTCGCCGATCGGCGCGCCGCGCCGGCAGCGCCCGTCCAGACAGGTCTGGCCCGCCGGGCAGCCGCCGTCGCCCGTGCAGCGAAACGCGGTGTGCGCGTAGTCGGGCGCACAGCTCGCGATCAACGCAACCAGCCAGGCGAGGGCGCCGCGCACGCAGCGACGCTATCATGACCGGATGGAGCCGGTTCGCGTGCACTGCGTGCTCGACGTCGAGGGCGGACCGTCGCGCCGGGTCGGGCCGAGCGGCGTGCTGATCGGTCGCCAGAGCGACTGCGACATCGTCGCCGGCGATCCCAGCGTCAGCCGGCGCCACGCGCTGGTCCGGCTGACCGGCAGCGGCGCCGAGGTCGTCCCGCTCGGCCGCTCGCCGGTCGAGGTCAACGGCGCCCCCACCGACCGGCCGCGCGGCCTGGTCGACGGCGACCGGCTCCGGCTGCCCGGCCTGACGCTCGCCGTCGCGATCACGATCCCGCGCCCCGATGCCGCGGCGCGCGCGGCGTTCGCGCTCGAGCGCGCGGGCGGCGCCGCGTTCGGGATCGCGCACACGCCGTTCGTGATCGGCGGCGGCGACAGCGACGACCTGATCGTCAAGCGCTGGCCGGCGCGCGTGCTGTCGCTCCACCTCGCGCAGGGCGAGCTGTTCGCCGAGCTCCACGCCGGCGGCGCGACCTGCAACGGCGCGCCGCTCGAGGTCGACGCGCCGTGCGCGCTCGCCCCCGGCGACACCCTGGCGTATCGCGGCGAGAGCTTCGTCGTGCGCGAGGTCGGCGCCGCGGCGACCACCGCGCTGGGCGGCGGCGAGCTGCCGACGCGCGTCGCGATCGAGCTGCTGCCGCGCGGCGGCCGGGTCGTGTTCTCGGTCGGCGCCGGCGAGCGCGCGGTCTACCTCGCCGATCGCCGGTTCGATCTGGTCGTCGCGCTGGCCCGGCCCCCCGGCGGACTGCGCGCCGGCGAGTTCGTGTCCGACGACGCGCTGCGCTCCGTGGTGTGGCCGCGCCGGCCGGCCGTGTCGCGCCCGGAGATCAACATGCTGATCAGCCGGTGCCGGCGCGATCTGGTCGAGGCCGGGCTCGCCGGGCCGCGCCTGATCGAGCGCGCGCCGGGCGGCGGTGGGACCCGGCTCGCGGTCGCGCCCGCCGCCGAGATCGTGGTGAAGGGCTGACGGTGCTAGCATCGCCGGCGGTGCCTGCCGGAGCCGAGCCCCCCGAGCGCCCCGAGCGCAGCTCCGCGCTCGATGTGCCCGACGCGTTCGGTCGCTTCGAGCTCGTGCTCGAGCTCGGCCGCGGCGGCATGGCGGTGCTCTACCTGGCGCGCATGCGCGGCATCGGCGGGTTCACCCGGATGTTCGCGGTCAAGCGGATCCTGCCTCACCTCGCCGCCGACCCGGTGTTCGTCGAGATGTTCATGGAGGAGGGCCGGAACGCGGCGCGGCTGACGCATCCCAACGTGTGCACGGTGTTCGAGCTCGGCCGGGACCGCGGCGAGCTGTTCCTGGTCATGGAGTACCTCGATGGCGTGCCGTGGGAAGCGCTCGCCGCCGCGGCGCCGCGCGACCGGGCCGGTCTGGCGCTCGCCGCCGGCGTGCTCGCCCAGGCCTGCGAGGGCCTGCACCACGCGCATACCTGCCGCGACGTCGACGGTACCCCGCGGCCGATCATCCACCGCGATGTCTCGCCGCAGAACCTGTTCGTGACGACCGACGGCACCGGTCGCGTGCTCGACTTCGGCGTCTCGAAGATCGCCACCGACCCGCGGCGGACCCGCACCGGTGTGCGCAAGGGCAAGCTGCCCTACATGGCACCGGAGCAGGTCCGCGGCGAGCCGCTCGACGCCCGCGCCGACGTGTGGGCGGTCGGCGTGATGCTGTGGGAGGCGCTGACCGGCGAGCCGCTGTTCGATCGCGACACCGACTTCCTGACCTACCAGGCGATCACCGAGGCCGCGGTCCCGCCGGTGACCGCGCGGGTCCCGGGCGCGAGCTACCCCGCCGCGGCCGATCGCGTGATCGCCCGCGCGCTCGCCCGCGATCGCGACCAGCGCCATGCGAGCGCCGCCGAGCTCGGCCGCGATCTCCAGCAGCTCGTCGTCGAGGTCGGCGGCGATGCGTCGCGCGCGGCGATCGCCGGCGCGGTCACCCGGCTGTGCGGCGACCAGCTCGCCGCGCGCCGGCGCGACATCGCGGACGCGCTGGCCCGCCGGGACGCCGCCGAGGCGGCCGCGCGCGACGCGGCGACGCGCCCCGGACCGGCCGCGGCCGACGCCGATCGCGACGCCGCGGCGACCGTCAGCATGGCGATGCGCAAGGACGCGATCGTCGTCCGGCGTCCGGCGCGCAGGCGCGGGCGCTGGGTCGCCGGGCTCGTCGGCCTCGCCGCGATCGCTGCCGGCATCGCGGCGGTGAGCCTGGGGCGCGGCCGCCCGGAGCGTGCGGGCCTGGGGCCGGACGCTGCGCCGCCGGCGCTTGCCCTGCCACCCGCTCCCGCGCCGAGCGGTTCTGCGGCCACCGCCACGTCGCCTGACTCGCCTCGCCAGGTCGTCGAGCGCGAACCGCTGTCCGGTCCCGCGGGACACCCGGTCCCGGGTTCCGGAACGCCGGCAGATGCTGCTGCGCCGCCCGCCGTCGCGACACGGCCTGCGCCGCTCCCGGCCAGCTCGCCGCATGCCACCGGCGCACCTGCGCACCCCGGGCCGCATGCTCCCGCGCCGCGCGCGCCCGGCCGCGATCCGGCGGTCGCGACGGCCACCGGCTGGTACGCGATCGACTCGGCGCCCTACGCCACGATCTTCGTCGACGACCGCAAGATCGGGGACACCCCCCTCGACCGGATCGCGCTCCCCGCCGGCAGCCACCGCGTCCGCGCCGTGCTCGCCGACGGCCGCCAGCGCAGCTTCGCGGTCACGATCGCGCCGGACCGGAAGACCAGCCAGGGCACGCTGCGATGGTGAGCCGCGCCGCGCGGTCGCTCGCGCTCACCGTCGCCCTCGGGCTCGCGCTCGCCGCCGCGCCGGCCCGCGCCGACAGCCCGCACCTCGCCGAGGCGCGCCGCGCGGTCGAGGCCGTCGACTACGACGCCGCCCGCCGCCTGCTGGTCGAGGCCCTCCACGACGGCGGCAACTCGCTCGCCGCGGTGCGCGAGATCTACCGGCTCTCGGCGCGCGCCGCGGTCGTGCTCGACCAGCGCGAGCTCGCCGAGCAGTTCTACCGGCGCTGGCTGGCGATCGATCCCGACGCCGCGTTGCCCGACGACACCGCGCCCAAGCTGCGCGAGCCGTTCGTCGCCGCTTCCGCCTACGTCGCCGCCCACGGCCGGCTCCAGGCGATCGCCCAGCGCACCCGGGCCGGCGAGATCGACGTCGAGCTCGTCGCCGATCCGCTCGCCATGGCCCACGCCGCCTCGGCGTTCGATCCGGCGGCGCCCGTGAACGCCGCCGCACCCGTCCCGGGCGCTCGCGCCGCCGCCGCGCCCGCGTCGGCCGTGTTCGGCGCCGATCGCCGCGTCCGCCTCGCCGGGGCAGATCGGATCGCGATCCTCGACGACCGAGGCAACCGCCTGCTCGAGCTGGACCCCGCGGCCGCCACGGCCATGCCGTCGGTGGCGGCCACACGCACGCCGTCCGCAACAGCCGCCGGACCTGCAGCGCCGGAGTCGCCCGCCGACCCGGACAGTCCGCCGTGGACCCGCCGCTGGCTGACCTGGGCGATTCCCACCGGCGTGTTCGCGCTCGGCGCGGCCGGCTTCGGCATCGCCGCGATCGCCAGCTACGAGCGCGCGCACCAGATCGCCGCCGACAGCGGCAAGTTCACCCTCGCCGATGCCCAGGACAACGTCCGTCGCGGCCGGACGTTCGTCTGGATCACCGCCGGTGCCGGCGCGGCCGCGGTCGCCTGCGCGATCCCGGCCGCGATCTACCTCGCGCGCGACGTCCGTCACCGCCGCGTGATCGCCGCGCCGGCCGTCTCCCCCGGCGAGCTCGGCCTCGTCGTCGCCGGTCGGTTCTGACCGCCGCGGCCGCCGGCCGTCACGGCACGCGCGCAGGGGCCGCCGACGACAGCGCCGGGTCGCCGAGCAAGGGCAGGGTCGCGACCGCGCGGCCCGAGACCCACAGCTGCAGCTTGCGCGTGTCCTGCGCGGAGAACCCCGCGCCGTCGGGCGTGCCGGCGATGGTCGCGAACACGTCGCCACCGCCCCACGCGAAGCTGTGCAGCGCCGCCCTGGTGCAGCCCTGGAACGCGGCGGTCTGGAACCTCGGCCCGCCGGGTAGCGCGTTCGCCATCCCGCTCACCACGTAGAGCGGCAGCGTCGGGCTCACGAACTTCACGGCGTCGACGCTGACCCGCAGGAACGGATGCACCGCCGGCGTCGGGAACGTCGTCGCGGCGCCGCGCGCCGGCTTGCAGCGCACCGCGCCCCAGGTCTGCCGGCCGAGCCTGGCCCTGGTCTTCGTCACGCTGACCCCGGCGGGCGGCTTGACCGACGGCAGGCCGCCGAGCCAGGCGCGCCTCTCGCTGGTGACCGAGGCGATCTCGGGCGCCGGCGGCTCGCGCTGCGTCACGTTCGGCGTGACGTCGACCCGCCGGAAGATCGGCTTGGGCCGGTCCCTGGACTTGCCGGTCGGCGCCGGCTCGCGGATCAGCCAGACTCCGCCGTTGAGCAGGGCGAAGCGCTGCGGCCAGTCCTTGACCTCCGGCGGCCACGTCGAGGTGGCGACCCGGATCGCGCGCTGCGGCGTCGGCTGGCCATCGACGATCATCGCGAGATCGGTCTCGTCTTTGTCGTCCTGGAACAGCTCGATCAGCGTGTGCCCGTCGAGCCACTTCCACGCCGACGGCTTGCCGCCGCGAAACACCTCGGTGACCTTGGTGACGTTGCGCTCGGCGGTGACGTGCTCGATGACGAGCTGGTTGTCGACGGTCTGCCCGGCGACGTAGACGTCGATGCTGGGCGGCGGGGGCGCGGCCGGCGGCGGCGCGGCGGCTGCGCCGAGCGACGCGGTGAACACCAGGGCAGGAGAGACGCGGCGGATCAGAAGGTCGCGCAAGCGGCTCATCATACCCGCGCCGGCACCTCGCGGCCGGCTCAGCCGTCCTCCAACTCGACCCGCTTGGCCAGCCGGCCCAGCGCGGCATCCCACCGCTCCGACACCAGATCCAGGTAGCGCCGCGCCACCTCCAGCGGTGACGGCTCCAGCACCCACAGGCGCTCCCGGCCGCGCCGCACGTCGCGCACCAGCCCCGCCTCGGCCAGCACCGACAGGTGCTTGGTGATCGCCTGGCGCGTCATCGCCTCGCCCTCGGTCAGCCGCACGATCGACAGCGGTCCCTGATCCGACAGTCTGGCCACGATCCGGAGACGGGTCTCGTCGCCCAGCGCGGCGAAGATCGGCGCGCCGCTCTTGCTTGCCGCCGCGAGGCTACGCATGAACATGGCGCGCGAGGTTCTCCATCTGCTGGGCCCAGCCGTGCGTGTTCATCTCGAGCGCCCTGGCGCGCCGCGCGATCGGGATCCGATCGAACCCCGACTCCGTCACCGTCAGCCGCGTGCCCTCGGGCACCGGCGTCAGCACCAGTTCCACCAGCGTCGTCGGCTCGCCCGAGTAGTCGACCGTCGGATCGATCGCGTACGGGTGCCAGCGAAACGCCAGCAGCCGCTCGGGCTCCATCCGCTCGACCACGAACGTCATCGTGAGCTCCTTGCCCTGGTACTTGACCTTGCCGCGCGCCTCCTTGCCGGGCGCGAAGTCGTCCTCGAACTCCGCCCCGAACCACGCGCCGAACTCGCGCGCGTTCGACAGCGCCCGCCACACCCGCGCCGGCGATGCCTTGAGCACGATCTGCTTCTCGATCCGGTCCGTCGTCATATGCAACCTCCTGGTTGCAGATTACGCCGGCCGCACCCAAATGCAACCCAAAGGTTGCGTAGTGACGGATGACAGGTCGCGCTCGTGCGCGTGACCGGGCCTGGCCGTTGGGCCTGGATGCGCTGCCCGCCGCCATGTCCGACTCGCGGTGGGTCTGGATCAGGCACCACGCCGGCGTCGGAACGCGGCCTTGGAGGTCGAGCGGAAGCGGTGCGACAGAGGCTGCAGTCTGGCCACGGATCGTGGTCTCATCGGCCGCGGTGACGGAGTACATCTTCGAGTGGGATCCGGAGAAAGCAGCGAGCAACGTTCGCAAGCATGGGGTGACCTTCGAGGAGGCAAGCCGGGTCTTCAGCGACCCCTGCGCGGCGAGCCGGTACGACGATGAACATAGCTCGCCCGAAGAGGAGCGGTGGGTTACACTGGGGACGTCTCGCCGGGACCTACTGGTCGTCGTCCACACGTTTGTCGAGCACATGCGAACCGTGACAGTTCGAATCATCTCGGCGCGACATGCAACGCGGAACGAGCGCAGGAGCTATGAGGACATGCCATGAAAGACGAGTACGACTTCAGCGGCGCGACGCGAGGCAAGTTCTATCGTCCGAGCTCCCGGGTAAGGCTACCCTATCACCGAGCGTCTCAGAGCTGGTTTGACGACGTCGCCGTGACTGGCAGGTGGTGGCAACCGGAATTTTGGCGTGAACCAGACTATCTCGCAGCCTCACCCTGGAGCCAGGAGCGCCTCGACACTGCGTTCCGCGTGCTCATGCAGCTCTACCCGGAAGATCAAGCGAAGGCGGCGCTCAGCTGGGTCGGCGTACGGGACGCGACGGAACGCGCACGCCGGTTGCGCCATCCGCTATGGCCGCTGCTTGCGTGCCCGATGCGACCAGACCTTAGCGCGCTCCTCCGACTGGGCTTTGACGCCGTAGATGCAGATGCGCTCCATCAGCCCCAGCTCCTTCGAAGACTTCGTACGGATGCTTCCGTTGATTTCAAGAGCGCTCGGTTCGAGCTTCGTTGTCTTGCTGCATTCAGGAATGCCGGACTCGACGTTTCCTCTGAACCACTGAGCGACCCTGGCAGGAGCGTAGACTTCCGGATGGAACTACAGAGTGGTCGATTCATCTATATGGAAGCCAAGTACGCCGAGGAGGGCGAGTGGGCCAAGGAAGAGCAGACCTGGTTTTGGAGGCTCTCCATGCCGCGAGCGGGTCACGCAGACATTTCGGGCCCTCCAATCAGTGCGCATGTTCGACTGACCGAGAAATTTCAGGCGTTGCAGGACACAGACGAGGGTCGTAGCTTCCTCCGTGCGAACATTGACGAAATTGCGTTGAAGCTTGCTGACACAAAACTAAGCCTGGCAAGATCGGGGGGGCCATTCCCTGCCAGCGAGAGCGTGGATGGACTGATCATTGTCACGGTGATGGGCCCTCCCGGTGATGCGACGAGTGGTAACTCGACCGGCGTGCCGACCGACAGTAGGCACGAAGTCGCGCGCGTAGTTGGAGGGGCAGTTGTGCGAAGCGCCATGCAGATTCCACCGCACGCTTCTGGCGTGGTATTGCTCGATCCAGGGATGCATGCCCCGAGTCATCTCTTCGTAAGCGAGTTGCGACGCTGGATGAGAGCCGAAGGGGCAATCTATCCGAATCTCGCCGGCGTCCTTGTCATGGTCGAAGCTCTGATCGAGCCCGAGCCGAACATGATCGGCCGGATCGAGCAGTTCGTGCCAATCTGGCGTGACGAGACGCCCAGCTGGATCGTGGATGGTCCCTGGGATGCTCTATCTGATGCACTGGCCGCGCGTGACAGGGAAGCGCTCGCACATCGCGCCAAGATCAGCGGTGATGGGGAGAACGACGATATTCTGCGCAGCGCGGTGGGCTGATCCTCCGAACACGATCACGACTTCGATCTATCTGTGTCGCGCAAACCGGCGGTTTGAACCGGAGGACTTCGCGTCGATGGGGCGACGAGAGAAGCTGTCAGCGCGCAAATCGTGACTGCGGCGCTGGTGCAACAATTCGCTGCGTATTGACTGTCACGGTGCTCGAGCGAGGCTCCGTGGTCAGTACAGCCGGTGCAGGTGCGTGCCGCGGAAGTAGTGCGCGAGGATCTGCGCGTGCGACTTGCCGGCGCTCGCCATGCCGATCGCCCCCATCTGACACATCCCGACCCCGTGGCCGAACCCGGCGCCATGGAACACGAACGCGTCGCCGTCGCGGTGGACCTCGAACAGCGTCGACTTGAGCCCGCCGAGCAGCCGGCGGATGTGCAGGTCGCCGGCGACCTCGACCCGGCCCTTGTTGCCCTCGATCGCCAGCACGCCGATCCGGCCCGACGCTCCGCGCTGCCGCGCGATCAGCCGCTGCACCCGGCCGATCTCGGGGTGCTCGGTCGCGATCCGCGCCGTCAGGTCGCCCGCCGACACCGTCTCGGTCCACCGGAACTTGCCCTTGCCGAGCCGGGGCTGGTTGCACCACGCGTCGCGCTCGCCGCCCAGGAACGCACCGATGTTGCCGTCGGTGATCCGCGTCATCCCGCCCGGACCGCCGGCGCCGCCGGCGCTGTCGACCCGGCCGCGCAGCGACGGATCCGGATCGCCGCCCCAGATCGCATCGTTGTCCTCGCCGTGCCCGCCGCACGATGCGCTGTAGCGCACGTCGACCAGCCCGCCGCCGTCGCGCAGCAGCACGATCCCGCGCGTCGCCTCGATCGCCCGCGTCGTCCGCGCGTCCTCCTTGCCCGCGCCCGCGTAGACCTGGCATTGCTGCGACGAGCACAGCAGGAACGGATCGGTCAGGTTGCGCCGGCCGATCTTCTGCAGCAGCTCGGTGCGCGCTGCGATCGCCTGGGCCTCCAGCGCCGGCGCCGGCGCGTCGGGGTACATCTCCGCCGGCACCAGCCCGGCGAGCAGCCTGTCCTCGCCGACCGCGTTGGCCACCACCAGCGCGCCGTCGTGATCCAGCGTCGCATACACCGCTCCCCAGTAGCGGCGATCTTCGCTGCCGGTCTCCAGCTGCGAGCCGCCGGTCCCCGTCGGCACGTCCGCCACCGCGATCGTCTCGCTCGCTCGCCGCGGCTGGAACCACAGCACCGACGGGTTGCGGATCGTCGTCGCGCCGCTCCGCGCCACGATCGTCCCCGCCGGCCGCCGCACCAGCTCCTGGTGCACGCGGGTCGTCACCCCGTAGCGCCGCGCGACCTCGGCCGCGCGCCCGCTGCCCTTGCCCGCCGCCACCGGATCGATCGCGATCCGGACCTCGCGCGTGTCGATCACCTCGCCCTCGACGCCGAACACCGTCCCGAGCTCGAACGTCCGCGGCTCGAACCCGCGCGCCTTCCAGCGCGCCAGCCCCGCCGCGATCCCGCGGCTGTCGTCGGGCGCCAGCGTCTCGACCACCGTCCAGTCCTGCAGCGCCGCCGGCCGTCCGTCCTCGACCGTCACCGTCCAGGCGTCCGCCCCCTCGGCCTCGACCGACGAGCCGCCCGCCCCGTCGGGCCGCACCGCGATCCCGCCGCGCGCCCGCAGCCGCGCGACCTTCTGCCCGCTCATGATCTCCACCGTCACCAGCGGCAGCCCGTCGTCGGTGAACGTGAACCGCGTCGAGTACAGGATCCTCAGCTTGTCCGTCGCCGACGTCTCGTCGGCGCGCGCGCCGGAGATCCCGGAGATCTGGGAAGCGAGGGCGGCGCTGGCGATCAGCGCGAGCGGCAAACCACGGGGCATCCCCGACGCTAGGCAGCTGGCGGAGATTCTCGCAACAAAACGGCAGGCTCGGCCACGATGAACCGCAGATTCAGGAAGTTGATCGTGAAGTGCGCCGCGATCGGTGCCCCGAGGTTCGTCGTCCACACCGCCAGCCAGCCGAACCCGGCCCCGAGCACCAGCGCCGACGCCGTCCACGGCAGGAACCGCCGGCCCGGCCCGACGTGCAGCAGCGCGAACACCACCGCCTGCCACCATGGCCCCAGCCACGGCAGCAGCGCCCCGCGGAACAGCAGCTCCTCGCCGATCGACGAGCCCAGCGCCAGGATCACGATCTCGCGCCCGGTCAGCGGCCCGAGCAGGTCGTGGAAGCTCACGTGCAGGTGGCGCGCCCACGCGAAGTGCCGCGTCGCCACCCGGGTCAGGCCCACCACGCCCAGCCCGACCAGGAACCCCACGATGGGCCCCGACAGCAGCGCCCAGCGCGGCTCGCTCCCGAACCGGTACAGATCCGGATCGCCGCGCCCGGCCGCGATCACCAGCGCCACCAGCGCCATCGCGCCATACAGCCCGATCACCATGCTCGCGCGAGACAGGGGCGGGGCTGGGCTGGGCTGACTCGGCGAGTACGACATGTGTCGCGCCTCCAGTATGCGCGATCACCGCGGTGTTGGGTCGTGACAGACGCGTTTCGACCTGCGCGCGCCAGATCGACGGACCTCGCGTGGACGTTCGCCCCTGCCGCGTCATACTGCAGCCGCCGATGGGTCCGCTGTACTGGTCCGCCATCGATCGCGGCGCCGCGTCCGCACGCGCGCGCCGCCACATCGCGCTGCATCGCAGATCGTCGCCGCCGCGCGCTCGCGCCGATGCGCGCTCCGATCCACCGCGCGCGATCGTCGCCCGGCTCGTTCCTCGGAATTTTGCGCAGCCTCGCCGCGCGAGCCGCGCGATCCTCGCACTCGCCGTCGCCGTCGCCGGCGTTGTCGCCGTCACGTCCGCGTGCCGCTCGCACGACGCGCCGCCCCCGCGCGATGCGCCGATCCCGATCGATGCCCCACCGCCCGTCGACGCGCCGCCGCCCGTCGACGCCGCCGTTCGCCCCGCGCCGACCCCCGTCCGCCTCGTCGCCGCCGGCGATTCCACGTGCGCCGTCCTGTCCGATCACACCGTCCGCTGCTGGGGCGGCAACGCGCACGGCCAGCTCGGCAACGGCCAGACCGCCGACGCCGCCTCGCCCGTCACCCCCGACATCCGCGCCGTCGTCGATCTCCAGCTCGCCGACGCCACCGCGTGCGCGCTCCTCGACGACGCCTCCGTCACGTGCTGGGGCCGCATCGGCTGGCACGGCCGCGCCGAGGATGTCCTGCGCCCGACCGGCGTGCTCGGCGTGATCGGCGTCAAGCGCATCTTCGTCCTCCCCGGCCGCGCCTGTGCCCGAGTCGCCAACGACGCCCTCGTGTGCTGGGGCAACGTCGACGCACGCGGCCACTTCGCCCCCGGCGTCCACCGCGTACCGACCCCCGTCGTCGGCCTCGACCACGTCGCCGGCCTCCTCCCCGACGGCGCGTTCAGCGACGACGGCCACATGTGGCGATGGGCCAGCGACGGCGTCCCCCGCCGCGTCGACGTCACCGCCGTCCGCGAGATCGCCGCGCGCGATGGCGAGCTATGCGGCCTGCTCGACGGCGGCCGCGTCCTGTGCGTGGACGGCGGGCGATGTGGCCCGCCCCCCGCAACCCCCGCCGCCAGGCCGCCGCCCACCCGGCCGGCATCGCCACCCCCCAGGCCCACCGGCCGCGCCGCCAAGCCCAGGCCCGCCGCCGCCAAGCCCGCGGCGCGCCCCGCCGCATCCCCCGAACCCGCCGGCGACCCTGCCCAGTCTCCGGGCTTCGCCGCCGCGCGCCAGCTCGCCTTCGACGTCGGCTTCTGCGTCGTCACCACCACGGGCCGCCTGCAGTGCGGCGACGGCTGCCGCCACCTCGACCCCATCGCCCTCGAGCGCGTCAACGCCCTCGTCGGCCGCTGCGCCCTCCTCAGGTCCGGCACCGTCGCCTGCTTCGACGGCACCCGGTTCGCCGCCGTCCCCGGCGTCCAGCGCGCCACCGCGCTCGCCGTCGGTCGCGCCCACGCCTGCGCCCTCGCCGAAGGCGCGATCCGCTGCTGGGGTGATCCCCAGCACGGCCAGCTCGGCGAGTTCGCCATCCCGCGCTGAACGCCCGGCGGCCCCTCCCAACCCGGCGGGTGTCCTGCGCGTCGCACCGTTCGCGCGTTCATCCGACAGCGTGCAGCGCACGTCGTGAGGCGGCTCTTTCTCGGCTGTCATTGCCTCTTAGCTGAGCTGCAAACCTGTTCGCGATAAGGTGGCTCACAGTCATGCGTACAGCCTGGGTGTTGTTCCTCATCGGCTGTGGATTCCAGTCGCGCACCGCCGGCAACCCGGATGCCGGCAGCGACGCCAGCGTCCTCCCCGACAGCGACCAGGTCGACCTCTCGCAGATCTGTCCGATGATCGCGCTCGGCAACCCGCAATTCCTCGCCGCTGCCTGCGCGACCCCGACCCAGGCACTGATCCGCATCACCGCCAGCACCTCGTTCGACACCGATCTCGGCACGTCGGCCCCCGACGACGGCCTGCGCTGCGTCCGCGTGTCCACCGGCAACGCCACCACCCCCAACGACGTCTGCGTCCTCGCGGCCGCGTCGATCGTCGTCCAGCCCGGCGGCGCACTGTCCGCCCACGGCTCGATCCCCTTCGCGCTGTTCGCTCGCTCCGTCACCCTCCAGGGAACCGTCGACGTCGCGAGCCACCCGGGTCGTCCCGGCGCGGGCTCCCTCCTCTCCGGTTGCATCCCCGGCACGCTCCCGACCGGCGGTGGCGGTGGCCGCGGTGGCGACGCCGCCGATCGCGGCGGCCATGGCGGCGACGATGGCAGCAACCCCATGACCGGCGCGAGCGGCGGCGGCACCTTCAGCTTCAACAACCTCAGCAACGGCGGCTGCGGTGGAACCCAGGGCGCCGTGGGCGGTGGCGGCGGCTCCGACGGCGGCATCGCCACCGGCGGCGCCGGCGGCGGCGCCCTCTGGATCGTCTCGCTGTCCAGCGCTCTCGTCCTCGAAGCCGGCGCGACGATCAACGCCTCCGGCGCCTCCGGCGCCGGCGGCAAGGAGCCGGGCCGCGGCGGTGCCGGCGGCGGCGCGGGCGGCCTGATCCTCCTCCAGGCCCCGAGCATCCAGCTCGACCCCGGCGCCGCCGTGTTCGCCAATGGCGGCCACGGCGGTGGCGGCGCCGGCACCCACGCCACCCAGGCCGGCTTCACCGGCGGCGCCGACGGCGGCGATCCGACCGACCCCACCTCGGGCGGCCTCGCCGGCACCGGCGGCCTCGACGGCGACGGCGCCACCGGCACCGCTGCCGGCGGCGCCGGCGGCCCGGGCTATCCGATCACGATCCGCAACGGCCAGAGCGGCACGTCCGTCGGCCATGGCGGCGGTGGCGGCGCCCCCGGCGCGATCCGCGTCGTCTCCGCCACCGATATCGCCGGCCCCAACGTCTCGCCGCCCCCGGTCCTCCTCAGGTAGCGCCGCGGGCCGTGCGTCTTGACAGGGCGCCCCTCTGGCGCTACCAACGTCCCTCGCCTGACAACTTCATGCGCGGATGGCGGAATTGGTAGACGCGCTAGCTTGAGGTGCTAGTGGGTAACACCGTGGGGGTTCGAGTCCCCCTTCGCGCACGAACGATCATCGCCCCTTACGTCCCCTCGACGAAAGGGGCGAAAGCCTTTTGGGCTTTTGGGTAACGCGCCGGCCATTACCCGTTACCCACGATCTCGCCTGCGCTAACGTGCTCCTGCTCCGCGCCGATGTCGCAGCCGACATCGATGCCGCGGGTCGCCTGTTTCCGGCGATGCGTCAAGCGCGCGTGCGGCTGGGCCTTCTTCCCGACGACCCTGCAGAGACCACCTACAAGCAGTGGCAAGCGGCGAGGGCCAAAGCGGGCGATGCCGACGCGCAGTCGCGCGTGATCGCCGAGTCCAAGGCCGAGGCGGACGCGCTTCGCAGCACGATCGCCGATACAGTTCGACAGAACCGAGATCTCGCCCGGCGAGTCGAGGATCTTGAACGGCAACTCCGCGAGCGCCCTGCCGCTGCACCGCCTCCGGTCGAGCTGCCCGCTGAGCCGGCGGAGGTACGAGCACTCCGCGCGAAGCTCGACCAGCTCCAGGATGTCGTGAGAGAGAAGAATCTGGAGCTCGCAGAGCTACGCCGCGAATCCCGGAAGCGATAGCCGGAGCTCGTCGCGCCCGTTACGATGCCGGCCCGGCGGTTGGCGGCAGATCGGCGGCGAACCTGTCACGCTCGGTATAGCGGCAGTCGGGTACGGAATCGCGAGCTGCTGGTCGATGTCGCGCTGGCAGCGCATCACTGCCACCGACGAGCCGCGCTCGGACTCGTCACCGCCACCGCTGCGGTCGTGAATGTCAACGATCGCTTCTGTAGTTCAGTAGCTCATGTTGTCAACCTTCTTGCAGTTCTCGACGCGGTTCCGGGCTTCGCTCAGCGGCCTCTCATGCGAATCCTTCTCTGCCCTACTGGTCGATCAGCCTGGATGCGTGGCGCTCGAAGTCCTTGCCGTACTTGCTATTGAACTGCTCAAGTGCCTTCTCTGCGTTCCGCATCTCCTCCGTGGCGCGATCATAGTCGCTCTGTGTGTTCGAGTCGCCCGGCTTCGCGTCGCGCTTGGACTTCGCGTCGGCCTGCTTTCGCTGGGCATCGGCGAGCTTGTCGAGCAGATCCTTGCGTTGGCGGAGCGCGTCGTCGCGGGTCTGCTCCGTCAGTCGGATGCCGGTCTCCATGAACCACTTCTGCACGTCTTCGCGCGCGGTCACGCAGCCGTCGGCTTTCGATGTGCCGCTGCGCGCTGCTTCCTTGTTGGTGTCGAGTTGTTCTTTGAGGTTCCGCACCTTCTCCTTGAGCCTGTCCTTGTCGGAGTCGGCGACTTGGCCGCGATCGAGCTGATCCTTCGTCTCCTTGTACGTCGCGATCAAGCGCTCCTGCTTGTCGACATCGCACTGGACGGGGACGCTGCAAGCGTCGTCCTTCGCTCGCTGTACACGAGCACACTCATCTTGCCCGCGTTCGGTAATGATCGAGGCGCAGCCCTTCTTGTCCGCCTGGTCATAGAAGTTGTACTCCGCCGCATATACCCCAACGGCTAGCCCCAATGTGATCAACCCAAATACCATACCTGCTGTCGTCTTCATCGTCGCCCTTCCACTAAATTAGATTGTTCCAGGTCGCGAGTGCTCTCGACATCGTCTCTTCCAACGGAGACACGGTTGCGAGCAGAATGAGTACGTCACGAATAGCCGAACGTTGTTCTCGGGAAAGCCCCGCAATTCGTCGATCGAATTTCGGATGGAAGTCCGGATCATGCTTGCGCGTGAGCTGACCGGCGACTTGAAACGGGAGATCGTTGAACAGCGTCCGCTCGTGTAGCAGGTACCAAAGATAGCCGGGCAGAGTGGCCCGCCAGAAGGCATCGCCAGCCCACAACAGCAACGCCGAGTGCTTGAACAAGAGCTCTGGTGAAAGCTCGCGCCAGGTCTTGCCTTCGAAGGCAGCGAGGTCGGCGTAATCCTCGTACACGTCCCAGATCGCTGTCGGTTCCTCGATCATCGCGCGGTCGATCACGACCGGCGGGAATGCGGACACGAGTGCGTCCTCGAGCTTCTCGATCATGTTGTCCCCCACCCGGCCGCGGAAGTTACACTTGGCGTTGGAGAGTTGCCACATTGGCGGAGCCTTTTTTCGGTTCGCCTGCGCAGTGATGCTGGAATGCGCTCGTGCATGGGCAGACCGTTGCCGCAATTTTCCGGAGCGTGACCATGAGCGAGCGCCACATCAAGAAACCAGCCAGCGGCCGGATGGCGAGCACATAGTCGGCATGCGCGGGCTACAGCTTGTCGCCGAGGAGGAACGCGTGACGGTAGTGGCGCGCTGCTGATCGAGGTGGCGCGTTGCTGGCGGCGACCTGGATTGCGCGAGGTTGCTGTTCGAGGTCGCGCTCGGCAGAGTGGCCGCCGCCGGGCGGTGGATCAGCGGTGGTCGATGTCGGGCTCGGCGGGCAGTCGTGGCGAGGTGCTGGTCGAGATCGCGGTGGGCGCGTCGTGCCGATCCGAGGCGAGCTGCCGATCGGAGGCGCGGGGTAAGCTGCTGGCCCCGAGATGGTGCGCGGCACGGTGGCGGTCGGCGGCGCGATTCGGCGGCGAGTTGGCGGTCGCCGGGCTGATTGTCGAGATCGCGCTCGCTCGGCACAGCGGGAGATAGGCGGCGGGTGGGTCGGCGGCGAGCTGCTTGAGGTCGCGTTTGGCCGGCAGCGGCGGCGGGCCGCCGGTCGAGATCGCGCCGTGGGGGGCATCGTCGCCGACCGGCAGCGATCTGCTGGTCGGGGCGTGCGGTGATGTGCTGGCCGGAGGTCGCGCTCGGCGCAGCGGCGGTCGGCGGCGGCTGGACAGAAACAGCCGGGACCGTCGGCCGTCGTGTTCCTGGAAGCCGTCATCACAAGACGGGCATCATTCACGCCCGTGAAATCGGCCACCAGGCTTCCGCGGATCCTCGATCGAATCGAACCAGCCTTTCCACTCGGGGCTGACAGGCCGACCTTCGTTAAGGATCTGTTCTTTCACCCTCCAGTCGATGACAGCACTCATGTCTTCGACAGCCTCTGCCAGTGCGAGCGAGCGGATCGGGAAGGACTGCATGTCGCCGAACGACTGGCATACGGCCTCCGAGGTTCGATCATTGATCTGGAAGCAACGAAGCCGCGGCGGCGGAGTTGTCTCCGCAGGGAGCATGTATTCGAACTGGCTGAAGGTTCCATCGCCACGGTTTTTGATTGGGCCCTCAACCGTTCGTGGGGTCGTATCCGGACGGCTGAGCCATGTCCGTCGAAGCTCGGCACAGTCG